>CABQMV010000073.1 GCA_902465325.1 uncultured Oscillospiraceae bacterium
CTGTTTCATCTGCTTCCGGTGTTGCCTGAGCAGCATAGAGCATATCGGAGTCATATACTTGATCGAATAGAGCCCCGGTGTAGACAAAAATAAAACTTAATACAACTAAAAGAATTAGTTTCCTCTTCATACCAATCTCCTAATGAAATTTTCCTTTATTTATTAAGTATAACCTTTTTCTGATGTAAAAGCAATGATTTCATTTGAGGCTTCTTTCTTAATAGGCGCGGGGGAGGCAGCGGGCGTCAAAGCCTTGACAAAGCACCATAAATGAACTAAAATTTCAGAGTTAGAGTTTATTATTTGTAACATTCAATTTTTTATATTTAGGAGGATATATTATTATGGCACGTAAGATGAAAACCATGGACGGCAACAGTGCCGCGGCTCATGTATCTTATGCGTTTACCGATGTGGCAGCCATTTATCCCATTACTCCTTCTTCCAACATGGCAGAGGAGACAGATAAATGGGCGGCAGCCGGTAAGCAGAATATTTTTGGCGAGACGGTGAAGGTGACGGAGATGCAGTCAGAAGCGGGTGCGGCCGGCGCCGTTCACGGTTCTTTAGCAGCGGGAGCTCTGACCACTACTTATACGGCATCACAGGGTCTGCTTCTGATGATTCCCAATATGTATAAAATGGCAGGCGAATTGCTGCCGGGCGTTATTCATGTGTCGGCCAGAGCACTGGCGACCCATGCCTTGTCCATTTTTGGCGATCATAGTGACATATATGCCTGCCGTCAGACAGGATACGCTATGCTCTGTGCCGCTAATGTCCAGGAGGTAATGGATCTGGGCGCAGTTGCTCATTTATCCGCTATAAAGGGACGGGTTCCTTTTCTCCATTTCTTTGACGGATTCCGGACATCCCACGAGGTATCGAAAATTGAGGTATGGGACTATAAGGATCTGGATGATATGCTGGATCACAAGGCTGTGGACGAATTCCGCCGCCGTGCTTTGAATCCTGAGCATCCTGTGCTTCGCGGTACTGCGCAGAACCCGGATATTTTCTTCCAGGCAAAGGAAGCATCTAATGAATATTATAATGCAGTGCCTGCAGTCGTAGAGGACTATATGAAACAGGTAAATGCCAAGATTGGGACAAAGTACAAGCTCTTTAATTATTATGGCGCAAAGGATGCGGAGACGGTTATCATTGCTATGGGTTCTGTGTGTGATACCATTGAAGAAACCATTGACTACCTGAATGCAAAAGGAGCAAAGGTTGGTATGGTAAAGGTACACTTGTACAGACCTTTTTCTGTTAAGCATTTTATTGCTTCTATGCCGTCCACAGTGAAGACCATTACTGTTCTGGACAGGACAAAGGAGCCGGGCTCTGTGGGTGAGCCTCTTTATCTGGATGTTGTAGCAGCTATCCGAGACACCAAATTTGCGGATGCCAAAGTATATTCCGGACGTTATGGTCTGGGCTCTAAGGATACGACAGCTGCCCAGATTCAGGCAGTATACAAGAATATGGAGGCCGCAAGACCGAAAAAACGGTTTACGATTGGAATTGAGGACGATGTGACGGGCCTTTCTCTGAAGGTTACAGGACATTTGGATACCACTCCGAAAGGGACTACCTCCTGTAAATTCTGGGGTCTGGGAGCGGACGGCACTGTTGGCGCCAACAAAAACTCCATCAAAATTATCGGTGACAATACGAACATGTATGCCCAGGGATATTTTGACTACGACTCCAAGAAGTCCGGCGGTATTACGGTGTCGCATCTGCGTTTCGGTAAGAAGAAAATCAAATCCTCATATCTGGTAAGCAAGGCTGATTTTGTAGCATGTCATAATCCTTCCTATGTCAATAAATATGACATTGTTGAGGATTTGAAAGAGGGCGGCACCTTCCTTTTGAACTGCGGCTGGGATATGGACGGCCTTGAAAAGAATTTACCTGCGAAAATGAAGCGGTATATTGCGAAGAATAAAATCAAATTCTACACCATAGATGCGGTGAGTATTGCGAAAGAGATCGGCTTGGGCGGACGTATTAATACGATTATGCAATCGGCGTTTTTCCTTCTGTCTAAGGTAATTCCCGCAGAGAAGGCAGTGACTTTGATGAAAGAAGCGGCAACCAAATCCTTTTCTAAAAAAGGAGAGAAGATTGTTGCGATGAACCATGCTGCTATTGACAAGGGCCAGACAGGACTGATTAAAGTAAAGGTTCCTGAGACCTGGGCGACGGCAGAAGACGCTCCTGTGAAGGCGGCAAAAATAAAGGGCGATAAAGATCTGGTTGACTATGTTACCAATGTGATGGAGCCTATCAATGCACAGCAGGGAAATAAGCTGCCCGTTTCTGCCTTTGTGAAATATGCGGACGGTACCACTCCTCTGGGAAGTGCGGCGTATGAAAAGCGGGGTACCGCTATTGATGTACCGGAGTGGCAGCCGGAAAATTGTATTCAGTGTAATTTCTGTTCTTATGTATGTCCTCATGCCTGTATCCGTCCTGCGGCTCTCAGTGAGAGCGATGTGGCCAAGGCGCCTAAGGGAATGAAGATGAAGCCCATGACAGGGATGCCGGATATGAAGTTTGCGGTAGTTGTTTCTGCTTATGACTGTGTTGGCTGCGGTTCCTGTGCGAATGTTTGTCCCGGTCTGAAGGGCGCTAAAGCACTGGTTATGAAGCCATTTGCTACACAGACGCAGGTACAGTCTGGTTTTGATTATGCGGTGGCCATGGGTCCTAAGGCCGAAGTGGCAGATAAGTTTAAAGATACGACGGTGAAGGGAAGTCAGTTCCGGAAACCGCTGCTGGAGTTCTCCGGCGCCTGTGCCGGCTGCGGCGAGACTCCTTATGCCAAGCTGGTTACTCAGCTCTTCGGAGAGAGAATGTACATTGCCAATGCTACTGGCTGCTCCTCTATCTGGGGCGGCAGTGCACCGGCCTCTCCTTATACGGTAAATGAGAAAGGCCACGGTCCTGCCTGGCAGAACTCCTTGTTTGAGGACAATGCTGAATTTGGTTACGGTATGGTTTTGGCACAGGATGCAATTCGCGGCCGCTTGGCAAAGAGTGTTCAGGAAATTGCTGATTCTGATGCGGACAAAGCTGCTGCCGCTGCTGCGAAGGCTTGGCTGGAGACAAAGGACGATGGAGCGGCCAATGTTTCTGCTTCCGAGAACCTGAAAGCAGCTCTCAAGGCAGTTCCTAAGAAGTCCGGTATTGCGAAGGCCATTAAGACGGTGATGGCGGACAGTGATTATCTGGCCAAGAAATCCACCTGGATCTTTGGAGGAGACGGCTGGGCTTATGATATAGGCTTTGGCGGATTGGATCACGTGATTGCCTCCGGCAGAGATGTAAATATTCTGGTATTTGATACAGAGGTATATTCGAATACCGGCGGTCAGGCTTCTAAATCGACTCCTGTAGGAGCAGTGGCTCAGTTTGCCGCTTCCGGAAAGGGTGTCAAGAAGAAGGATCTGGCTGGCATTGCTATGAGCTACGGTTATGTATATGTGGCACAGGTTGCTATGGGAGCAGACTATAACCAGTGCCTGAAGGCCTTCCATGAGGCGGAAAGCTATCAGGGTCCCTCCATTATTATTGCGTATGCGCCGTGTATCAACCATGGCATCAAGAGCGGTATGAGTACGGCTATGACGGAGGAGAAGAAAGCGGTTGCCGCTGGCTACTGGCATTTGTTCCGCTTTGACCCGAGACTTGCTGAGGAAGGAAAGAATCCGTTTACCTTAGACAGCAAGGCGCCGACAGAAAGCTATAAGGATTTCATATTGGGCGAGGTACGGTATGCGTCCTTACAGAAGGCTTTCCCGGAGAGAGCAGAAGCACTCTTCCAGGAGGCGGAAAAGGATGCGGCGGATAAGTTAGAGCATCTGCAAAAGCTGACAAAGCTGTATGAATAATACGAATTGAATTAAAAAGAAGCGCTGCCACGAGGCCCTCTTCCTTACGGAGAGTGCCTCGTGACTTTTTAAAGATAACCTTTTCTTTCGGATTGTGTTATGGTATGTTGTGTATTACAATAGAGACAAATTTATTTTATGAAAACTTATTTTGTGTTTTTGCAATAACTTTTTAGAAATATCTTTCAAAAGCTTCCGGATAGTTTAATTTATACCACATTAAGATCAATGCATACTTAACATACAGTACACTATGAGTCCGTGGGAAAATATATTGAATTTTTTCGATAGATTTTAAAAACCAATCATCTATTCCAAGTGATATAAATTGCTGTTTCATTTCATCAGAAACACCACCCCTGGCATAAATAGCTCGACGTGTATCTTCCATAATTTTGTATGCTGAATGTAATCAAACACGTCATCACGGTATGCAATCACTTCGCTCACAGACTTACCGTTTTTAATCAATATTTGGGCATTATTGAGCCAAACGCTGGTTCCGTGAGATAGATCTAATATCGGAATCAAGTCATTAAAGGATGTAGGGGAAACCTCGTTAATCATCTTCTTTAAAAAAGTTTGTTATAAATTCAGGAATTCCATCTGTATTACCATTTTGAAAAGCTTCTAGTACGCTTTGACATGCAAAATCTATATTATTAAAGGATGGAGGAACATTTCCTCCGCACTTCACCGATTGACGATCATTGATCGCTACGAAGCCCCCAACTAAGGCTCCGTTCGGTGGGATCTTTCATAACGATTAAAGATCCGTAGACTTAGGTTCTTTTCGGTACGAAAATCAAATTTTGGTCAGCGGGCTACCGAAGCCCGATTTGCTCAAATCTTTTTGATTTTTGTCCACACCGATACAGGTGTTTTTCGCACAATACTGTTGCGATGACGGTTGTTACAAGATCATTTTCGTTTGCAATTTGTCTTTGCTGTGGCTTTTGTCCCTCGGCACAACCGTGCTTTGTTAGTTGGGATGATCTGTGCTTTTGCCAATTTATTGTTGCATCCGTCTTTTGCTGTTGCGTCTGCTATTTGCATTACCCTTGGTGCGATCAAGGGGGTGTAGGGTTATAATAACGCTCTGCGCGTTCAAGGAGATATGCCCGTGTCCGCCAATTTGGACGCATCAAGCGTATCTCCGTTCTGTCCTGGGCTCCATTGATAACGAGCGCGTTGCTGGCAGAACCAATTCCTTGCGATTCGTGTTCTGTTTAATATTCCTCCTGTTTAAATGATTTATTTTGACTCCGTTACAGACACCGTATCTGCCGGAGATCAAAAACATAGGAATGTAGAAGACCCCTTCTACTTAAGTAATACGGAAAAATCTTCAAATCATCAAGGGGGGGAATAGCAGATTTTTTTAAAACATTTTGTGATCTGTTTTTTCTGAACATAATATAAAAGGTATATGTGCAGAGGATCTTGACTTTCTGCATATATTAATGCAGAATATATGCAGAAAAGGAGTGTGCACTATGAGAAAATTTGATTATTCATTTTTAAATAACGGTTTACTGCCTGCAAACCTTATCAACCTGACATCGAGCATTGCTTCGCTCAAAACGATGACAGGAGTCAGAAAGCAGGAGTATGCAAAAATATTTACAGAGCTTGAAGCGGTGGCAAAGGTGCAGTCAGTGAAAAGCTCCAATGCCATTGAAGGCATCGTTACAAGCGATGAGCGTATTGCCGCTATCGTGAATCAGGACAGTGCGCCCTTAAACCACACAGAAGGTGAAATAGCCGGCTATCGCGATGCCCTTAACGCTATTCATCTGAATTATGATCTTCTTGATCTGAGGCAGTCGGATATTTTAAGATTGCACGAAACTATGATGCAGATCGCGGGATATGAATATGGTGGTAAGTATAAGACTGGCGACAACTACATTATTGAAGAGGATAAAAACGGGAACAGAAAGGTACGGTTCAAACCCACACCTGCTACAGAGGTTGAAGAAGCGATGGAGCAGCTTGAGCTTGCCTATATGGAAGCACGAAACGATGCGAATATCAACCAACTGCTTTTGATTCCCTGCGTGATACTGGACTTTCTATGTATCCATCCGTTCAGAGATGGTAACGGAAGAATGTCGAGGCTTCTTACCCTGCTTTTACTCTATAAAAACGGATACGATGCAGGAAAGTACGTGTCCTTTGAAGAGCAAATCAATAATTATAAGGGGTTTTACTACGAGGCATTACGTGAATCCTCTGTTGGTTGGCATGAGAACGAAAATTCCTATATTCCCTTGATAGAAAACTTCCTATCTACACTGTATATGTGCTACAAGGAGCTTGATAAGCGCTTTGCGGTAGTAAATGGAAGCAAAATAACAAAGAAAGCAAGAATCGAAGCGACTGTGCTCAATAGCCTTGTACCGATCTCAAAGGCAGAGATATGTAATATTTTGCCCGATGTCAGTCCTACCACAGTCGAGTCGGTACTGAGTGTTATGGTGAAAAACGGTCAGGTCAAGAGGATCGGACAGTCAAGAATGACACGGTATATTAAGGCTTGACTTGAAGCTCAAAGGATAGCAACAAAGAATATGCCTGCACAAAAATTCAGCAGAAATTGGAAGTTCAAGATTTCCAAAAAATATTGGGTAAGCGGAGAAACAAATATGTCAAAAAAAGATTATAAGCAATTTTCAATAAGGAGATTAGAGAACGGAATGGTAGCGCTCGACTCACTTATAGCAGGCGTTGTTGTAAATTTATTTTATGAAAATATAGGATAATCCAACTGAAAAAGTAAATGCAGAATATGTTGCTGATATAGATAAATATATAAAATTACCAACACCATCTTCATCAATAGATGATTTGAATTTTTATTGCCTTGATAGAATCTTTGCCAGAGAATACACCGCCGTCAAAACTCAGAAAAGCATTAAAGCAATCTAATCTGCTAAAAATGACGATCAAACAAATTGATGCTTTTATCGATATGTTAGGATATCTAAACATACTTCATACTGATGATTCATTCGGTATTACAGTCGGACATACCAAAGAACGGGATATGCTTTATCCTTTGAGTGACCGTTCTTATTTTGCACATCCTGTCAACCGTTGGACACAAAAATGCGGCATTAATTATAATATGATCAATCAATTGTTTGGTGATTTTTTTGATAAAATGCTTATGTCCACACGCATAGTGAGCATTGGATTTTAACTCCAAAATCCCAACATACCCAAAAATAAAAGGCTCCCTGACAAGGGGAACCTTTTGCTCACGACATTCATGAAAGTATCTTCTTTACGAAGTGTATTTTACCAGCGCTCTTTTTTGTACCCTCAGAAGTTTATACAACGAACGAAAGATAGACCCTCAGGGACAGATTTCAATAATGCTTTCGTAATATTGTTCTTGGAAGCGAACTGCTTCTGCTATTTCCTCTCGTGAGAAGTACATTCCCTCAGGGGCTGCCACAAGCTTATCTTCTACGTCATTATGACGGTGAACAATTCCGATTATGCGGGCCTGATATTCCTTTACCGGAATATCAACTCCAAGTAAATATACATCCAGCTCCTGCCCGTCACCGCCAAAAACATGGGGGATATGTCCATAATTGATAGGATATATAAGGCCTATATGTTTTGGATGTATACTTCCAATTGGTCTGTCTATTTTCATATCCACTATTTTTCCAAGATACGAATGGACAAGCGCTTTTCTTACAGTATAAACAATAAAATTGTGCTTTCCCTTTAGGTATTTTTCCCTGCCATTGTCAATGGGCGCCTGTAGTGCGAGAGATACTTTCAAAGCTTCATATCCTTTGGCTGCAGAAGGGATGCGGTTAAGGGTATCTCTAAAATTTATGTAGTTTATCCAGTCCATACTGTTTGTCAGAACAACGTGGATAAAATGTGTTTGAAGGTCTCCGGAGCCATCATAATAACTGCCGCAAGCAAACAATAATTGATTTTTGAGAGAGGCTTGTACGTTTGGGCGGTAGTAAAAACCGTTGTCCTTTAATTCTTTTTCAAAAGCAAGCACGCCACTGAAATCATCAACTGCGATTGCAATATCAATTATCGGCTTTGCCTTTATGGAGGGTATAGAAGTACTGCCGATGTGCTGAATATCTTTTATGATATTCCCCAATATTTTTTTCAAACAAAAAATTGTATTCTGAGCTTCAATTTCCCATTCTTTTTCGTGTTCGCACAGTTTTACGGTTCCCCGTTTTAATCCAATCATTTTTTCCCCTTTATTATTTGTCTGTATCAATTTGTATCCTCAAATAAACAGGATTTATAGAAGGTTTGCGGCATAAGAAGCCCCGGGAAAAGGCTTTTGCAGTTTTTCTCGGGGCTTATCTGGGGACTTTGTCCCTGCAATGTCAGTTGGTTTTCTCAGGCTTTACATGTACTTTCCCGAACTGCCAGCTTGGCACTGACTTCAATCTTTGCTACAGCGGCATCCGGATAATTAACTCTGTCAGAGAGCAGGCGTACTGCCCATACGCCAATGTCGGCACAGGGGACCTTGACAGTGGTCAGCGCGGGCTCTACGATGGTAGAGAATGCAATATCATCAAAGCCTACAATTGAAATGTCCTCAGGGACCTTTAATCCGTATTCCTTAAAGGCTTTAATTGCGCCAATGGCCATACTGTCATTGGTAGCCAGCACCGCCTTTGGGAATTTTACGCCGTCTTTAAGCATAGCCAGCGTATCCTCGTAAGCGGTAGACAGGGTAGGCCGTACCCTGAATATGTTTTTTTCTGAAAAAGGAAGTCCCATATCCGTCATAATCTGGCGGTAGGCGTTTATTCTGGCAATGCAGTTGCTGCTGGGAATCTTGTTGTAAATGTAGCCGATTTCTCTGTGTCCCAGCTCTACCAGGTGGTCAATAGACAATTTGACGGATTCATAATTGTTCATATCCACTGAGTTATAGTTCAGCATAGACATGTGGTTGTCCACGACTACAATTGGCTTATTTACCTGATCAAAATACTTTACATCCTGTTCTTCCAGCTCTGTTCCCAGGAGTATAATACCGTCAGATTCATCCCCCTTTACGGTTTCCGCTGTCTGCGCAATGGTGTCTCTATTGGCAGTGGACATTTGAAGGGTATATCCCATACGCTTTGTTTCCTTGTAAATTGCATCTATAATATCTGATACAAAGCCGGTATTTTCCTGTACCAGCAGAGAATGGCTGCTGAATTTAATAAAACGAAAATCTTTCGTGATTTTATTTCTGTAGTAGGGAGATACGGTATATCCGTTCTCTATCAGCAGAGCGCTGACTCTTTTTCTGGTTTCCTCTCCCACTTGTCCTGTATTGTTTAAAACAAAAGATACTGTGGAAGGAGACACATTAGCTGCTTTAGCGATTTCTTTCAGATTCATACATTCACATCCCTTATTTTACTATTATATATACTGCCGTTATTGTATCATGAATTTACTAAATCTACAAGCCTTTAGCGCAAATGATTTATTAAAATTAATATTCAATTTACATGTTTATTTAGGCCTGTTTTTTCTCATTTTGTTGGTTTGCTTTTTTTTGGCTGTTAGAGTACAATTAGAGCCTAATAGTTTAGTAAGAGGAAGGGGTTTGATTTTGAATGCACCGTGTACTTGAATTAATTGAGAATAATGCGGATTTGACTGCAAGGGAAATTGCCACCATGCTAGACGCCGATGTCCATGAAGTGGAGGCGGCTATTTTACAATATAAAAAAGAAGGTATCATACTGGGGAAGAGGACGGTTATCAACTGGCAGAAAACAGACAGGGAATACGTTACTGCGATGATTGAGTTAAAGGTGAGCCCTCAGTTCGGCAAGGGATTTGACGAAATTGCAGAGCGCTGCTATCAGTACGAGCAGGTGAAAAATGTGTTTTTAATGTCCGGCGGCTATGATTTGGCTCTGACTGTAGAGGGCAGGACCCTTACCGATGTGGCTCTGTTTGTGGCGGAGAAGCTGGCGCCTATGGACCAGGTACTCAGTACAGCGACTCATTTTGTATTAAAAAAATATAAAGAGGATGGGATTATGCTGGAAGGCCAGCACAGGGATGAAAGACGGGTGATGATGTTTTGAATGCCTTTGTCCCTTCCGAAAAAATTAATCCTAAAGTGGCGGCCATATCTCCTTCCGGGATTCGGAAGCTTTTTGACATTGCGCAGAGTATGGAGGATGTTATTTCCCTGGGGATCGGAGAGCCGGATTTTGACACGCCCTGGCATATCAGAAACACGGCGATTCGCTCTTTGGAGAAGGGCAGGACCCAGTACACCTCCAATGCTGGCATGATAGAGTTGAAACGGGAAATTTCTGCGTATCTTGCCAGACGTTTTTCCCTTTACTATGATCCGGAACATGAGGTTATTGTTACGGTGGGAGGCAGTGAAGCCATTGACTTGGCTATGCGGACGGTTATCTGTCCGGGAGATCAGGTGCTGATCCCTTCTCCCAGCTTTGTCTGCTATGGTCCGATTGCTACGCTGGCGGGCGGCGTACCGGTCC
>CABQMV010000074.1 GCA_902465325.1 uncultured Oscillospiraceae bacterium
TCAGATTTCAAATTTATAGCCGACGCGGCAGATAATAAAACTGGAAGAAATAAAGACTTTAAGATTCAATACGCTGTCGATTCTTTGTAAGGCATCGTCTACAATCATGGCGTTTTCGCTCTGGAACATGATGCGGGTGAGGGTGACGGAGATAATGGGCGTAATGATGATATAGAACATGAGATCCAGCAGGAAATCCTTGGTAACGCCGCCTTGGGTAAAAATCAGCGCACCGGCAATCAGCGCGGCAAAGACGCCGTTGATGGCTGCCGTATAGAACATCATGGGTGCTCGAAGCTGCTTGGTATAGGCAATCACCCACACCTTATACCTATCAATGGAATCCTTGAATTTTTTGAAGGAGAATATGGTCTGCCCGAAGGTTTTTACAACGGGAATCCCCCGTACATACTCTACCGCTTCATTGGACATATCATCGAGAGCGTTTTGGTATTCTTTCATTTTTTCCTGCATTTTCTTTCCGGTCATCGTCATCATAATCAGAAAGCCCAGCACTACCGGCACAAGGCTCAAAAGTCCCAGCCGCCAGTCGAACACCAGTAGCAGAACCAAAAGGCCGCATGGCGTCGCAATGGCATTGGCACGGTCGGGAAGTTGATGCGCCAGATAGGTTTCGGTGGCGGCGCTGGATTCATTGACGATCTTGCGCAGCCTGCCGCTGCCGAATTGCTCTGCAAACCCCAGCGGCAGCTTTACAATATGCTCCATCGTTTGTAGGCGCAGGTTGGTGGCAATGCGGAACGCCCCTTTGTGGGAACACATCAGAGCGCCTATGTAGACCAACACCGCGATCACTGCGAACAGCACCGCCATCCAGCCGTTACGGGTCAGGTTTTGCGCATGGCTGAAATCCGGCGCAACTGCCAACACTTCCTGCATGACCTTCCAGATATAGTAGAAAGGCACTAACGCTATGAGGGCGCTGATGGCCGAAAGCACCCAGGAAGCGTAAGTCAGGTATTTGTGGTTGCCTGCAATCTGTAGCAGGCGTGACAGATTGGATTGTTTTTTCAAAGAAGATTCCTCCTTTTCTTTATTTCATCTATGATAAAGAGAACACAAGCGCGTCCTTCTTATATCCGTATAAGTTAGTTATCGCTAACCTATGAGCAAAAATTACAGGGCATTACTGCCCCATAATTTTCATCCATCCGGCTGTATAGAAAGCCCGCATTTCCTTCACATAATTTTCTGCGTTTTGAAGCGGCATCTCGTGAATCACCAATTCAAAAAAGGTGTGGAACATGCCGGTAATCAGGATATGCTCCAGCGCGGGGTCAATCTGGGGAGAAGGCCGCCCCAGTTCCTCCAAAACCTTTTGATAGGAATGTGTTGCCTCTGCTTCAATTTCCACCATTTCATCAATAAGGCCGGAAAATTTTGTCCCTTCCGAGCAGCAGAGGATGAGCTTACATTCCTCAAGATGTTCATAAGCGTAGTGGAGCATATCAAACATGCAAGCGCCGGAAATGTCTCCCATAACCTCCGGCTGCTGCTCGTGGGGGAGATCGGCAAATTCCTTCTGCGCTTTTTGAAAACAGCCAAGCAGGTACGCATAATGCTCGCCTACCAAAGCCTCGAACAATTCTTCTTTGCTTTTGTAATAGCCATAAAAGGCTCCGGTAGTCATTCCCACGGATTTCACAATATTCCGTAAGGAAGCGTCTTTGTACCCTTTTTCTAAAAACTCTGCTTTTGCGGCCTGGTGGATACGTTCTAAGGTTGTCAGATTGCCGTCTATTTTCTTCGCCTCCTTATAACGCTGTTATATATCACTGTTATATTTTATCTCGAGAGGCGGGTTCTGTCAAGAGGGAAATTACCCATAGAAGCATTTCAGACATTGGAGATAAAACAAGGTGAGGCAGCGTTTATACACTTCCTCACCTTTCTATTTTTCTTCAAACTTATAGCCGATACCGTAGACGCTTTTTACATAGTCCGGCAGATCAGGGGAAACCCTCAATTTTCTCCGTAGATTGCTTACATGGTTGTTTACCGCTTTCCGTGAATAGTAAGTATAATCTTCTTTCCATACCAGATCCATAAGCATTTCATAGGTGAATACTCGTTTTGGATTTAAGATAAGCAAGGAGAAGATTTCAAATTCTTTGACTGTCAGAGGAATCACATTGCCTTGCACCATCACAAGGCGTTGCTCTAAACAGAAATATAAATCACCTTCCCGGATTTCTGTTAATGGCTGATCCACCTGTAATGGAGTAAAATACTGGCCTCGAAAGTGCGTTGTATATGGAAGATCAGCCGGAATATCGCCAGCCTCATAGTCACGAACAAATTGAGCCAACTCCTTCTTTTGATTCGGGGAAAGCAGGGAAAGCAGTTTTTTGCCTATTTGTCTGCCAGAATCCTCTAAATCCAACACGGCTAATTTCCCATATCACCACCACCTAACCGTCATCAAATGCTTTCTTTAATTTTTGAAACGATTCTGAACTAACTGCGTGTTCAATGCCGCAAGCATCCTGCTCTGCGGTTTCGGGATCCACGCCAGCCAATATAAGTTGCTTTGTGAAAAACAGGTGCTTTTCGTAAATCTGTTCGGCAATCTGCAATCCTAGTTCCGTTAGGGAAAGTGTACCGTCAGCATTTTTAACAAGATGGCCGGATTTTATGAGTTCCTTGACTGCCCGGCTTACGGAAGGCTTTTTTACCCCCAACTGCTCTGCGACATCTACGCATCGAACATAACCGTGCTGCTGTTTTATCATTAAGATACCGTTGGTCAGCATATTGATTTCCAGGCTTTGTCTTGTTCCTGCAACCTCTGAGCCGTTCAAATAGAGTGAGACGATATCGGAATAATCACTTAGAATCGGTACAACGCCGTAGTCCTCCTTGCAAACGCCTGTTTCAGAAAGCGTAACAATTCCCGTGGCTGCGTCTACGGTGATGCCTCGCGCTGTAATTGTATTGGTTAGCGGAAACGAAGTGTTATCCAATGTGATATCTCCAACCGTATAGAAAGACCCATAGGTAGCGGCACTGCCACCGGGACCGGCATGCCCCTGAGGTCCAGTAGCGCCGCGTGGGATTACAAAGTTCAAAACAGCATTTGTATCGGCCCCCGAATTACTTACGCTTGCAGGGGTTCCCGGTGCACCAGTGATCACAGTGCCGATGGAAACGGTAGGGGCATTGGGCTGACAGTTTGAAGGAGGACAGCACTTACTAAGGTGCCTATGTTTTTGGCAATGAAGCCAATGGAATCAGTGATCTTCTGATGGATTCTGCAAAATATTGTATAAGAATCCCAACCTCAGAAGAGGTGGAATCATTGAATGTGGGCGTTGCTGCCGGGATTGTATTATATTCATTTAGACAAAATATAGATATGTTCTATCTTTCGAATGTTCTTTCAACTGACATATTTCTACAATACAAGGGCCTAAGAGCAGGGCCGCTTTTATAGCATATCTGTCTATATCCTCTGTAATCTCATTACTTCTTTAAAAAATTTCAAATTGTCGTTAATTTTTGCAGGAACAGGAAAATAAAAGATTTTTTCTGTCCCTGTGAAAATGCATATTATTGAAGCAAATTAAAATACTAAAATAAGTAATGTGTTTTTAATTAAGTCAAAAAAAGAGGGAATATCTATGAAAGATAAAATTTTTGGAGTTTTGCAGAGGGTCGGACGTTCCTTTATGCTTCCGATCGCTTTGCTCCCAGTAGCAGGACTATTACTGGGCGTCGGAAGCTCCTTTACCAATCCGACAACACTTGAAGCCTACCATCTGACCAATGTAATCCGGGAGGGTGGATTGCTCTATACAATTCTTACAATTATGAGTAAGACGGGAAGTATTGTTTTTGATAATCTGGCGCTGCTCTTTGCCATGGGAGTGGCCATTGGTATGGCAAAAAAAGAAAAAGAAGTAGCTGCCCTGGCAGGTGCGTTAAGCTATTTAATTATGAATACCGCCATCAGCGCTCTTATTTCCGCCAAAGGCGGAGTAGAAGCCATGGCTGCCAATTCCACTGCCACTGCGCTGGGAATTACAACCCTTCAAATGGGGGTTTTTGGAGGAATTATTGTAGGCCTTGGGGTCGGTGCTCTACACAACCGGTTTTATAAGATTCAGCTGCCCCAAGTTCTGTCGTTTTTTGGAGGGACCAGATTTGTTCCCATTATATGCAGCGTAGTATACCTTGTTGTAGGAGTCGCAATGTTTTATATATGGCCTGTCGTTCAAAACGGAATTGCGCATCTGGGACAGCTTGTACTTCAGTCAGGATATGCCGGGACCTGGATTTACGGTATTATTGAAAGGGCATTGATTCCGTTTGGGCTGCACCATGTTTTCTATATGCCGTTCTGGCAGACAGAACTGGGCGGTTCTATGATTATTGACGGAATTACCGTTCAGGGAGCGCAGAACATTTTCTTTGCAGAGCTGGCTTCCAATGCAACACAGCAATTTTCTGTTGAAGCAACCAGATTTATGTCAGGAAAGTTCCCCTTTATGATTTTTGGACTTCCCGCCGCTGCCTTTGCCATGTACAAAGCAGCGAGACCTGAAAAGAAAAAACTGGTGGGCGGTCTGCTGCTTTCCGCAGCGCTTACTTCCATGCTCACCGGAATTACAGAACCCCTGGAATTTACCTTTTTATTTGTAGCACCGGTCATGTATGGGGTACACTGTATTCTTGCAGGACTTTCCTATATGCTGATGCATATTTTCAAAGTAGGAGTTGGAATGACATTTTCGGGAGGACTGATCGACCTTACTTTGTTTGGAATTCTTCAGGGAAACCAGAAAACAAACTGGATATGGATTGTTATTGTGGGGCTTTTCTACGCAGTAATCTATTACTTCCTATTTTACTTTATGATTACAAAATTTAATTACAAAACGCCGGGAAGGGAAGCGGAAAATCAGGAAGCAAAACTCTATACTCGAAAGGATATGGAGGCCAGAAAAAAAGCCGCTTCCGGTTCAGACTCAAAAGACAGTCCTGCCCACAGACAAAGCGCCCTTATTTTAAAGGGACTTGGAGGAAAGTCAAACCTCTCTGATGTGGACTGTTGTGCTACAAGATTAAGAATTACCGTAGCGGATCCTGGACTGATAGATGACAGTATGCTGCGAGAAAGCGGCGCCTCCGGCGTTATTCATAAGGGAAACGGTGTGCAGATTATTTACGGTCCGCAGGTTTCCGTTGTAAAATCAAACCTTGAAGATTTTCTTGATACTGCCGAGTCAGGTAATATGGATGCACTGGAGAGGCTGATTGGGGAGGCCGCTGCTACAGTTCCTGTCAGTGAGTACCCAAAAGATCAGAAAGAGGAGCAGGCGACGGTATTATATTCTCCGCTTAGCGGACAAATCGTGGAACTGGAAGAAGTACCGGATCAGGCCTTTTCCTCTAAGGCACTGGGGGACGGTATTGCTGTAGAACCGACAGAGGGAAAATTGTACGCACCCTGTGACGGCCGAATTGAAACCGTTTTCGACGCCAAGCATGCCGTCAGTCTGGTTTCCTTTACAGGCTGTGAAGTACTGCTGCATGTTGGAATCGATACAGTAAAGCTGAAAGGAAAATATTTTCAGACACACGTTTCTGACGGGCAGGAGGTACACAAGGGAGATTTGCTGCTGTCTTTTGATATAGATAAAGTAAAAAAAGCAGGGTACCAGGTAATTACACCTGTCCTTTTGTGTAATTCTGATCACGACCGGTCAATAACCGCGGCAGCTTCCGGAACCGTTCGTGCAGGTGAAAAGCTTTTGGAGATTAATTAACCTTGTAGAATTGGAATCCTTTTGTTGCCAATGAGGCCCCATTTCATGGGGCCCTTTTATTTAGTCTGCATGGTTGATCACTAACATATCCCCCACTTCTAACAGCGTATTTCCGTTAGGAATAATAACTTCATTTTCCCGTATAATCAAAATAATCAGCGCGCTTTCTTTTTGGGGAAGCTGAGAAATCATTTTGCCGTTCAGTTCGCTGTCGCGGGTAATCTTCTTTTCGGACAGCTGAACTCCTTCAATTTTACCCGGAGATTTTGCGCTCAGCAGTAAAGTATCATTCTGAAGCAGCAGCGTTTCTCCCTTGGGCACCAGCTTTTCATCTGCCCTTTGCAGCATAACCAAAAGGGTGTCAGGCGGCAAAATAACATCCTTCACCAGAGAATTGCACCAGGGATGTTCTTCCGGAACCGTAAACTGAATAAATTGGACCGGGACCTCACTGCTGTAATCGGAAAAGGTTTTCATAACATCTTCCTGTTCATCAATCATATTCAGCTTTTTGGATAAAAAGGGCAGGAGAGAACCCTGCAGCAGAATAGAAAACAGTACAATACAAAAAGTAATATGAAAAATATCTCTGTCTGAAGCTGTATTCATAGTTGCCATTACTGCAAACACGATAGAAGCGGCGCCTCTGAGTCCCGCCCAGGAGACGATAAGCTTCTGTGAGATTTTACTGCGAAAGGGAGCGAGAAGGGTAAAGACGGCCAAGGGACGGGCGGCAAAGGTCAGGAATAGAGCAATGACCAACGCCGGCAAAGCAACCTTGGGGAGCTGCGACGGAAATGACAGCAGTCCCAACAAAAAGAAGAGAAGCATTTGCATAAAACCGGTCAGTCCGTCAAAGAAAGGGACCAGTGTTTTTTTATTTTTGATATCCGCATTACCTAATGCAATTCCTACAATATATGTACTCAAATATCCGTTCCCTCCCAAAACAGAGGGAACCGCGTAGGACAGTACCGCTACAGCCGTTACAAAAACAGCATCAAACCCGGCGGAAATTTTTATTTTGCGCATCAGTTTTATAGACACAAACGCAATACCGGCTCCGAATAAGATTCCATATGTCAGCTGTGCAAATATCATATAGACAATTGCTGTTCCGCTTGCGGTTCCTTTCATAGCAGACAGCAGAATTACTGTGAGCATGTAGGAAAAAGGGTCATTGCTGCCGCTTTCCAATTCCAAAAGAGAAGCTGTGTTATATTTCAGATTCAGCCGTTTTGACCTTAAAATGGAAAAGACAGAGGCGGCGTCGGTAGAGCCGATTACAGAGCCAATCAAAAAACTTTCCAGCCAATCAATCCCCAGGGTAAAATGGCAGAAAAGCCCTACAAGGCCGGAGGTCATCATTACTCCCAGGCTGGACAGCAGAACTGCCTTCACCGCTGTGGGTCGTGCCTGTTTCCAATTTGTTCCAAATCCTCCATAAAACATAATAAAAAGAAGCGCGACAGAGCAAATTTGTTCTGCAAATGCATAGTTATCAAAATGAATTTTTACGATTCCATCAGAACCAAAGAACATTCCCAGTACAATAAAAGCAAGCAGGGCAGGAATTCCCAGCTTACTGGATACTTTATTTAAAAAAACGCAGGAAAGCATAACCGCAGCAGTTAAAAGAAGGTAAATTAACATGATGAACTCCTCTCTTAGACAGTTTACCATATATTCTATTCTTCAACAAGAAATGAATCACAGTCTGCTTTCTGACATTGCGAAGCCAGGCCTTTTCGGTTATAATTTAAAAGAGAATTTGAGTATAATCCGGGAGGTCCTCAGATGAAAAAATATTACCAGTTTAAAAGAATTGCAAATCACACAGAAAATATTATCGCTGTAAACGATGGTATAATAGAAGGCCTTTATTGCCGGCATGAATGCAGTTCGGATCTGCCCATAATAGATTATGGAGAGCTTATTGCACTTCCCGGTTTTATCGATTGTCATATGCACGGTGCGCTGGGATATGATGCGGCAACCTGCGGCGCTGATAATCTTGTAAAGCTGGCTCAGGGGCTGTATATGCATGGAGAGGTCGCTTTCATGCCTACCATACCGGCTGCCCATCCGGAACAAAACCGCAGAGCACTGAATGAAATTGAAAAGGCCATGAAAATCACCTGGGAACAGCCCAAAATGGCTAAAATTTTAGGCTGTCATATGGAAGGTCCCTTTCTATGTGAAGCTTATAAAGGCGCGCTGGATGAGACCGCTTTCTGCGACTGTACCCCTGCCCAGTGGGAACTGCTTGCCGGTGAATATTCTCATCTTGTAAAACGCATCACTGTAGATCCGCTGAGACCAGGTGTCCTCCAGATGATTCCGCATTTTAAACAGCGGAACATACAGGTCTCTCTGGGACACACAGCTGCCGATGCCGATACAGTAAGCCGCGCTTTTGCTGCCGGGGCAACGTCAGTAACCCATCTGTATAATGCCATGTCCGGCCTTCACCATAGGAATCCCGGTACCGTAGGAGCTGCGCTGGCAGATGATGACAGCTATTGTGAGCTGATTACGGACTTCCTGCACGTAGCGCCTCAAGCGGTAAAAACAGCAATAAAAGCCAAGACACCCAGAAAAATTGCAATTATAACAGATTCCTGTCAGGCAGCTGGGATGCCAGACGGAGAATATGCCTTAGGAGGCAGACTGGTGCATGTGGTCAAAGGGGAGGCCAGAATGCCGGAAGGACAGCTGGCCAGCAGTACTGTCTTTATGGACAGAGAGCTTCAAAATTTGCTTTCTATAGGGGTTTCTCTGGATGACTGCAGCCTCATGCTGTCGCAAAATCCTGCGGATTTATGCGGAGAGGCACGACTGGGAGACCTGTCAGAGGGAAAACTTTTTGCCGCGGTTTTAACAAATGAGGCTGGAAAGCCCCATTCAATTCTCGACTGAGACCGGAAGCTCAAACCAAAATACACTTCCTTTGCCGACTGTACTTCTCACTCCGTAACGGGCATTGTGCAGTTCCAATATATTTCTCACAATAGAAAGTCCTAAGCCAGTGCCCACTGTTCCACGCCGGTGATTTTTATCCAGCTTATAATACCGGTCCCATATATTGGGGAACTGTTCTTTGGGAATCCCCTGGCCAAAATCCTCAAATACTATCCGGACAGTATTTGCAGCAGAATCATATTGCTGACGGACAATAACCTGCTTGTTTTCTCCTGTATAGTTGATTGCATTTGTCATTAAGTTATACACGACCTGTGTGAGCTTTACTTCGTCGGCATATACAAACTGATGCTCCTGATAGATAAAGGATAGGGTATAGCCGTTTCGTTCTATCAGTTTCTGATACCTTTGAATAGTATCAGAAATACTTTGTGTCAAATCAAACCGGCTCAGCTGCAGGCTCATGGTACCGGACTGAAGTTTTGAAATATCCAGGGCATCGTTTACCAGAACAGACAGACGATTGGCTTCGTCAATAATAATTTGTATATTCTCCGGCGTATTTTCTCCGGGAATATCGCGCATGACTTCTCCATAGCCTGTGATCATTGTCAGCGGCGTACGCATATCATGGGAAATGTTGGCAATCAGATCTTTCCTGAACTGATCTACCTTGGAAAGCTCACTGGCTGTGTAATTTAGTGTATCGCCCAGCTCTGAGATTTCTTTATCTCCTTTTGTGCTGAACCGCACACTGTAATTTCCCTTAGAAAGTTCTTTTGCAGCATTATTGATTGCCACAATGGGTTTGGAAATATGTCTGGACATAAGAAAGGCTATAAACACCGCCAGTATCAGCATAATTCCTGTAATAAAAACTAACTGCAGATTAAGAGTCTTTACGGTAGCGGTCACCGGTGCGACCGTTGAATTTACAATAACGGCCACCGGATTTCCGGAAGGGCAGGGGACGATTCTTACATACAGTACATTACTCTGGGCCTCTTCTTTTTTTATTTTTATATTATTAGAAGAGGGCAGGTTCTCTAATTCGAATCCCATTTCAAAGGATTCAAAATAGGAGCCTCCTTTTTGGACAGCTAAATTGTATATCTGTAAAAGGTTATATTGATTGTTGGAGATTTTGTGTATCACACAGTCTCTTATATTATGGCAGTTATATAAAGTTCCTCCGCTGGAATTGATGACCATGACGCACACATCCTTATTCAGGGCCAGGGCCACAATATAATCTGTCATATCCTTATTTTCCGAATAGTTTTCTGCTAGGCTGTCCGCGGCAGCCCTGATGTCACGATTCTTTATGAATTTATAAATATCACTGAGAAAGACAACCTGAAACAGCCATAAAAGCGCTATAATAAAAGCGATAAATATGGCAAAGGCGGTAAAAATTCTCCAGGAAATTTTGATTTTCCTACCCTTCAAAACGGTATCCAACTCCTCTGAGTGTAACGACTCTGTGGGCATACGGTCCCAAATTTTTTCGGAGCAATTTAATATGAGTATCCAGGGTACGGTCATCCCCGTAGAAGTCATATCCCCATACCTCACTGAGCAGCTTATCCCGGGAAAGCGCAATGTTTTTGTTTCTCACCAGGAAAAAAAGCAGCTCATATTCTTTTGGGGAAAGATTGATCCTCTGCC
>CABQMV010000075.1 GCA_902465325.1 uncultured Oscillospiraceae bacterium
CTTATTCCAGAAAGACGGGCTACAGAGCGTTTATGACCATGTGCTCTGTAAAGTCGGTACGGTATGCCTATGACACGGATTTAAATCTGTTTTTAGGCAGGAACCGTGAGCTCGCGCTTCCCGAAGCGCTGGAAAGCGGGGGTACCTTCTATCAGTCTAAGGGCACCGTGCTTTCTCCCTGTTTTGCGCTGAGCGGAAGGCTGGAGATAGAGCAGGGAGAGACAGTCAGTTTGTATATCTGTCTGGGGGCCGGCGTTCACTACGCCAATTTTAAAACCCCGGAGGCCTGTGAACGGGCGATTAATTTATCCGGCACTATGGCGGCCATTGAAAAGGAGGCTCTTGGGATCAGCGCCGGAGAACGGAAAAGCTTCCTGAATATGCTGCCCTATCTGGTGAGCAAATCGGAGGGAGGCGCCGCCTATTCCGACGGCTTCTACAGGCATACAGATGTGGGAAGAGAATTGGCTGCCTATGGCATTTGGGGGAACAAACCCATTGTTGCCGCCTTTGTCAACAGAATGGAAAATGACCTGTTTATTAAACGGATGGCCAAGTTCTGGGCCTTCTGCAATTTCCGGGGGCTTTCAGTAGACCTGGTTATTGCCGCGAGCCCTGAAGTACAGCCGGTAGCGCAGGCTATCCGCGAGCGTTGGATCGCCAGGATACCGGAGGCACAGGGACAGATTTACGTAGTTTCCGGCAAGAATCTGGATTGTGTGGCCGCTGCGGCGACCCTTGTGAGAAAGCCTGGAGAAAATGATATTTTGCCGGGCAGAGAAGCTATATACCGGGATACCTACTATGACCCTTCTGGTCGGGAGCGTGACCGGGAGCGCCCTGAATTCTGGGTTTCTCTTATAGGAGACCTGAAATTTTACAACGGCTTCGGCGGCTTCCGGGACGGGGGCAGGGAATACGTGATTCTGGGACACACAAGAACCCCGGCGCCCTGGATCAATTGTATCTCAAATAAAAATTTTGGCTTTATTGTATCGGAGACCGGCGGCGGCCCCGTATGGAATCAGAACAGCAGAGAGAACCGGTTAACGCCTTGGTACTGTGATTGGGTACGGGATGTTCCTTCTGAAATGATTTATATAAGAAGGCCGGGAGAGGAAGGGTATTTTACTGCGTCACCGGGAACAGAAACAGGAAATTATATTATACGTCACGGCTGCGGCTGGAGTTCCTTCCTGCGAAAGGGGGAGCAGCTGGAAACAGAGCTGAAGGTATTTGTTCCATTGGAGGAGCCGGTAAAATATTCGGTGCTTTCTCTTGCAAATACGTCGTCTTCCGATATGGAGCTGGAGTTAATCTATTATGTAAAATTACAGAATCCCCAGGGGGTCAATCGGGTAATCTGTTCTGTTTCGGAGGAGGAAACAGAGGCTTTGCTGTTTAACTGCTTCCGAATGGATGCCTTCGGCGCTCTGACTACTTTTATAGGCTGCTCCTCAGGCATTGCAGAATATACCTGTGACTGTCGGGAGTTCTATCCGGAAATTACAAGGCTTTCAGGAAAGACCGGCGTTACAGAGGAGCCCTGCGGGATCATCAAAACCAGGGTGCGGGTAAACGCAGGCCACAGTACAGAGGTTGTATTTTCTCTGGGTCAGACTTTTGAGGATGGCCTGCGTGATAAAATTCTCCGGCGTGCCGTAGAACCGGACCGGATTTTAGCACAGCTGAACGATGTGCAGAATTATTGGACGGACCTTCTGGACTGTATTCAGGTAGCAACGCCAGATGAAGCTTTAAATTATATGATAAATGCCCGGCTGCTGTATCAGGTACTTGCCTGCCGGATCTGGGGAAGGACGGCCTTCTACCAGTCGGGAGGAGCCTTTGGTTTCAGAGACCAGCTTCAGGACAGCCTGGCGCTGCTGCTTTGCAAACCGGAGCTGGTTAGAGAGCAGATCCTGCTCCACTGCTCCAGACAGTTCGAGGAGGGAGATGTGCAGCACTGGTGGCATCCTCCTATGGGGAGCGGAATCAGAAGCCGCTGCAGTGATGATTTGCTGTGGCTTCCCTATGCCGTATATGAATATGTAACCTTTACCGGAGATTCTTCTGTTTTAAAGGAAGAGGTAGGCTTTCTAAAAAGTCCTCCTCTGGCGCCTGACCAGCAGGAGCGCTACGAGACGCCCCAGCTCAGCAGTCAGACGGCCTCCGTGTATGAGCACTGTGTAAGAGCTGTAAAGCGGGCCCTGAGCAGCTATGGAGAGCATGGCCTTCCCCTGATCGGAAGCTGCGACTGGAATGACGGTATGAATAATGTGGGAAAAAATGGCCGCGGAGAGAGTGTATGGCTGGGCTGGTTTCTCTGTACTGTGCTGGACCGCATGGCGTACCTGGCACGCATTACAGGTGATCGGGGCAAGCCTTATCTGGAGGAGGCCCGCAGCCTGGCGGAAAGCATTGAAAAAAGCGCCTGGCAGGAGGATCACTATATCAGAGCCTTTTATGATAACGGTGAGCCTATGAATATTGTGGATTCTATCAGTCAGTCCTGGAGTGTCATATCCGGCTACGGAGACCGCCAACGGAGTCAAACTGCTGTTAATCTGGCGGCTGCCAGACTGGTAGACAGAGAAAACGGTATTATCCGACTTCTGACTCCGCCCTTTGATATAGAATCAGAGAAAGCGGAAAATCCCGGCTATATTGCTATGTATCCGCCGGGAATCAGAGAAAACGGGGCACAGTATACCCATGGAGCGCTATGGCTGGCAAAGGCCTTTCTGCTGTTGGATAATTGGGATAAGGGCTATGAGCTGCTGTCAATGCTGAATCCGATTCACCACGCCATGACCATGGCGGATGCCGTGAAATATAAGACGGAGCCCTATGCGGTAGCCGCCGATATCTGCTCTGAGGGCAGAGTGGCTGGCCGGGGAGGCTGGAGCTGGTATACCGGCTCGGCAGCCTGGATGTATCGAATTATTGTAGAGGATTTGCTGGGAATTAAGTGCCGGAACGGCAAAGTGACCCTGACCCCCCGCCTTCCTTCCTCCTGGAGCTCCTACCGGCTGAGAGGGCAGATGGGAGGACAGCGTATTGATCAGGTGGTAAGGAGAGAGGAAAAAAGAGAGAATTCGTGAGTTAAAGGGTACCGGGGCAGAGCGGTACCCTAAACGGCTTTTTTGGGAATTTTTCCGGGGTGAAATTCGGAAAAACTCCCGAAAACGCGGGCGCATCAATCATGAAATTTCCTTTAACATACTTGACATGCAAAAAGGGACAGAGTATTATTATAACAGTGTATGTTTAGTATTTTAACGGAGGTTTTTTATGAAAAAGTCTTTGATTGTATTGATTGCTTTTATCATGACAGTAACCTGCTTATTTGCAGGCTGTGAGAAAGAGCCTGAGGAGCCTGTAGTCACTCCGAAGACGGCGCTGGTGCCGGATGAGCCTGCTGCGCCTTCTGAAAAGGTGGATGTTTCCGTTACAGAGGCAAAGGAATACAAGGAGGCTGTTTTTGGACGGTTTCCCTGTGATGAGGTTATTGATGAGGATACCATCAAGGCACTGAATGCATTGGCGGATACAGACAAGGACAGTGCCACCGGTTATTATACATATGAGGAGAAGCAGTACCAGAAGGAAATCGTTATCACAAAGGATCCTAAGACAAAAACCGATATTACAGTGATCCACTGGTTTGAAGTTATGCCGATTACCTGGTATGTGCTGGATGAATCTGACGGCAGAATGCTGCTGGCTGCCAAGTATAATGTGGATGCCAGAAAGTTTAATGAGACTCTGGAGGATACAAACTGGGGTATTTCAACGCTGAGAGATTGGCTAAATGGAATGGGAGACTATAAAAATGCCGGATTCTATTCCTCTGCTTTCGATGCCAAAGAGCAGTCCGTTATTTTAACACAGGATATTACTACGGCGGCAAATCCCAAATACGAGACAGCTGGCGGAGATGCTACAAAGGACAGAGTGACCATGCTCAGTATCGAGGATCTTGAAAAAGCCTCCTCCTGGTCGGAAAAAGCCTTTGTCCCTGGTGAAGACGGCGATGTTTCTCTGCGTGCCTGCGGAAATACGGAATACGCTCTTTTCAAGGGAGCTGCTGACGAGGTTTCCTATTCTCTGAGATCTTCTTCCTGGCAGTGGCTCAGAAATATGGGCAGCTATGCACAGAATGCAGCCTTTATCTCGGAGGCCGGTGTTACGATGAATGCAGGCTATGTAGTTACTTTTAATCAGATAGGAGTACGTCCTGTCATTGCTCTTAATACGGAGTATGTGAATATTGTCACTGCATAAGGCGGCTTTTTAGACAGAACCAAAGCTCCTCTTGATGCCAGGAGGAAAATAGAGCGAAACGGTTTGGCGGTACAGTCGAAAGACTTGTACCGCCTTTAAAATATAGATTCGCTTTTATTTCTGGGAGTTATTTTATTATTTCATAGAGGTCCCGTATGCTGTCTAACACATAATCCGGTTTTATCTGAGACCGTTCAATATCAGAGCGGGAGGTTTCCCCGGAGAGTACACAGACGGAAGTAACGCCTGCATTTTTTGCGGCCAGAATATCCGTGTTAAGCCGGTCACCCACCACGGCTACCTGATGCGGCAGTGCTCTTTGCTGCTCCATAAACATGGTGATCATATAGGGACTGGGCTTTCCCGCAATAAAAGAAGGGATTTTACCGTCTGTAGCAGCACGAATACACTCTATTATGGCGCCTGCATCCGGCAGGGAAAAGGTTTTTGTATGGGGACAGACCTTATCTGGATGTGTTGCCCAATAGGAGATCCCCTCGGTAATATAGTGACAGGCATCTGCAAGTTTCTGATAGGTCAGGGTCGTGTCAAAGGCCAGAACTACAAAATCCGGCCTTTTTTCGGGAGAGGTATCATATTTTTTCACCAGCTGGAAGCCGGAGGATTCCATGTATTCCTCCAGAGAGGGGGTTCCCAGTAGAAATATTTTACTGGCGGGAGCCGTTTTGCTTAAATTATATACCAGAGACTGAGCAGAGGTACAGAACTCCTCTGGAACTGCGGAAATCCCCAGGTCAGCCAGCTTCTTCACATAGGCTTCTATGGATTTGGAGGAATTATTGGTAATATAGCCTACCTTTTTTCCCTGCTGCTTCAGCGTTCTGAGAAAATCCAGCGTACCGTCAAAAAGCGTAGTATCCAGATAAATGGTACCGTCCATGTCCAGCAGAAAATATTGAATTTCTTTTAAATCATTCAATGGGGTTCCCCTTTCAGATAGAGAATATTATTATTTTGCGTAAACAGGGAAATCGCCCGGCTCTGACAGGTTGCCAGAAAGATCTGGGTGCCGGTTTTTTCTGTAAATTGCTCTAAAAATACTGCTGCGGTATGGAGTCGGCTGTCGTCATACTGTACAAAAGGATCATCCAGGTACAGGGGGAGCGGCGCTTCCTCCGGAGAAATCAGAGAAATAAGCGCACATCGGAGAGCCAGATAGATCTGGTCCTCTGTAGCGCCGCTGTAATCTCCGCTGCTGTGGCAGACCAGATTTGTTCCGTCATAGAGAGACACGTCAAAATCACCGGAAATCCTTATTTCTCCGTGAGAGCAGCCCGTTATCTCCTGCAAATAGCTCTGGGTACGCATATTGATAATGGGGCCAAAGGTGGTCTGCAATTCCTCAGAGGACTGAGCAAGCACACGGCGGGCCAGAGTAAGCGCTTCTAATTTTTCACGGCAGTCTGTGATCTCCTTTTCAAGCTCTCCCAGTGTTTTATATATGTCGTCAGAGGTAATGAGTTCCTCCATACCGGCCTGACCGTGGCTGCCTGAGGCCTGCAGCGTATCCATACATGCTTTTTTGTAGCTAATCTGGCTCTGCACCTCCATCAGCTCTGAGGTTGCTTTCTCCAGCTTTTCGTTCAGGACCTCCTGTGGGCACTGACGGATACTGGAGAATGTGGTTTTGTCCAAACCGGCATTTTCAATAAGCTGCCCGGCCTCCTGCCAGCGGGCTTCATATTCCTCCAGTGTGGTTCCGGCCAGAAGCTGGTCCAATTCCTCCTGGGACTTGTAAAATAAAGCCTCCAGCTGTTTCAGTCTAAATGCATCCTCCTCCGGTACGCTCTGGGGAATCAGCAGCTTTTTGCTTTTTAAAAAGCATATCAGGCTGCCGCATAAGGCCAGAAGGGTGCCGGTAAAACCGCCTATGATAATGGCGAGAGACATGGTTCGCAAAATAGCAAAAGTAGAGAAAAAAATGCCGGCGCCAAATACAATTACAAGAAGAAAGGCAAAAAAGAGAAGGAGTTTCGAGCTTTTTTCCGGAATATCGTATAGCTCCTGGTCAATCGGTTCCTTCATATCCTCAATTTCCGCGGAAAGCCTGGACAGCTCTTTCTGTCTGCTTTTAATGATTTTTCGGTTTTCCAGTGTTCCAAAGGCCTGCTTAATTTCACGAAACTGCAAATAATATTTTCTCCGGCTGTCCAGCTTGGTTTCCTGCAGCGTAAGGGCCTCCAGCTGACTTGCCAGCTCTCCCACCCGTTCCTCCTGGTCCTCCAGCCGGGAGAGCGCTTCCTTCAAAGCCGCCTGCTTCTGCAGCAGCTTGTCCAGAATTCCGTCTCCCTTTCGCGGAGAGGATATTCGGGAAATGGCTTCCTTCAGCCTCCGGTCTGCCTCTGAGGAAGAGGATTCGGGCGTCTTATTGGAAGCGGCGGACAGTCTGGATATAAGAAGCCCGGACCTATCCCGGGCAAAGTCGCCGCGGGAATTGAGCTGTGCCGCAAAGACACTGCAGTCAAAAGCAGAGGCAGTCAGGCCCAAAATATATTCCCCAATGGACTGGCCGTCGGGTATCACAATAACAGCTCCGGTAATATCGTTGTAGAGTGTAATGATATCTGTGCGCTTGGACTGTGTAAAAAGCGCTGTTGCCCGATAGCGCTTGTCCATATGTGTAAAGATCAGCTCGCCGCCAAACCGTCCGTCCGTGGCATCCCAGGGCATATATTTCTTTCTGGGGTTGTCGGAGACCCTGCTGTCAAATCCGTACAGGACAGACCGTACAAAAGCCAGAAGCGTAGACTTACCGCTTTCGTTTTCTCCGTAGAGGACATTAATTCCTCCGGTAAAATGTAGTTCCAGGTTTTTGTGAAGGCCAAAACTGTTGATTTTTATTCTTTCAATTGTCATCGGCAGACACCTCCCCTTCAAATGCCTGCAATCCGTATTTCAGCGCCTGATCTTTCAATTTATCCGATACGTCCTGGCTCAATATATTTTTCACAAACAGGCCTTTTATGGAAACTTCTTTTTGCAGCAGTTCCAGGTTTGCTTCTATCTTGGTATTGTCTTTTATTTGTATATAAAAATAACGCTCGTCTAATATAGTGCGCAGCCTGCCTGCAGACAGGCGGAAATTTTCGGACAGCGTTCCCTCCAAAACAATACGGTACAGGTCGTCATTCTGAGGACAGCTCTCTAATATAGCAGAACAGATATCCTCATTGCTTTCACAGTCGGTAATATCGATGTGAGAGACTATATATTTCCGGATAGCAGTGGATACGAAGCGGACTTTAGAAAAGCCCTTGCCAAGCTGACACAGCATAACGCCGCACGGACCGGATTCGTCAAATCCGCGGCCTTCCGGTACGCCGCAGTAGCAGTAGGGCGTATAGCCGGCGTATTTTATTTCACTGGCTTTGTGAATATGTCCCAGCGCAGCATAGTCAAAGCCGCACTTTTGAATATCTTCTGGGTCAATAGGATTATACACGGAGTTGCTGTTGCCTATATCGCCGTGCATAAGAAGAATATTAAGAAAAGCGCTGTCTAGCTGGGGCAGATTGCCCTCCCTGTCCCGTATCAGCGGCTTTCTGGCAAAGTGGCTGCTGAAGGAACGGCCATATATGCGAACCTTTCCTTTTTCAAAGTAGTCCAGCTCATCGGTAAAAATATGGACATTTTCATTCCAATTGTATGTGACATACGGGCTGTCCGGTTTATAGGGGTCATGGTTTCCGGCGGCAATACAGACGGAAACCTGAGGAATCATTTTGAATCGTTCGTTTATAAAATCCAGGGTATCGGTACTTACCCGGGCTTCGTCGAAAAGGTCGCCTGCAATCAGAAGAAAAGAGGCGCCTGTTTTTCTGGCCAGAAAAATAATGCGTCCCAGTACAGTAAGCTGTTCCTCGCGTCTTCTCTTTGCTTTAGCTGATTGGGGAGGAAACGTAGAAAAAACGGAATCCAGGTGCAAATCGGCGCAATGCACCAATATGGGTTTTTCCTTTCCTGCGTCCGGTAAAATTTCTGTGTTTTCTGTCTGCTCCACCTGCGAACACCTCGGCTTTTGTAAAAATATGTCCTATAGACACTATCCTTATTATACTATAACTTGAATTCCCGTTTCAAGGGGAGTAATGTCCCCACCGACATCTTGCTGGAAAAGGCTGTTACCCTTTTCCATTCTCTGTTTGCACTGTTTTCTGTTTTTTGATATAATCAGCAGGTAAGCTTTCTGCTGGAAATTATGGAGGACGGAAATGATTAAATATACGCGCAGGTTCGGGGACAGGTACGACGGATACAGAGTAAAGAATGTGGACCCCTTCTTTTTCATAATTCCGCAGGTTATGTCAGAGCGGGTAGACAGTCAGGTCTACTTTTCAGACGAGATCGATATTACCGCTTTAGAGCGGTTTGTGAGAGAACATGCCAACAGTGACATTCCGGGACTGAAATTATACCATGTGGTTATTGCAGCCTGTATTCGATTAGCGGCCATAAGGCCTTATTTTAACCGCTTTGTGGCGGGTCGGAGAATTTTTCAGCGAAATTATCTGTCCGTCTCCATGGCCATTAAACGGCACAGTGACAGGGAGGAGACCACGACGCTGAAAATTCCGTTTGATCCTAAGGATACCCTTCTGGACGTGACCAGAAAGTTTAATCAACAGGTGGAGGACAATAAGACGGTTATTGATGAAAACGGCACAGACCATGTAGCAAAGGTACTGGGACACATGCCCACCTTTCTGCTGACGGCAGCCATTCGCTTTCTGCGTATGCTGGAGCGGCACGGGCGTCTGCCCAAGATAATTAATCGGGTCAGCCCCTTTCACACCAGTTTCTTTCTGACGAATATGGGTTCTCTGGGAGTTCCGCCGATTTATCACCATATCTATGAGTTTGGAACCACCTCTATTTTTCTTGCAATGGGAAACAAACATACCCGAAACGAAACGGACCTTCAGGGAAACCTTGTGTCCAGAAGAAAAATGGGAATCAAAGTGGTGGCGGATGAACGGATCTGTGACGGCGCTTATTATGCAGCCGGTATGCGGATGCTCAACCGTTTGCTGAAAAATCCTCAGGCGCTTCTGACACCGCCGGAGCAGGTGCTTTTTGATGACGGTGTTCTGCTCAAAGGCCGGAAACCCTATGAGGCAGAGGTTTCCGACCGACTAGAGTTTTTTTGATTATTTTACAGATTCCAGGCTTCACTGAAACAGATGGTACCGTCGTGGAAGAAGGTTTTTATTTTCCGGAAGGCTGACACATAGTCCGGTGCTGCATTGGCGGTCAGGTCTATATAGGAGACCTGTTCTCTCTGGGCCAGGGATTTCAGCGCAAAATTATACTCCGGAGAAAGAATATAGATTCTGCAGGCGGGAAGTTCTTCCTTTATGCGGCGAAGCAGCTGGGCGTATTGGTCCAGAAATACGGCTTCCTGATAGTCCGGCTTTTTTGTATCCTCCTCTCCCAGGGAAAGAAACAGTTTTGAAGGCATTAATTCAAATACGCAGGGCTCCAGCACCTCTAAAGCTTCCTCTGCAGTAAGTCCCTGGATGCTTCTGTTATAAATAACCCGGTCCAGTGAAAAATCCTGCTTTAGCTCTTCCAGTGGGAAGGATTCCAGATAGGTGGAGCCAAAAAACAGCAGCTGTCCTTTCAGTACGAAATGATTCAATTTTTCATACTTGTCCAATGTACTTTTCAATACTTCATTCATTTTACCGTTACTTCCTTTCCTGTATGCATATCAATTGCCTTGTTTCTAAAATAAAGAATCAGATCGCAGGAGACTACAATCAGATTGAAAATATAAATAGCCAAAACATAGTTGACGTGGTGTGTAACCAGTTTGCCGGTGATACCGAATATATAGCCCAGCCATATGACGGTAAGAAAGATAAGGCTTTTGCCGGCGGCGGTGCGGGCTTTATATGATTTATATACAGACAGAGGCCAGGACAGCCCAAAACAAACGACCATTAATGTTTCCAGAATTTCACCCATTTTTTATAGCTCCAATCCAAATATTATTTTTACAGTACTTATTATAGTATTGTAAAATGATAATG
>CABQMV010000076.1 GCA_902465325.1 uncultured Oscillospiraceae bacterium
TCCAGTTCTGCCGCAAGCTCCGGATTTTGCCTGACATGCCGCGTCACCACAATTTTCTCTACAACCTTGGGCCCCAGCGCATCCGGAGTAATATACCGGTTCCCCAGTCCTACGATCATAACAGTGGGCCCATGTTCAGACCGCTTTCTGTCCAAATAGACAGCCAATTCATCCCGTACCGTTTCCGCTACCTCCCGATGAATCTCCAGGGTATTGAGCTCTCCCTCTCTCAGCTCTACAGTAACATACCGGCCCTGCTTTTTTCCCAGGGCATCAGAGGCCTCCTTTGTACGGATCTCAATTCTGGTAACCACTGTATTTTCTCTATCCTCCGTATCCAGCAAAACACCCTGGGGCAAACGATCCTTGCCCAGCATCTCACCGGCCTCAATTGCCAAATCCGTTCTGATTTCCACGGCGCCTTCAGCTCCTTTCTCCTTGTAAAAGTCCTGTAAATTATTATGATCCATTCTTGCAATTGTATTCTATTCATGGTAAAATGGTTGCTGTGCCTTTACAGGCATCCTATTTTATCAGGGAGGTGAATGGTTTGCCTAATATTAAATCAGCTAAGAAGAGAGTCCTGATTGCCGAGAAGAAGAACAGCAAAAACACAGCTCAGAAATCCGCGCTCAGAACCTCTGTGAAAAAGGCCAGAATTGCAATTGAAGCAAAGGACGAGAATGCAGCTGCTGCTGTAAAAACAGCTTCTGTTGATCTTGATAAAGCTGCATCTAAAGGTTTGATACACAAAAACACAGCGGCCCGCAAAAAGTCCAGAATGGCTAAGGCGATGAACAAAGCTCAGTAAATATTTGTTTTGATTTTGCGCAAAATCAAAAAGCAAGAAGCCATCCTCCAATTGAGAGGATGGCTTCTTGGCATTCATACACACAGGATCCGGCCGGCAGCCCCTGCTCTCTGGCTCTAATACTGTCTTGTCACATAAATTCGGTAAACCCAGTTGGCGCCGCTTTCGGCAGTACATTTTACCTCAAGAATATTCATTCCCGGATGCAGGGTTCTCTTTCCTGTCCCTTCTATTTTTGCGCCGTAATCGATGGATTCTGCCGCCAGCTCCAGTTCGGAAACAGAATTTTCTACTGTCATCTCATAGCTGTAATCCGAATAGTCAAACGAAAACGCCTTATCGTACCCTTTTACCCGAAGAGAGGCCAGACGGCAGTTGGGATTGCCCTCTCCCTCCGGCGCCTTGCAGGCACTGTAGGGCATATCAGAATAAACAGGAATTCTAAATACCAGAGACTGGTCTAAAAGGCCCTGAGAGCGATACGCCTTGTATACGCTCTTCGCCTCATTAGAGGGCGCTGCAACTGTCTGCATATATTGATGCCAGTAAAGCTCTCCGTCAGAATTGTCTACATCAAATTTTTGTAAATACAAGGTATCCTGCCCTGCCAGAATATACCCGCTGCTAATGATCATGGCGCCGCCCTCCAGCGCCTTATAAGGAGAATCCCAGCCTTCCTTCATAGCCCGGTTCAGGCCGTTTTCTACTACCGCCTCTCCCGTACCGGAAGCACCTATATTAAAGTAATTATAATAGCCCTCAAAGCCGTCCACTGTACCTGAAATCAGAGAGGAATCGCCGTTTACTCCCTGTTCCTGCCGAAGTCTGCCTGCCAGAAAATAGGGGCTGATTCCCAGCTTGCTTCCAATTCTCATACAGGCCGCAGCATAAGTGATCTGGGTGCCGGGCAGTGTTTTTTTGCTCATAAAGGTCCCCTTTAAAACGCCTTCCACACCGGCCTCTGTATGTACCTCTGGATCGTAGGTGAGTTTTTCAAACTGGAAAACTCCTGCTTCAGTAAGAAAATTTCTGGGATCCATATAGTATGCAATAACCCGTGAGGAGGCCTGAACAGAAGAAGATCCGGAAAATACCACCCAGTCATTTTTCACCCAGTCAAAAGCTCCCTCTGCTGTAGATTTCCAGGAGGAAGGAATGCTGTCATAGTTGGGAACCAGATTGCTGCCCAAATAGGATTCGCCTTCTAAAACCTCTGCCCAGGAAAGCTCTGTGTGAAATGCCTCAAAAGACCAGTCTGGATGCTCTTGATGCAGCGCTCTCAGATAGGGCAGGTAGCTTTCTGGGAAGCCCTGAGAGGACAAGCGGTCTTCAAAGGCCAGATCCGTCTCTGCCATGGTGTACTCTGTAACCCGAATATAGTCGGAATGTACATAGCCGATTCTTTCCACGCCGTCTCTTATAAAAAACACCTTGTACCAAAGGTCACCGTTGCCGCTGTTTTTGCTGTCTCTCAGCTCTACCAGCTCTCCGTTGTACAAAGCGTCAATAATCCTGTACTCTGTCCCCGCTCCGTCTCTTACATTCAGCCAGCTGTCCACATCAACTTGTCCTATGCAGGCCGTAGCCACGGATTCTACAGATAAAAAGCAAGCCGACAGCAGTACCAGACACATTGTCAGAATAAGTCCCCTTTTACACCTTTCCATATAAAAGCACTCCTCTCGCATACATTGTTCTTTCTCTAGAATGTATGCAGAAGGAGTCTGTAAAATGCTAACTTCTTTTTCTGCTGATTTCTACCAGTCCTAACGCCGTAAAACCGTGAATCCTCGGCTTACTGAAATCCCTGTCTGCCAAAGCCGTCAGCCTGTCCAAAACCTGCGTACGGTCCGCCTTGGGCATACGGATAAAATCACAGACAATCGTTCCCCCTATATCTCTTAATCGCAGCTGCCGCATAATCTCCCAGGCAGCCTCCAGATTCACCCGCAGAGGCTCCGCCTTTTTGCCGGAGGCCTTCCCTGAGTTCACATCAATTACCGTCATGGCCTCTGTCTTTTCCAGAATCAAATTTCCTCCGCCAGGAAGCCAAACCCTGCGTCCCATCAGAGAAACCAGCTGAGAGGATATGGATTTGACGGCAAACAGGCTGTAATCCCCCTGTCCTCTAAACCGAATCTGGGGATAAAAGGGTTTCACTCTCTCATATACCGCTGTACTATCTGTAACAATGCTGTCTAATTCCCTGTACCTGCTCAAAAAATCACAGCAGGGCTCAGGCCGGTATAACCGGCCCGGAGAATCCAGTCCCTTGGAAATCCGCCGGCCCAGAGAAGCGGCCTCCTCTCGCAGCATTTCAAAAGACATCTCACGGGACGCTGTTCGGAGAATCAAACCCGGACAGCCGAGCTGCTGCGCTAACAGCTTTTCACCGGATTCTTTCAGCTGATTTCGCTCACACTCTTCTGTAATTTTACGAGAAACAAAACAGGCCCCCGGCGTCGATACTGCCACCAGGCCTCTCCCCGTCAGTCTGATCTCGCAGCAGACCCGAGGCGGCTTCTGGTCATGGGCTGCACTGGTCACCATCACAGGCAGAAAATCTCCCTGTACAGCCTGTCCCCTCTCTGAGCAGAAAACGTCACGGCCAACGCCGATATCCACAAAGCAGCTGCCAGTATTGCCGGAAGCACATTTTACAATGCGCCCCCAGAAAATATCCCCTGTCCGGACAGGGGCTTCTGTAAAGTTCCGGTACTCTACCAGCTTTCCGTCTTCCGTTACTGCAATTTCATTTTCTCCCTGTATAACGGCCTCTCTCAAAGCTCCTCCTTTGTCAGCAGCGCCATCCGGTGGACTTTCCGGACCGGGACCGGCCTGCCCGCTAGAGCCTGAAGCGCCAGCTCCGGCCGCAGGTTGTTTTCATTTCCCGCTGCCACGGTCAGAAGAATTTCCTTCTCTTCTATATCCATGCAGAAAATCATAGGTCTTACGTCTGTAGGTCTTGTACCGCTTTTGGTATGCTTCTCTACGATCAAAGGCGACTTCTCCAAAGCCTTTTCCATAAGTCCCTCTATTTCCTCGGCAGTAAGCTCCGCCGATACCCGATAGCGAGAAGCGACTATACTCTTCATAATATTCGGAGCCTTTTCCGGCAGCAAATCCGCTTCCAATACCCGAACTCCCTGGGGCAGCGCACTGTTCAAGGCCGCCAGGATATGCACCGGCTCCATTTCTTCCGTCAGTGTAATATCCACATATTCCGCCTCACTGGTAGTTCCTACGGGAATCGGCATTCCGAACACAAACAGCGGATGGGGATTAAAGCCCTCTGAATAAGCCACCGGTAGCTGACAGCGCCTGGCAGCTCTGTCAAAGAGCTTCAGCATGTCCAAATGGGAAATATATTTTACCGGCTCATAACGTCCGTATTTAATCCTGTATTTGACCAACACAAATCCCCCTTCCCCATTTTGCCGCACCACAGCCCTGACATTTCTCCATACAGCTGGAAGTCAGCTCTCCTCTGGCCGCCCGCTCATACTCCCGGCGGAAAAAGCTTTTACTAACGCCTACGCTGATATGATCCCACGGCAGCAGCTCTTCTTCGCCCCGCTCTCTGTGGTTATAAAAGGCCGGATCCAGTCCGCATTTTTCAAAGGCCTGCAGCCACCGTCCATAATCCATATATTCATCCCAGGCATCAAAGGTTCCTCCATCCTTCCAAACCTGGTATATGACCTGTCCGATCCGTCGATCTCCCCTGGATAAAGCTCCCTCCAGCACAGAGGTCTCCGGTGTATGCCAGCTGAAACGGATCCTCCGGTCCAGGGCATGTTTCAACAGCTCCTGCTTTCTTTTAATCTCCTCAATTGTATTCTGTCCGCACCACTGAAAGGGAGTAAACGGTTTCGGAACAAATGTAGAGACACTGACTGTGATTTCAGGACGTCTGCACTTTTTTCCTTCATGTACTTCGTAATAGACCTGCAAAACCTTTTCTGCCAGCCGGGCAATCCCCAGAATGTCTTCATCTGTCTCGTAGGGCAGGCCCAGCATAAAATACAGCTTAATCGTACTCCAGCCGCCCTCAAATGCCAGCCGGGCTGACCGCAGCAGATCCTCCTCGGTAACGCCTTTATTGATAATGTCCCGCATTCTCTGGGTACTCGCCTCCGGGGCAAAGGTCAGACCGCTTTTGCGGACTCGGGAAACCCGCTTCATCAGGCCTAAGGTAAAGGCGTCCACCCGGGAGCTGGGCAGAGACAGGCTGACATGCTTATCCTCAAATTCCTCCAACAGCCGGTCTGTCAGCTCCTCCAGATGAGAATAATCACAGGTGCTCAGGCTCAGCAGGGAAATTTCTTCATAGCCAGTGGATTTCACCAGTTTTCTGGCCAGCTCTACCACAGTATCTACCCGGCGCTCTCTCACCGGTCTGTATATAAATCCGGCCTGACAAAAACGGCAACCATGACTGCAGCCCCTCATAACCTCGATCATAATCCGGTCATGCACAACATTTCCGTAGGGAACCACCAGCTTATCCGGAAAATACGCTTTATCAAAAGACTCTACGACCCTCTTGGCAATAACTGCCGGCACACCTGGTTCAACAGGGACCAGGGCTTTCAGTGTACCGTCTTCATTGTATTCCTCTTCATAAAATTCCGGCACATAGATTCCCGGAATGCGGGCTGCCATTTTTAAAAATTCTCTTCGGGAAAGTTTCTTCCGTTTCCATTCTTTTAAAACATCCAGCAGCTCATGGAGTACCTCTTCTCCCTCTCCCAGATTAAAAATATCAATATAGGCAGCCAAAGGCTCAGGATTGTTTGCAACACCGCCGCCGGCTATAACGAAAGGAACCCCTTCTCCTCTGTCCCGGGATTTTACCGGGATTCCCGCCAAATCCAGCATATTCAGGATATTGGTATAGGCCATTTCATACTGCAGGGTAAAACCCAGCATATCAAATTTCTCCACCGGCTCCTGAGATTCCAGTGCAAAAAGCCGATAGCCCTGCTCTCGCATTTTGGCCTCTAAATCCGGCCAGGGCGCAAACACCCGCTCACACCAGGTGTCCTCTCGGTCATTCAGCATATGATACAGCAGCTTCATTCCCAGGTGAGACATGCCAATATCATACACATCGGCGAAGCAGAAGCCAAATCTGATCTCCACCTGATTTTTGTCCTTTATCACGGCATTCCACTCGCCCCCTGTGTACCGGGAGGGCTTTTCTACAGAAAGCAGTATATGGTCCGGTATATAACTCATGGTAAATCCTCAACTTTCTTTTATACGGACAGTATCATACCATGAAAGCCGGGGGAAAACAAGAAAACAAAAGCCGGCAAAAAACAGGAAAAGACAGCTGCCGGGAAAATTTTTCTGGCAACTGTCCATCATTTCCACATGAAATCCGTCTACGGCGGCGTTCGGGCAAGTTTTCAAGGCTTTTCCATGTGCTTTGTCTAAAAACTGCCATATCACTTGAATATGTCTAAGTGTCAAGAATTATAATAAAACCATTCTTCTCATTGTCAATAGTGGATTGAAGCAAGCACTTGCGGCTCGCTTCAATCCACATTATTTAGTTTTCTTCCATCATATTTACTAACTTGTAGAAACTTGTTCTTTTGGTGTTCGCCTGTTCCATTGCCACCTTTGCTGTTATTTCTCCTGCTTTCCAAGCGGTATAAACAGTTTCCCAATTTGCAGGATATTCAAGGGCAGATCTGCCAAGTCTCTTTCCATTCTGCCTTGCTGCTTCTATTCCCTCGGCTTGTCGCTTGCCAATTGTCTCGCGTTCCTGCTCTGCGATTGTTCCCAATACTTCAATCTGAATGTTATTTACCATTTCAAAACCCATTCTTGCCCTTGTGGTAATTTCAACATTATTGTTGGTAAATCAATCACTTTCAGACGAATACCATTCGTCTTTGAAGTATTGTAACTCGTTGTGAATGTCGCTTTTGTTTCTGCTCAATCTATCAAGGGATTTTACAACAAGTGTATCGTCGCGGCATAACATTGCATTTTTAAGTACTTGATAACACTCTTACGAACACTTAAATAAACCAAGAGGGCAAAAGAATAGCGTGGGCTTGCGCCCACGCTGCTTAATTATACATTTATTCTTTTGCTTTTACTGGAGTATAATAATCCATTTGTTCATACCCTAAGATTTTTTGTGTCATAGGAGACGTAATAATATTTCCTAATTCTTGACGCGTACTATCACGTTCCAATCCATTCTGACTCAAAAAAATATCAACCTCTTGTTTCATAAGTTCGGTATCGGTTTTCTGGTCTATATCGGTTGCAACTGCATAAAGTCCACCTTGAAAATCAATTATATCAAATTCCTCTGGTACATCCATTCCATCTTCATACATATACAACCAATGGAAACCACTTACATCCCAGAACAGAAAATCCTTTGGAAACATACTGCTTTTCTGTAAAGAAAACCATTCCATAAATTTTTCCATTTTTTCTTCTCCAAACATTCCTACTCCCGAAGATACCATTTTACATTCGGGCATTTCGTATATTCTCACACTCTGCATATCTAATCCTCCAAATTATTTTTTAATATGGTTGCAACAATACTTTATATCCAATTATATACGATACATGTATTATGTCAACATTTGCCATGTAATCAATGCAAACCATTAGTTTTCTTGTTTTTCATTTGTATTCATTCATTTTCATACATTTTTCATGCAGACAACTGATTTTCACGCCAATCTCTTGTATCGCAACGATAACGGAGAATTTTTTCTGCTCATGGCAGCAGGAAAAACCACGCTTTTTCATTACACCTGCTGCCGTGCGCCAAGCAATCGGGATGGCGCAATCTACATTCTACGAGGGTGCGAGGAATACATCTTAGATTGCAAGGCGTGAAATTTGAGAAACGGCACGCAGTTTTTTGTAGAAATCAAAAGTATTGCCGCCAGTCTGTACCAAATATCCTTTTTCTAAAAGTATGTTAAATTGGTCGCGGTATGTAATGTTGTTTGATACTGTCATTTTAATTTTTGCCATCTGATTTTCCCTCTCTTTTGGTATAAAAAAGTTAGACACGTCATAGGCATTTTGCTCAAAATGACGTGTCTAACTATACTTTTTAGAAAACCAGATGTCTAAACCTTAAAACTTGCCTTCTTTTGCTGCTTCCTCCACCGCAACTGCACAGGCAACGGTAGCCCCGACCATCGGGTTGTTGCCCATGCCGATCAGGCCCATCATTTCCACATGAGCCGGAACAGAAGAAGAGCCCGCAAACTGCGCGTCGCCATGCATTCTGCCCATAGAGTCCGTAAGTCCATAGGAGGCAGGACCAGCCGCCACATTGTCAGGATGCAGGGTACGCCCTGTTCCGCCGCCGGAAGCAACAGAAAAATACTTCACACCATTTTCTGTGGCCCATTTCTTATAAGTACCGGCAACCAGATGCTGGAAACGGGTAGGATTGGTAGAGTTTCCTGTAATGGATACCTCTACATGCTCCTTCTGCATAATTGCCACACCCTCATTTACATCGTTGGCACCGTAGCATCTCACATTAGCACGCTCTCCCTGAGAAAATTTCTTTGTGCTTACCACCTTGAGCTCACGGGTCTGGAAATCAAAATCAGTCTCTACATAAGTGAAGCCATTAATTCTGGATATAATATAGGCCGCATCCTTTCCCAAACCGTTCAGGATAACCTGCAGAGGTTCCTTTCTGACCTTATTGGCCGTTTTAGCAATTCCAATAGCACCTTCTGCAGCCGCAAAAGACTCATGTCCTGCCAGGAAGCAGAAACATTTGGTTTCCTCTCTCAGAAGCATGGCTCCCAGATTTCCGTGACCCAGACCAACCTGTCTGGCGTCCGCAACACTTCCGGGAATACAGAAAGCCTGCAGCCCCAGTCCAATGGCTTCCGCAGCCTCTGCAGCATTTTTAACGCCTTTTTTTACAGCGATGGCGCAGCCAAGTGTATAAGCCCATACCGCGTTTTCAAAAGCAATAGGCTGTACACCCCGTACAATCGCCTCTGCATCAATCCCCTTGGAGGCACACAGCTCCTTTGCCTCCTCCAAAGAGGCAATTCCGTATTCTTTCAGAGTTTTTTTGATTGTATCAATTCTTCTGTCATAACCTTCAAATGTAACCATTGCAGGGCACCTCCTTATTCCTTTCTGGGATCAATGGTCTTTACTGCATCTGCATAACGGCCATATGTACCAATATTTTTCTCATAAGCTTCCTTAGGATCCACACCCTTTTTAATGGCTTCCATCATCTTCCCCAGGTGAACGAACTGATACCCGATCACTTCGCCGTCTGCATCCAGACCGATGCTGAGCACATAGCCCTCCGCCATCTCCAGGTACCGCACGCCTTTCGCTTTGGTACCGTACATCGTGCCTACCTGAGTCCGAAGACCTTTCCCTAAATCCTCCAGACCTGCGCCGATTACCAGACCGTCCTCTGAAAAAGCGGACTGGGTTCTTCCGTATACCAGCTGCAGGAAAATTTCTCTCATGGCAACATTAATGGCGTCACATACCAAGTCTGTATTCAAAGCCTCGAGAAGAGTCTTGCCTCCCAATATCTCAGCCGCCATAGCAGCAGAGTGAGTCATACCGGAACATCCCAGCGTCTCAACCAGGGCTTCTTCAATAATACCGTTTTTAACATTCAAAGTAAGCTTACAGGCTCCCTGCTGAGGTGCGCACCAGCCCACTCCGTGAGACAGGCCTGAAATATCCTTGATTTCCTTTGCCTTGACCCACTTGCCCTCTTCCGGGATCGGCGCCGGGCCGTGATTCGGGCCTTGCTTCACACACATCATATCATTAACTTCATGTGAGTAGTTCATATACATAAACCCCTTTCATATTTTTACCTATCAAGTATAATATTTTTGTCCGGATTTTGCAACGGGAAAATGAAATTTCCCCGGCCCCCGCCTTTACATACCAAGGCCAGGAAGGGTATAATAGAATAATATCAATAAAGGGGGGCGTTGTACCGTGTCACTGCAAAAAGTAAAGGAATATTTTTCTCAACAGGGATTGGATCTAACCAGAATACAGGAATTTAGTGTTTCCAGCGCCACTGTGGCGCTGGCTACACAGGCGCTGGGCTGTCGGCCTGAAAGAATTGCCAAAACCCTAAGCTTCTGGGTAAACGGAAGCTGCGTTTTGATTGTAGCTGCCGGAGATGTTAAAATAGACAACAGCAAATTTAAACAGCAGTTTCACACCAAAGCAAAAATGCTGGCCCCCCAGGAGACTGAACCGGTTATCGGCCATCAGCCAGGCGGAATCTGTCCCTTTGCTGTGAATCCTGGCACCGTCGTATACCTGGATCAGAGTCTGAAAAGATTTGATACGGTATATCCCGCCTGCGGCAGCAGCAACAGCGCTGTAGCGCTGACACTTCCGGAGCTGGAGAAATATTCCGGATTTCAGGAATGGATTGATGTGACGAAGCTTGCATAGCACTTCACAGGCATGATATACTTTTATATATTATAATT
>CABQMV010000077.1 GCA_902465325.1 uncultured Oscillospiraceae bacterium
AAATGTCATTTTCCAGTTTCCGCTTCGTGTCTGCCATGTTTACCACAAGGAACGTAAGGAGAAACATTCGCTCGTTGCGGCTCTGTAAGTCCTGCAACAAGTTCTTTGCTTCGCTGCCAAAGGTGGCAAGGTCGGACGGGATTATATCCATGTCATAGCCGCTTCTAACCGCTTTTTTCTGTTCCTCAATCTTCATCTTGTCAAGGTCTGTGATTTTGCGCTTAATGGTCTTAATGGCTTCCGTCTGGTCGATACTGCGGATATGCAAGTTGACGATTACGCCCGTTTCTAAGTCCAGAATGTCGGCAAGCATACGGTCATTGAGTTCCGGCGCAAGGATTTCAAGGAAAGACACCGCGCCGATTTTTCGCCCCATGCGGAAATACCTGCCCTCCCCGAACCGGAAAGAGGACGGGGCGATAAAGTCCTTTGTAGTAAGCCCTGCCGGGGCAAGCCAGTCATAGGAGAACGAAAACGGCTCCCCGTCCGGGTGGAATACCCCATGCAGCACCTTTAAGCGTTCCTGCCCGTTAAGAGGGCGGGCGGTCACACCAAGCACCTTGAAGTTATTGAGTATGTCGGTTTCAATGCGGGCAAGGCGGGATTTTGCCGCCGCCGGGTTGTCGGCTTCCACGGAAAACGTGATGTACTTGTGCTTCACAAGCCCGTTGTTCCCTTTGGAGAGCTGATTTTTCAGCATACCCGCGTACTCGCTGCGGATAGAATTGAAAGCGTCGTCCTGCGGGGGTATGTCAATGGCTTTTTCCGCTTCCTCCCGCTGCGTCCCCTGATTGATAAAGGAAAGCTGCACCGATAGGGAATCCTTCCGCAATGGAATTCTGCCCAGCAGCATTTGACCTACCTCTGAAATATTTCTGTTTTCATCCACAAAACCAAGCTTCACCAGATTACTGGTATAGTGCCTCGCTCTATCCTCTGCTCCCAAATCAAATTGGGAAAGAAGATCCGCGTAGTCGTTCTGGTGCAAACGGATCCAATCAATATCCCCGTCCAGGACAGACTCTTTTAAGCTGGGATACTTGTCTAAAGCTGACATAATCTCGTCATACTTATCGTGCTTTTTAAAGACCTCCGGAGACAGCTGGATTGCCTGCTTATAAAATTCAAACTGTGCCAGGCTTTCCGGTATCGCTTGCCACCGCATACGCCTTCCATTTAAAATATTATCAAGAATATTCAGATATCCCTGCAGCGCATGAACGACATCTTTTCTCCTTCCGTTGGTATCCATTAGGTTGAATACCTGATTTTCGCTGACCTTCATAAACTCCCCCTATTTATAATTTACAATCAATACTTCTCTGGTTTTTTGATGGATGTGCTTACAGTGGTAATTAGAATGGTCGTAATTATACGTTAATTCTATCATGCTGTACTGCGGTCTCTCCATAATCCACTCTTCTAAAATACTGTTTCGTTTTCCTTTGTTTTCCAATACATTGGAAAGTGCAAAACGAATTCCTCTCTGGTCTAAAGCATCCAGAAAAGTTAATAAATCATGTTCATCCCGCTCCGTCCAGCCGTCCTGTTCATTATAGGAGGCACAGGTAATTAAATAAGGCGGGTCCGCATAGACAAAGCTATTTTGCGTCAATTGATCGATAGGAAACTCCCGAAAAGATATATTACTAAAAATATAATCTCCTGCCTTTAATCGGTTCACAAAGTCCAGCAGCTTTTTCTGTATCCGCAGATTAAAGTCCCTTTTTCCTACCGGTAGATTGAACTCGCCTTTTTTATTAAAGCGCAGCTGATTATTAAAGGCGTATACAATCAGTATATACAGCATCAAATAATACTGACAGTCCTTTTTCTGTCTCCTATTAAAATCATTTCTCAGTAAATAATATCCTGCCCGATTGTAAGACGCCAGACCATCTGCGCTGCTGCAGCCATAATATGCATAGCCGTTCTTCCAGGTCTGTGAAAGCTTATAATCTGCAATGATTTTTTCTATTCTCCGAAAAAGCTCCTCCTTATCCATCTTTTTGAAGGTCTGCAACAGCCCAATCAAATAGCTGTTGGTATCATTGAACCGCACTCGGTTACAGAGCAGATTAATTCCCACATTGCACCCGCCGCAAAATAAATCCACAGCCTGATCCATATCCTCAGGAAACAGCGGTAATAGCTGCGGCAGCAGCCGGTATTTTCCGCCTATATAATTCAGGGGCGAGGAAATGGCCTTTTTACTGCAATCCTCGCATTCACAGAGAAAAAGTCGCTCTTCATTTCCTTTAATATCGGACTTTCCCGTGGAGAAGGCCCTGTACTGTTCAGAAAAGACCTTTACCTTACCCTTTTTATGAAGAATCCGATAAATATCATCATCTGATATTTTTGCGTTAGAACGTTCATTCCCTTTCTCCGCCATATTGTTATAGGAGAGAAGAATGTATTTCGCATAAATAGAATCAATCAGTTCCTGAAAAACCTTTGCCGCATTTTTTGTGCAATATTCACTTTTCAGCTTGCTTCTGTCCATCTTTCTGGCCACACCGAATACATCCGGCTTCTGCCAGCAGGCTACATTCTCAAGCAGATGGTACACATCACAGTATTGTCTGGAATTATAGGGCGGATCAATATATACCAGATCTGCCTCTATTTCTTTCACCAACTGATTGGTATCCATATGAAAGCACACATTATTAGGATTCAAGTGAGGCTCCGGCTGCGGGACTGCCAGTTCAATATGCCTGTCAAAAACTGCTCCCTGCCTATAAGCGTCATAGTGGCCGCAGGTATTGGCAATCCGGTCCATGGCATATAAAAGAGAAGTAATCAACAGTGCTCTTTCTCTCTCATTTATGACTCCTTCTTTAAATTGTACCTCTATATCCTCCCGTATAAACCCTATTTTTCTGCAGTCCTCTGCAGAAAAATAGGTGTCGGAAAACTGCAGACTCATATAGTTATCTTCTTCTATAATCATACTGTTATATTCCCGGATCAGTTCAACAATTTTTTCCTGTGAATAGGACTGGGGACTAAACCAGGCCAGGTGACAAATATAGTTGCTGTATAAGTTGTCATTTGTAATAAGCTTTTTATCAGTAAACGCTGAGGCAACAGAGCCTGTCCCCGCGAAAATATCCGCTACCGTATTTATATTTCTGCATTCTTCAGAAACCACTTTTTTTATAAAAGGAATCAGCTTGTACTTGTTTCCCAAATATCTTCGGTTCTTTATTGTAAAGGTTTTATATTCCGTTGTAGGCTCTGCCCGCTTTTCCTCCGGTCCGTTTTTCTTAATATAGTCACGAAGATATTCAAATACTTCATCGTCCCAGATATACCGTCCCTGCTCTGTGGCTTTGACAGTGACACCGCAAGTATCTTTTAAATAGTATAAATATGAACGCGAAATGTCTAATTTTTTTGCCATTTCTGTTGCTAAATATTCCATCGCCTACTATCTCCGTGTATGCAACTCATTATTATCCTCATTGGACACTTTTGTGCTATTTTACATCAAATACAAATTAATATCAACCTGTTTTTATGTTTTTTTGGATGCTATATATTCCATTACAGCTCCCTGTCATACGATTTGAGGACACAGGGAATCCGGTACTGTTTCAAAAAACTTCTTACTGCCCGATCATATCCCGCCGGGGCCACTCTCAAAGCCTCTGCGTGCTTAGCGCCGGGCACTGAATAAATGGATTTCGGTCCTTTTTTGCTGTTATACAGCTGTTTCAAATTCTTATAGGGAACAAATCGGTCTTCTTCTCCATGGATAAAAAGAACCGGTATTTTGGCTGCATTTTCACTGGCTACGGTCCGTATAGGGGATACCGTTTCATAATCAACGCCTGTTTTTCGGAAAATCATATATCGCATCAGACAAAATACAGGCCTTCTAAACAAAAGAGTATACCGCTGGATCAAATGCCTGGCCTGCTCTGCGGCTGAGCCGAAGCCACAGTCTTCTATACAGAAAGAAAAAGGGAAGCCGCTGTCCAGAGCATTTAAAACAGTAGCCGCTCCCATGGATTCTCCATGCAGACCAATCACCGTCTTTGCAGGATAGCTCCTGCGCACCTCCTCCGCCACCACCAGCAGATCCCCGGTTTCCAGACCGCCCATCGTACAAAATTTGCCTCCGCTTTCCCCGTGATAGGGCTGATCATATATAACGCAGTCAAAACCCAGCCTCTGAAACAGCGCAACATATCGGAAGGAAGTATACATACTGCAACCAAAGCCGTGCGCCAGAATCACAACCCCGGAGGAAGAATCTCCCCGTTTCAAAAAGCGCATGGCACACAATCGGTAACCTCCGGGAGAATTCACAGAAAAAGGCTGCCCACTTTTTATCAAGTCTTCCGCATAGGTGCGGCTGTAGAAGCCGTGCTCAATATCATGCTGAAGACAGCGTTCCCTGCTGTGTCGGGCGGGATAGCAGGCCCAATGCGCTCCAAAAGAGGCCAGCGCCAAAATCCAGAGCAGGCAAAGCAGGACCAGGCCTCCCAGACACAGGAGCAGAATCAAATACCAGGCCATTATCTGCTCCTTTCCAGAGAACAAATACAGCCACAGTATTTTTGGCGGTAAAGTCCCAGGCTCCTGGCCTGACTCTGGCCTTCCCGAAAGCCCTCCCGGAAATCCGAATCCTCTAAAAATTTTATTTGATACCGTTCTCCAGCCTGCCGGGCTTCTCGCCCCATAGCTTCGTAATTTTGATAGGGACTCACAAAAAGCGTAGACGTAAAATATTGATATCCCTTCTCCGCCGCAAATCTCGCCGTTTTTTCAAAGCGTCTCCGGTAACACATTACGCAGCGCTCTGCTGGCGCTTTTGTAAAACCTTTCCATGCAGCAAGATCATATTCCGTATCTCTAATAAGAGAAATCCCTTTATAGTCACAAGCTTTGACAGCACCTGCCTCACGCCTGATCAACTCGTCATAAGGATGAATATTAGGATTATAAAAATAGCCAGTAATTTCCCACTGAGGCAGCCGTGAGCGCAGTGCATCAATCACATAAAGGGAGCAGGGGCCGCAGCATATATGCAAAAGCAGCTTCATGATTCCTCCATTCTGACTCCTAAATGATCGTACGCCAAACGGGTGGCGATCCGCCCCCTGGGTGTTTTGCTGATAAAGCCCAACTGCAGCAGATACGGTTCATATACATCTTCAATCGTAGAAAGCTCTTCTCCCGTAGAAGCTGCCAGCGTTTCTAATCCCACAGGACCGCCACCGAATTTATGAATAATGGCCTCCAGCAGCATACGGTCAATATTATCAAGGCCAAGTCTGTCTACATCCAGAGCATTTAAGCTCTCTACGGCAACAGGTCCCGTAATAATACCGTCTCCTTTAATTTGAGCAAAATCCCGCACCCTCTTCAACAGACGGTTGGCAATTCGCGGCGTTCCTCGAGAGCGCAGAGCAATCTCTCTGGCCGCCGCATCCTCGATTTCTGTCTCTAAAATTCCAGAAGACCTTTTTACAATAGACGCCAATTCCTCAGGACTGTACATTTCCAAACGGCAGATAACCCCAAAACGGTCTCTGAGAGGCGCGCTGAGCAGCCCGGCCCGGGTAGTCGCACCAATCAGGGTAAATTTGGGTAAATCAATGCGCAGGGAACGGGCAGCAGGCCCCTTTCCCATAATAATATCGAAAGCAAAGTCCTCCATGGCAGGATAAAGAACCTCCTCCACACTGCGATTCATTCGGTGTATCTCATCTATAAAGAGGACATCGTTTTCATTCAAATTGGTGAGCAGCCCGGCCAGGTCACCTGCCTTTTCTATGGCAGGGCCGGAGGTTACCCGAAATCCCACGCCCATTTCCGAGGCAATGACCCCGGCAAGCGTAGTCTTTCCCAGTCCGGGAGGCCCATACAGCAACACGTGATCCAGCGATTCCTCTCTTTTCAGGGCAGCCTTTACAAATACATCCAGATTTTTACGGATTTTCTCCTGCCCTACATACTCATTAAAATTATGAGGCCGCAGACTGATTTCATCAATATCCGATTCTGTAATATCCGCTGATATGAGACGTTCTTTTTCATCCATTTCTCAGTTTTCCTCACTTCATAAGTTTTCGAAGAGACAGTTTCACCAGCTCCTCCAAAGAAATCCCGTCCCGGTAAGCAGCCTTTACCGCTTTTACTGCCTCCGCATTTCTGTAGCCTAACACAAGCAGAGCGGCGGCCGCCTCCTGCAGAAGATCCGGCTCTGCTTCTAAAACAGTCTCAGGGGCTTTTGTCCCATCAAGATCCGCCTTTACCTTATCCTTTAATTCCAGTATAATACGCTGCGCCAGCTTAGGACCCACGCCCTTTCCTGCTGTAATAGCTTTAAAATCTCCTTGGGCCACAGCCACACTAAAAGCAGAGGGCGTCATAGCAGATAAAATAGCCAAGGCCATTTTCGGCCCTACCCCATTTACCGATATGAGCAGCTGAAATACTGCCAGGTCCTCCTGAGAAGGAAACCCAAAAAGAGAAAGTCCATCCTCTTTCACCTGAAGATAGGTATATACCGTAACCTCCTCCCCTATATTTCCCAAAGCAGCGGAGGTCCGTATATCAGTATATACCTGAAAGCCAATCCCCCCTACCTGTATAACACAGTACTCCTGTGTTTTTTTACACAGCCGACCCTGTATAAATTCAAACATTTTACTGTCGTCCTCCTATATAGATTTTGCAGTAAGCAGCCACTGGGAATGACAGATCGCAATGGCAATGGCATCCGCCGCATCATCCGGCGTGGGCAGCTTATCCATATGCAGCAGCATTTTCACCATTTGCTGAATCTGTTTTTTCTCTGCCCGGCCGTAGCCCACTACCGACTGCTTCACCTGCAGAGGCGTATATTCAAAAACTGGAATCTGCATAGAAGCCACAGCGCACACAGCAACGCCTCTGCCCTGTGCAGCAGCAATCGCTGTCTTGGCATTGTTATTGAAAAAAAGCTCCTCAATTGCGCAGCAGTCCGGTTTGTAAACCATACAAAGCTCTCTCAACCTGGCATCAATGGCCAGAAGTCTCTGCGTAAAAGGCTCTCCTGCCTTTGTACTGACAACGCCATACTCCAGCAGCGTCAGCTTATTTCTTTCGTGTTTTACAACCCCATAGCCTGTAATCGCAAAGCCGGGATCAATTCCTAATATGATCATAGCTCAGATCGGGGAGATTGCTTTTGCCCTGCTGTCATAATTCCAGCTGTGGGGAGCCATCTCGGGAATACCGTCAATGCCAAACAGATGAATCAGCCAATTGCAGCTGAGCTCTACCCAGTTATAGAAATCCCAGTTCAGCAGAGCCGGATTGCAGAAGGTATTTTGATTTGCCAGAGAAAGTCCATGAAAGCCCTCCTGGAAAATATGTAAGTCAAAGGGCCTGTCCGCGGCAGCCAGCGCAGAAGCGAACATCAGTGCATTTTCCACCGGAACCGCATTATCCGCATAGGTATGGGCAATAAATGCCGGAGGCGTATGAGGTCCTACCTGCAGCTCACAGCTGAGCTTTCGAACCATCTCCTCTCTCTTATGGTCATAGCCCTGCAAAAGCATATTTCTTGTCTGCTGATGGGTAAATTTTCCCATTGAAATAACGGGATACAGCAGCAGTACGCCGTCTGGCTTATTTTCCTGTCCCTGACAGCCCGCCTTTTCCTGTACCTCCGGGTCATTCCAGAGCGTTGCCAGAGATGCCACAAGATGACCTCCTGCTGAAAAACCACATACAGCAATCTGATCCTTTTTAACATGCCACCGCTCAGCGTTTTCTCTTATAATCCGCATAGCACTGGACAGATCTACCAAAGAGTTGGGATACGCTGCATTCTCGCCTACAGAATACCGCACCACAAATGCATTAAAGCCCTTGGTCAGAAACTCTAACGCTACCGGCTCCGCCTCCCTGTCGGAACAGCAGCAATAGCCGCCTCCGGGACACACAACCACTGCCGGCCTGGCATAGGAATTGGGCAGCTCAGCACTGGGTTCCTGAATATAAGTGACAAAATAAGCGCTGCCGTCTTCTCTTAAATTATATTTTTCTACTATCATCCCAAAGCTCCTCCGTTAAAGGTAAAATGTTATGTCTATCATTGTAATCCATCCGGATTACTTAGTCAAACCTATTTGCGCGCATATAAATTTATGTTAAAATAGCAGGGTAAAAATGCCAAGGAGAAATGTATGTCAGAATTAGAGCTTTCCGTTCTGGACGCACTGCAGTCCATACACAATAATGTCTTAGATAAAATTATGATTTTTTTTACCATGTTGGGAGAAATCGGTGTTCTTTGGATTTTGTTGGGAATTGTTTTACTTTTCTTCAAAAAATACAGGAAGAACGGTTGGATTCTTCTTTTCTCCCTGCTGGTTGGTGTCCTGTTGGCCAATGTACTTCTGAAAAACATTGTAGCCCGGATCCGGCCCTATGATGTAAATACAGCGGTTCAGCTGCTGATTCGTCCGCCTTCAGACTGGTCTTTTCCCTCTGGGCATGCGACAGCCTCCTTTGCTGCGGCAGCAGCTCTGCTGTACACAGACAAAAGATGGGGAATTGCTGCCTATATAACCGCCTTTTTAATTGCGTTTTCCCGTATGTATCTCTACGTCCACTACCCTACAGATATTCTGGGCGGTATTGCCGTAGGTACCGTCTCTGCAATAATTGTCATACAGGTCTCTAAAAGAACCAACTGGAAGCAGACGCTTTCTCGGTTCCGTTCTTTCCGTTCCTCGAAATAACAAAGAGCAGGGCCGTCTTAGCTAAGGTGCGGCAACGAAGTATTTATGTAAGGTGGCGGTGTAGTCAAAAGGCTGTGCCGCCACTTTGCGCTGTCAGGCTATTTTCTTTTTACAGTTTTGCATACCAAGTCTACCATCAAGTGCAATGCAATTCTCGTCAGCAATTTCAATAATACCGACAGCCCTGTAATAAATTTCAATCTTTTGTTTTCTGTGACCGCTGGCTCTTGTCGGGAGCGTGAATCACAATTTTGTCAACCAAATCGTTTAGGATTTCTGCCGTCAGTTCTTCGGGGTCGGTGTACTTTCGGAGATTTTTCAGAAATTGCTGCAAGTCATGCTGTTCCTGTTCTCCGCTGTCAATGAGTTCTTGCAGTCGGACAATCATTGCCTTGCTTCCTTTTGCTCAGCTTCGTACTCCGTAGATAGCTTGTCAAACCGTTCCGCCAATAATCTGCCTGCAACCATATCCTCATAAATCCGTTTGAAAAGGGTATCCAAATCCTTATCCCTGCGTTTCAGCATTACAATGTCCACCTTTGCCTTTTCTACCGACATAATGCGTTCAGCGGTTGCTTTCTCCATTCCCTGCTTCACAAAGACCGCTTCAAACTGCTGAACATAGGCCAACACGCCGAGAATATGCCTGAAAACCATTTTGTTCAGCGTGACTGCTTCGAATATAATGCCCTGTGCAGGTTCCTGTGTTGCTGCGGTAATTCTTTGAAGCGGTTTTGAAATTCTCGGTATGTCCGAGATATTCCACCTTTTCAAGTATCCCTACAACGGTTTTCTGAACCCATTTATATGGCTTACTCGGAAGAAGATTTCCTGCCTTCTGCGCCTTGTACGCCGTAGGGGTAAGCACCTTTTATGCCTTTAACCGCTTTTCTATCTGCGTCGGACCATATCCGTCACAGTACAGCTTAAAAATATGCCTAACCGTTTCAGCCGCTTCTGCGTCAATCAGCCATTTATCCTTATCCGCAGTATCTTTTACATACCCGAAGGGAGGATTAACGATCAGGTGCTTTCCGTTTTCTCCCTTCATTCGGAAGGTGGACTTGATTTTCTTAGCGGTATCTCTGGCATAAAGCTCATTACAGAAATTGCGTATCGGCGTCATATCAAACTCGGTCTGCACTTCCGAACCCACATTGTCGTTGACAGCAATAAACCGCACATCGTTTTCAGGAAACACAATATCCGTGTACATACCGACCTGTAAATAGTTTCTGCCGAACCAGAACATATCCTTGACGATGACCGTTCCAACCTCGCCGCTTTCAATCAACTGTTCCGTTTCCCAAAAAGAAGGACGGTCAAATAATGAGGTGTGATAGCGATAGCGGCAAAAAGCTAATAAAATCAATGGTTTTG
>CABQMV010000078.1 GCA_902465325.1 uncultured Oscillospiraceae bacterium
TAACAGCAACCCTACAGACGGCTTGGGCATCGCTTCAATGGTTTTGGGAATTATTAGCATACTATTGTGCTGCTGTTACGGTTTTGGACTGATGCTTGCAATACCTGGACTTATTTTGGGTCTAGTTGCAAAGAAGTCTCTCGCAACAGGAAAACGCAGCGGCTTTGCGCTGGCAGGTATTATTATCTCCGCCATCAGCTGCGGTCTGAACCTGTTATTCCTTTTCCTGTTTGTTTTAGAGCTCTACCAGATTAGCATAAACGGAGAACTGGATAGCTTGATTAACGAAATATACGGCTCACAGAGCTGGACATAATCATAAAAAAAGCAGCACCGTCCTGCAGAGGACGGTGCTTTTTATATGGGCCAGCAGGTATTTTTCATAATAACACTGAGTAAAACAAGCCCGCCCAATAGATAAAGATAAAAAAAACGGAATTTCATACCGCGTATTTTACCATTTTTACACAGCCGGGAAAGGGTATGACTCCCTATAAAGAGCAGATACAGCAGCGCTCCGGGCAGTACTGAGACTTCAGAAGCTGTCCGGACAGCAGATACCGGACAGCCCGCGTTCCTCCGCAGCCCGGACAGTAAAAACCGGTTAAGGCATGAAAAAGACAGCCCGGAAGATGGATGTCAAAAACTTTCAGGGTAAAAACAAGGAGCCCTGCCATTGCCAGCAGAGCCCATCCTGTATAGTACAAAATATCCTCGTTTGTCTTTATTCTTCCCAATTATGGTAGACCTCCATAACGTCGTCGTTATCCTCCAGCATATCCAGCAGCCTTTCAATCTGAGCCAGCTGCTCCTCACTGCTCAGTTTAATGTAGTTCTGGGGGATCCGGCTTATTTCCGCCTCTACAAACTGATATCCCTTTTCCTCCAGGGCATCTCTTACAGCTGAAAAAGTTACAGGATCCGTTACAATTTCGTAGGCTCCGTCTTCTGACGTGAAATCATCTGCTCCGCAATCCAGAGCATCCATCATAAGAGTATCCTCATCAATGGCATCGTCCTTTTCAATGACAATAACGCCTTCTTTATCGAACATAAAAGAAACGCAGCCGGTGGAACCCAAATTTCCTCCGTTTTTATCAAATATATGTCTGACCTCTGCCGCCGTTCTGTTTCTATTATCCGTCACCGCCTCTACAATGACAGCCACACCCGACGGTCCGTATCCTTCATAGGTAATCTCCTCAATAACCTCATTGGAAGCCTCTCCGCTGGCCTTTTTGATGCTTCTCTGAATATTGTCATTAGGCATATTGGCTGCTTTCGCTTTGGCAATCACATCCTTGAGCTTACTGTTGGAAGCGGGATCAGGACCTCCCATTTTTACCGCAATCTGTATTTCTCTGCCTATTTTGGTAAAAACCTTTCCCCTCTGGGCGTCTGTCTTTCCTTTTTTGTTTTTTATATTGGCCCATTTTGAATGTCCTGACATAACTTCTACCTCCTAAAAATATGTACAGGCTATTATATCCTACTGAAGCTATTTTTTCAAGATGCGGGAATGGCCGGACAGCGGGCCGTTGTCCTTTACTTTATCTCCCGATACCCTGCCGAATCAGAAGAATCGCTCAGCCAAATCTGTATCCGGCCGCTGGTCAGCTCCGTTAGCTGCTCCACCACCGCTTCCGCCTGGACTGCAGGCACTGCATAGGCCAAGGCCACCTGTTCTGTGAACATTGAGTTTTCCAGTGCAAACCCTCTTTCTGCCATATAAGCAGAAATCCTATCATATTGAGAATAGGACAGCGCCATCTGTACCGAAACGCATTTTACCACCTGCAGGACGCCTGCCGCTTCTACTGCAGCCGACGCCCCCCGGCTATACGCACGGACCAGTCCGGAAGCGCCCAGCAGTACACCGCCAAAGTATCGGGTAACAACAATGCAGCAGTTGACAAGTCCCCGCTTTTGTATTACCTCCAAAACCGGATATCCGCCTGTCCCCTGCGGTTCACCGTCGTCAGAATACCTCTGGTTCACCATGCCGCCGCTGTTAATCAGATACGCATATACATTGTGCCGGGCCTCCCTGTGCCGGGCGCGGATTTCACTGATAAAAGCAATGGCTTCCTTTTCCTCGGACACGGGAGCCGCATAACCGATGAATCTGGACTTTTTTTCTGTAAATTCTGCCTGTCCCTGTTTTTGCAAAGTAAAATAGTCTTCCATTAAACTGTATAGGCCTCCAATTTGTGGTAAAGCTCCGGAGAAACCCTGCCTGTAAAATATACTCCGTCCTCTCGGTATTCTTCTGAGGTAATCTGGCATTTATCGTGAACATAAGCCTGCATTTTACCGTCTGCATAGGGCACCAGAATCTTAAACTTCATTTCAATGCGGGTAAAATACTGCAGGATGCCTGATTTCAGTTCTTCCAGACCCATTCCGGTCTCAGCAGAAACGTAAAAGATCTTTCCATAAGTACCGGAAGGATAAAAATCATAGTCTGCCGCTACTTTATCCATCTTATTGATCACCAGGTACCGGGGCTTGTCATGGGCACCAATCTGCTCCAGTATATCCTCAACAATAGCAAGGTGCCTGTCCGGATCCGGGACATCAGCCGCTGTAACAATCAATAGCAGATCCGCATACAGTGCCTCCTCCAACGTAGACTTAAAAGCCTCCACAATACCATGAGGAAGTTTATCAATAAAACCTACGGTATCAATTATCAAATAGTCCCGCTTTTCCGGTGTAACCATTTTACGTACAGAAGGATCCAGAGTAGCAAACAATTTGTCCTCCGCATAGAGCTCCGCCTGACATAAAGCGTTCAAAAGAGTAGATTTTCCTACATTGGTATACCCCACCAGAGCAATTGTAGGAACTTCCCGTTTTGTCCGCTCTTTTCTCATAAGCTCCCGGCGGGCGCCTACCTCTTTCAGAGCAGCTTCCAGATAGTGAATCCGTCTGCCGATATGCCTTCTATCTGTAGTTAATTTACTTTCACCCGGACCCCTGGTACCGATTCCCCCTCCCAGCCTGGAAAGGGCAATGCCCCGGCCTGTCAGCCTGGGAAGCCGGTATTTCTGCTGTGCCAGCTCAACCTGTAATCGGCCCTCCACAGATTTGGCCCGAGCCGCAAAAATATCCAGAATCAAAGCGGTTCTGTCAATCACCCTGGCACCCGTTATATTTTCTAAATTCCGTATCTGAGAAGGAGACAGCTCATCATCAAACAGAATCGTCTGAGCGCCCAGCGCCTGTCTCTGCAAAGAAAGCTCCTTCGCCAGACCGCCCCCAACATAATATTTGGCATCTGGCGTCTCCCGCTTCTGCGTCACCTGGCCCACCACCTGTGCGCCGGCAGATTCCGCCAGTTCTTTCAGCTCCGCCAGAGGATCCCCCTCACTGTCCTTTCCAACGTCCAGAACCCCTACCAAAAGTACTTTTTCCGCGGTCTCCCTCAGTTCGTTGGTCTCCTGGCTGTCCTTATCCGTTTCCCGTATCACCTGAAACAGCCGGTCAAAATCTGCAAACCGCCGTCTGGGCTCTGGTCCTACAGTCTCATGTAAGGTAAGCGCCCCTTTTTCGTCTCTCTGCAAAAACGTTACACTAGCGCCGCAAATTCCTTTAAAATCCTCCCGCTCTGTCACAGCAATCACAACCATCGCATCATACCGGTGAGCGGTCAGGCAGTGAAGGTCCACCTGGGAAGGAAGCGCACTTCCGTTGGGATGGGTGTGCAGCAGCCGTGTACCGCAGAGCCGTCTCTCTCCGCGCCGCAGATCACATTCCTCCAATTCCACAGATTGATCATCCCCCAGACAAATTGATAAAACCCTGTTCTTCCGGTCTATCGTGACAGCCACTTCCCGTCCTGTCTCTAAAGACACCGCCTCCATCATGTCCAGAATTTCATGGGGCAGAAAGCTGCCTGGCTCCCAAACCGCATCCAAAAAGCCCTCCATATATTCCAAAGTAGACGCCTTTACAGACTCTACCACACCTTTAATTTTATAAAATGCCATATCAGGCATACCCCTTTCCTGATGATAACGTCATTATAGCATAATTTATTCTCACTTTGTACAGAGGCACTGTACAAAGCATCCGAAAGCACCTTGCCCGGCCTGGATATTTATGCTATTATACTTTAAAAAAAAGGAATTTTTATACTATGGAAATATTAAATCAAACAGCAGGTGAAATCGGTGCCTACGCAGCATCCGAATTAAAAAAGCATATTGAAGCGGTCTGCGGAGCTCCCCCGGATATTACGTTTATCCTGCAGACAGCTCCCACCATGGAAGAATATGCCTACAGTTTTAACGGCAATGCAAAGGGACAGGTTCTGCTGCTGGGCCGCCGGGAAAACGAGGTCCTGCTGGCTGTGTACCTGGCGCTGGATGTAATGGGCATTGTATTTGACACAAAAACCCGATATCCTGAGGAATTGGATTTTTCCTGTGTAATAGGTAAAATGAAAACTGTCCGGCCATTTGTAAGACTTCGGGGCATACGTCAGCATATTAATTTCCCCATGGACATTTCCTCCTATCACCTGGAGGAAGCCAGAGAATATATCCGTTCTCTGGCCAGAATGCGCATGAATGCCATTACCTTCCACAGCTATGACGGCATGTGGCATAATAGACCCGGTCACTTTTTTTACGGAAGGATTCACGAAATTCCCTCTCAGGACTACATAAAAGCAGCTGTGTACAATCGAAACTATTACATGATTCCAGAGTGCGAGGCTTTATACGGAAAAGAAAAAGTTTTAGGAGAGTACGCCGTATATTGGTTAAATGAAGTGATGAAAACAGCAAAGGAATGCGGGCTTCATGTTACTATGTCCATTGAACCTGCCTCTGATTGGCAGATTACCGCAGAAATGCTGAAGGAGTATCCCCTTATTGACACTCTGGAACTGATTTCCCCAGAGGGCGGAGGAGAATGCGCTCAGCCCTGTACAGATTCTAAGGAGATCAAAGAGCATGCGGTTGCCCTTTTTGGCCGTAAAATTCTGGACGAAGCAGGCCATCTGCCCGGACTGGATGAAAGGGTAAAGGAACATTCTCCCGCTATTTATGCCACCCTCGACTCTCTGAAACGGGCCATGGATCAGCTGCCTCATATTCAAACCGTCCCTGTCCGCATAGGCCTCTATGTCCTCTGTCCGGAGACTCTATATATTGTAAAACGGATTATGGACAAAGTATTGCCCTCTCATATGGTTCAGACCTATCTGCCTGCACATGGAGCCGAAGCAGTAACGGCAGTAACCAAAAGTATGGATTTTAAGCCAGTAGATTTTCAGAAAACAGTATTGCATTCCTGGGTAGAATTTGACGGAAACATGTACATCTCACAAAATGCCGCCAATGCTATCGGGCGCACAGTACAGTGGCTGAAGGAATATACGGGCGCGCCTTCTGTTCACGCTCTGTATTTTAATCACTGGCGTACAGAGGAAAATCGGGTAGCGCTGGCATACGCCGCCTCCTGCACAGAAGCCCCCGTTGATGCCATGTCCTGGTACGCCGGATACGCAAAGCGCTTTGATATTCCTGGAGAAAAATTTGCCGAGGCTATGTACAAAGCAGGAGAACTGGATATTTTCTGCCGTAACACGCTTTTTAACATAGGCTTTTGTTTTCTCCCCTGCTGGACCAACCACTTCGGGATCAACTGGATTAAAGGCTGGACAGCAGAAAATACGGAAAAGGCCCGTACAGGAATGAAGAACATTATTGAAATATTGGAAAATCTCTTAAAACAGACTGCCCGTCGGGAAGGAATTTTTCTGCTGAGGTTTCTTATTAACCGCTATCAGACATCCATATCTCACTTGGATATGATAGATGCAATGAATAAAATCAGAGACAGTCAGGAACCTGGTCATGTGAAATCTGCTTTGGAAGAAGCGACTTTGCACGCGCACCGTTATATGCGTAAAATGTGCGAGATGATGCCGGACCGGGGATGTCAGGGACAGCTGATCAGCTATGCATTCTCTATGCCCGGTTATATTGAACATCTGAGGAAATGCTATTTGGCGCCCGAAAACGCGGAACAGAATGCTGAAACACAACCGACTACGGACGCTGTATCCCCTCCGCCGGCTCCTGTCTAAGTCGGACAGAGGCGGCTGTTAAAATTTAAAAAACCGGTAGAAACAAACAGGGAGGAGAATGACAGGATTCTCCTCCCTGTTTTGATTGCAAAATGACAGCAGACTCCCATGCTATCATTTTGCGATCAAAACAAAAGCGAAAAGATACGCTCTAAACACACGAGAAAAAAGGATTGACATCCATTCTCCAACCGACTATAATAGAAATCACGAGAAACGAGGAAGGACAATGGCTGATATTTTCTGGGAACCCTATATTGCTACACGCACACCAAGCGCAAGCTCAAAAGTACCGCAGGTCACCCTTAGCATGACCAGCGGACGTATCTCCTTTAACATTGCTGTCTGTGAACTGATTCCAAACCTTTATAAGTACAAGTACGCAGAAATTTACCGCGGAATGGTAGACAAGACCTTCAAAAAAATATGCATTAAATTTACCAATGAACGGACGGTAAAGAGCCTGCCTTTATCACGGAAAAAGTATAAGAACAGCTTTGCCGGCGGGATGGTACTGCACTCAAAATCCTTAATCAGAGATATCTATCGAACAGCCTCCCATCTGCCGGATACAAGCCACTTTTTGATTGAGGCTCTTCCCTGTGAAGAAAATAACCGAATTGTCTTTGACATTGAAACCTCTCTTCTCGCAGCCGGAGTAAATTCATAAAAAGATCATCCCTATACGCTTAAACAGCTCAAAAAAGGGCCGCGCAGTTCATCGACTGTACGGCCCTTTTTATCGGTATATGATTGCCAGCTATTCTGCTGCTATTCCTGTACCACCCGGAACGTCCTGGCTGCGCCCTGCTCTCCCATATCTACAATAAAGGAAAAGCCATACGTATTGTCCTCATTGTAATGAACAGCGTACCCATCGTATCCTTTTACAGAATTATCGTACGGAATCCACCGCCCCCCTACATACTCTTCGATTGCTGGTTTCTTATCTGATGCAAAGCCGTTTACCTGCACAGCATTATTGTTTGCGCTGCCGGAAACAGTAAACTGAGCTTTCCCCTGTTCCGCATTGACAACTGCCATAAACGGAACCTCTTCCACACTGCCGGAAGCAGCAGTAACCGTCATGGGATTCACAACTGTATCCTGATAAACCTGAACAGCGTTATCATAATCTGTCTGCAGCGGATCTCCATAGGGCAGCAGAACAAAGTTTACTTTAATCGTATCGCCTTTTTGGAAGGAAATCTTCCTGGTATCCAGCGTCAAGCACATACTATAGTTGCTGAGCACCTTTGCGCACACGCCTCCGTCCCATTTCTCCCCGCCGTTTGCAGTAACATCAACATCCTTCACAATAACAGCCATATTCTCTGTATCTTTGTTGGTATTGGTGTAAAAGGTAAAATACGAACCGTCCTTGTTCAGCGAATAGGTATTGTTCTGACTTGCCGGCACCTCTTGGGCTACGCCGTCCGCATCCAGAAAGGCCGCATTTGCATAGGTCCCCATTGTGGTATTATAAGTAAACAGCTGCAGCTGGTTCCTTATATTGTTATACTCAATATCCTTTAAAAACTTTATTTCCAAAGTATAATAGTTCCTGGTTTCATCTGTATGGGGAAATTCCAAATGAGTCAGCGTATACTCGTAATCACCGTCATCCGCCACATACGAAAGCTTCATTTTACCATAAGTAGGCCCTGCAGATAGAATTTCAATGTCACCGGTAAATTCAGAATCCATCCTGTGGTTGCTCTGAGAAACTAAGTAGAAATTTCCCGCGTGATTATACTGGGGCTGAGACTCCCAAATATCCCCGCTGCATCCTCGGAAATCCGCTACAATCTTACCGTCCTTGGCGCCGCCGCCAAAGGGAGTCAGGCAGGTTGTCTCAGAAACATTGGTAGACATATGGATATACATATAATAATATTGGATCGACGATATCTGCTGCAGCGGATAAGCTCCCCAATTCAGCCAAAGACAGGTAGGAATACAGGTGATCGGCTCATTGGCTTCTAGATACAGAGGGAAAATGGCATCTCCATAAGCAAGATCGGAAGGATCATACCCAACATCATCTCCGCTGAAATTCTTACAAACCTCTGCAGGAATGGCTACAACTGCACCCTCCTGGTTTCTGACCACCGAACATGCCAGGAAACCGGCCTTGCTGTTCACCTGAACATAGAGAGGCCGCTCATGTCCGTCATTGGATACCGTAATATTCAGCTCAGAATATTTATTGGTATTTTCCGGGGTTATTTTACCGATATTGTTAATATTGGCGGAAATCTTATACAGTCCGCTATTGCTGTCATATCCAATACTGGTAATGCCTTTCACGTTTTCTGTACTGTTTACTGTGATCTCTGCCGGATTCCTTTCCAAATAGGCGGCTTCCTCTACGCCAGCAAAGTCGTGGGTAAAGTCATTGTAAAGCTGAATGGTCATATAGTAATTGGTATCTGCCGAAAGCTCCGTAAGCTGCGTACTGCTGCGAATCACATATACACCGTTTTCCAACGAAACCGTCACAGAATCACAGATACAGTCCTTGGCATAAATAAGGCCAACCACACCGGCATTCTTTATGTCAAAAGCCACATACTCCACAGAAGTTTCATCGTAGTCCGAAAGGTCTGTATGTACCCCATTCTTGTCTGCAATCTGCAGCTTATTGACTGTGGAGCTGTCAATTCTCAGCTCATTTCCCAATACATACGCTTTGTCCGCCTTCAGCGCAGTATCAATAATCAGACGGTTTGTTACCCGAAGGCTGCCAGGCAGCGTATGATAAATAAGGTCCAGGCGAGTTCCGCCATAGCCGTTAAAATCTATATTTCTGAAATGTGTTTCGTAATAGTAATATCCATGGCGCAGGCTGGTCTGGGAGCCGGTCTCCATCGCATCCTTTCCGTCCCGTAAATAGGATATCTTTCCACTATCATCCTGAAAATAAGGCTCAAAGCTATTGGTAAAATATACACCGCCGTCCTTATTGGCAAAAGACCGCACATTCTTTGTGCCTTCACCCACAATTCCCTGTACCAGCTTCATGGTATTGTTTTCAATCACATAAGCATTGCGTTCACTGGTCTCATAATAATTTTTAATCTGATTCTTCACCTGATTGGCATATTCTACAGAATTGCCCATAGAGTTGGGGTTAGCCGTGGGCTTGATCTCCTCCGCCGGCTCTACCTCCGGCAGCGGGCTGTACAGACTCCCTGTACCCGCTATGTGCTTCTTGATCCTCACATAGTCCACAGACGTGATCTTTCCATCCTCTACAATGTCTGCCGCTTCAAAATACGCGCCTTCCAACTCCGTAATCCCCGAAAACACTCTCTTGATCCGCAGATAGTCTATGCTGCTGACCCTTCCGTCTCCCGATACGTCTCCCTTTACCACCGTCTCCAGCGTCTTATTGGTCACTCCATACTGTATCAGGGAAAGCTTGTACCCCGTCCCTACTGTATCTGTCTCCCCGCACTGTACGCCGGTATGGTTCTTCAGCCAGGTATCTGAGGGGTCCGCCAGCCTCTCGGTCACCACAGCCGCCTGACTCCTCTCCGGTATCCCTATAATATAGGCTTCATCCTTTACAGTAAGGCCGCTGTCTTCCAAAAAAGCGATTTCACTTCTCCGGGCGCTTACTGCTGTCACAGACATCAGACACAGCACCAGCAGCAGACTCCAGAAAAGGATCCCCTTTACCCTGCATCGTTTTACACTCATTTTAAACCTCCAATGAACTCTATTTTCTTATTTGTAACAACTCTGATTATCTCAAAAAAGCCTGTAAATACGGGCAAATCACGGGATAGGGACACTGAATTTACTACCAAATTACTACTTTTGGAAAAAGCCTCGACACGCTTACTACTTC
>CABQMV010000079.1 GCA_902465325.1 uncultured Oscillospiraceae bacterium
TGCCCACCAAGATTGTAACGGAAACGCAGCTTTTGAGGATGCTGAGCAATTCTCCCCTGCAGGTGGAGATTACTTTGATTCACCCGGCTACGTATGTATCCAAAAATACGCCGGCGGAGCATATGCTTACTTTTTATACCACCTTTGATCAGATAAAGGATCAGAAATTTGACGGCTTGATTATTACCGGCGCGCCGGTAGAGCATCTGGCGTTTGAGGAGGTCTCCTATTGGCAGGAGCTTTGCCGTCTCATGGAATGGTCACGGGACAATGTTACAACTACGCTCCATATTTGCTGGGGCGCTCAGGCCGGGATGTATTTTCACTATGGGATCCCCAAGGTTCCCCTGCAGGAAAAGCTGTTTGGCGTCTATGAACATCATCCCCGAAAGGAGGCGGCCAGAATCCTGCGCGGCTTTGACGATACCTTTTTTGTTCCCCATTCCCGCTATACTACCACGGATTTGGAAAAGGTTCTTCGGGAGCCGAGACTGGATGTGCTGGCTACTTCTCCTGCAGCGGGGCTGTGTATCTGCGCATCTCACGACAGGCGCCGTATCTTTTTGACGGGCCATTTGGAATATGACCGGGATACTTTGAAAATTGAATATGAGCGGGATCGGGCAAAGGGATTGAAAACGGGCATTCCTCAAAATTATTTCCCCGGCAATGATCCTTCCAGGACCCCCTATTATAAATGGAAGAGTCACGCGTATTTATTATACGGAAACTGGCTGAATTATTACGTATACCAAGCTACGCCTTACGATCTGACTAATGTAAACAAAGACTTTTTGCCTGATAGAAAGGGTGATGTCAATGAGCAGAAAACCGGGAAGGACCTTTATTGAAAAAGATTTTAAAAAGAATGGCGCGGTACTGATAACGGTCCTGCTGGTAACGGTGGTGATAATTGCTCTGGTAAGCTTGCTCCCGAATCAGACGCCTCAAGAAGGGGATGTAAGCAGAAGCGGAGTGTCCAGAAGCTTCATGTTTCCCGTTGCCTATACAGATGACGGCTCTTCTCTGAAAGTAATTGACAGCGATTTAAATGTATCCGCCGTGGACGACAGCGTTTCTGATGCCGTCCATGACTTTCAAAAGGAGAAAATTTATTATATACGGGAAAATGTTCTCTATGAATATGACATTAAGCAAAATAACCGGCGGATTCTGATTGGAGGCGGCGTAGAGGATTACCGGGTTTTGAATGACCGCTCTGCAATTGTTTACCTCACTACAGCAGGAGAACTGGTTTTATATGATTATTCCGGGAAAACCGGCAGGACGCTGTGCCGATGCGGAGAGGTATCTTCGTTAGGGAAGCTGGTGATGGTCGGGAATTCAGGCTTTCTCTATTTTGCTGAAACGGATCAGACCAATCAGAAAGGAACCCTCTATTTTTCCGATAACGAAGGGGATTCTCGAAAAATATCTGACGATGTACAGCTGGAGACAGCGAGAATATCGCCAAAAGACCGCTATATTACTTACAAAAAAAGAGGAGATCTGTATGTTGCCGATTCCAGCGGCCAGGAGATTGCAGCAAGGAGCGGTGCAAGCCTGGTAGAGACAGCAAAGCAGCCGTTGGCCATCAGGGAACTGAATACGCTGTCCGAATTTAACCAGGGAGTTGAAATCAGCTACGCCTTTAGCGCAGGAGAGAAAGGTACCGGCGGGGAAATCAGCTATTTTACCGGGGAGGACTTTCGGCCTGTGAGCGGGGGCGTATTGGCGCTTGTATATTACAGTGAAGAAAGTGACAGGCTCTTTTATACGGTATCCTCGGAGACGGAAAGCGGCGCAGTGGATTTAATGATGTCGGTAAAGGGCAAAGATGGACAGCGGGTTATGACGGCATCCCCCTCCGGCGAATTTATTTGGTGCGAGGGGACAGGCAAAATATTCTGTCTGGATCAGGGGGAGCTGTATCGGGTCAGCGTATTTGACGATTTCAAAAAGGTACAGCTGGCTACCGGTGTCAGTTCTATGAAGCTGTATCCCGGAAAATCCTTTATTGTGTACACCGATGCCCTGTACAACAATTATTATGTGCTGTCCGATCATGCTACCGAGCAGGTTGCCGCAGGCGCCAGCAGGCTGTACGGAATCACGAATAACAGCTATTTACTGGAGAGTACCTACAATGGAGCCCATATGTCTTTGGATCTAGTAGAAAACAGCAGTATGCAGCGGCTGGACTCAGATATTGAAATGCCCATATGTTTTGACAGCAATTTTGACCATGTACTGTATCTTACATGGGAGGGCTTGGTGCTTAGAAACAGCCAGGGCGCTCATCTGGTGGATAATACCAGTACAGTGTCGCTGGTGAGGCTGGTAGTATAAAATGTAAAACTCATTTTTAAAAGGCACGGTGAAAATATGGCAGACAAATTTATTGAAACGATCCAGGAGAATGCGGCCTCTTATGGAAGCATTCCCTTTTGGAGCTGGAATGACAAGCTGGACCCGGAGGAGCTCCGGCGCCAGATCCGGAGAATGCACACGCTGGAGATGAAAGGCTTTTTCATGCATGCCAGAGGCGGCCTGGAAACCGAGTATCTGGGAGAGGACTGGTTCTCCTGTGTGGCTGCCTGTGCAGATGAGGCGGGGCGGCTGGGAATGGAGGCCTGGCTGTACGATGAGAACGGGTGGCCCAGCGGCTTTGCCGGGGGAGCCCTATTGAAGGATCCGGCGAATTATGCCAGATATCTCACTCTGGAGAAAAAAAGTGAACCGGATTCCCGGGCGCTGTGTATGTATGTGAAGGAGGGCGAGTGCTTCAGGCTTTTTGAAGGCAGTGAGGCGGACGGGGAGGCAGAGACATATTACTGCATCTATAAAGGCGCCTGCGACGCCTATGTGGATACTATGGACCGCAGGGTTACACAGAAGTTCCTTGCGGCGACCCATGAGGAATATAAGAAGCGTTTTGGCGGGCTGTTGGGAAAGGTGATCCCGGGATTTTTTACAGACGAACCCCAGTATTACCGGTGGGCGACGCCCTGGTCTGACACATTCCCGCAGGAATTTGAGAAGGCCTATGGCTATTCTGTATACAGCGGCCTGATTTCTCTGTTTGCAGACTATCCGGGGGCAGAGGAATTTCGGTATGACTACTGGCTTTTATGCCACAGGCTGTTTATGGAAAATTTTGCCCGGCCGGTTTATGAATGGGCAGAGGCCAATGGGTGTCAGATTACAGGACACACCATAGAGGAGAGCTGCTTGTCCGGTCAGATGTGGTGTACAGGAGGGGTCATGCCCTTTTACCAGTACGAGCACATTCCCGGGATTGATCATCTGTGCAGAGGACTAGGCAGTGATCTGAGCCCCAAGCAGGTGGCCTCCGCGGCGGCACAGCTGGGGAGAAAGTATGTGCTCAGTGAAATGTTTGCAGCCTGCGGCTGGGATGTAACGCCGCTGGAGCTGAAAAATATTGCCCAATGGCAGTATGCCTCCGGAATCAATCTCATGTGTCAGCACCTGTATCCCTACTCTATTCGGGGGCAGAGAAAGAATGATTATCCCTGCCATTACTCGGAGCATTTACCGTGGCAGGAGGCGCTGCGGGACTTTAATGCCTACTTTAACAGACTGGGCGCGGCCCTTTCTCAGGGAAGGGAAAGAGTTCATGCTCTGGTGCTTCATCCGATTCACAGTGCCTATCTGTACTATAAAAGAGAAGAGGACGCGGGCTCTATCTGGGAGCTGGAGGAAGCGTGCGGGCAGATGATACAGCAGCTTTCAGAGGAGCATATTCTGTATCACCTGGGAGACGAGACAATGATGGCCCGGCTCGGTTCCGTATCCGAAGGGAAAATACATGTGGGCCAGTGTTCCTATGAAATCGTTGTATTGCCTCTTTGCTATACACTGGACCGTACGACAGTGGAGCTGCTGAAGGAATTTTTGCGCCAGAGAGGAAAGCTGACGGCCTGGGCTCCGGACAGGCTGCCTCAGAGAATAGACGGACGAATGGCGGATATGGACTGGCTGAGGCCAACCATGACCTTTGAGGAGCTGAAAACGTATTCCGGCATCCGCATTGCCGGCAAGGACGGCACACCTGTCAGCGGAGTTCGGCTGAGGGTAATGGACCGTGAAGATGGGGAGACCTATTACCTGGTTAACCTGGATATGGAGGAGCGCCCGGGTGTGCAGGTGGAGCTTGGACAGACTGGGACGGTAAAATGCTATAATCCGGAGACAGGACGTTCTGATTTTATTTCTGACTCCGGTACTCTGACGCTGGATTTCCAGGCTGCCCAGGGCTATGTATTATACACTCAGAAGCGGTCGGCAGCCGCAAATGCGCTGGTGCTGGACCATGCGTCTACTGTATACGAAGGAGAACCTCCCATTCGACTGCGGCCCATTGCTCAGATTCGGGATCTGACCCTGAAACGGCGATATGAGGGGAACATGACGCTGATCTATCCTTTTGAGATAGAGGAGCTGCCCGCCTGTGCGGTTTCTCTGGCGGTGGAGCCTATGCGGTTTGTCTTTATAGAGGTAAATGGAAAAAGAATAGAGCTGGGAGAGGGCTGGTGGCTGGACAGAAGCTTCCGTACAGCAGATATTACACAATATTTGGTGAAGGGTGCCAATGAAATTGCAGTATGCTTTTCATATTTTCAAAGTCCCCATGTCTATGATGTTCTGTTTGAAAGCGCTATGGAATCTAGGCGAAACTGCCTGAGCTTTGATACGGAAATTGAAAATATCTATCTGTACGGCGATTTCGGCGTATATACAGATCCAGAGAAATTTCGGCCGGGGGACAATGGCAGTCAGGTGTATTCCGGCAGGTTCAGACTAGGTCCGGCTCCTGCGCCCCTCAGCCGCGAGGGATTAGAGGATGCCGTGCGGCAGGGGTATCCCTTTTTGGCAGGAGAAATAGAGGCCTGCTGTGATCTTCAGGTCCCGGAGGACTACCGGAATCTATGGCTTCACTTTGAAGGCCGGTATGCCTATGGGGATGTCTACCTCAACGGAAAATTTATAAAACGTCTTTTGTTTGATTCTTGCTGCAACATTACTGCCTATGCCCATCCCGGTAAAAATGAACTGCGGCTGGTCCTGTGCAATTCTGCCAGAAATCTGCTGGGGCCCCATCATAACCGGGCGGAGGAACCGTATGTAGTAGGACCTGATACCTTTACGGCAGAAGGGTGCTGGGGAGAGGATGGCTGCAGCGCATACAGGGATTCCTACTCCTTTATGCCCTTTGGCGTGAAATTTACTTTGGAGGTACAGTAAGTTTATGTCCCGATTTTTTGTAGAACCAGATCAGGTTTCCCACGATGGATTTATTACAATTACCGGCTCCGATGTAAAGCATATGAGAGATGTTCTGCGCATGGCTCGGGGCGACACCTTTACGGTCTGCGACAGTACCGGCACTGAATACCGCTGCCGGCTGGAGGCCTTCCTGGACGGGAATGCCGTAGGCCATATCCTGGCACAGCGGGCCGGAGATACAGAGCCTCTGGTTCCGGTAACGCTGCTGCAGGGAATCCCCAAGGGAGATAAAATGGAGCTTATCATTCAAAAAAATATTGAGCTTGGAGTCACCTGTATTCTTCCGGTTATGATGGAACGCAGTGTTGTCCGTTTCAAGGATGACAGGGAAAAGGGAAAAAAAACAGAGCGCTGGAATCGGATTGCGGTAGAAGCTTCTAAACAGTGCGGCAGACTGAAGGTGCCGCAGGTGCTTTCCCCTCTTACGCTGAAAGAGGCCATTTCCCGGCTGGAGCCGGGCGGGCTGCGGCTGCTTCCTTATGAAAACGAGAGAGACTGCCGCTTGAAATCCCTGCTGCGGGACAGGGCGGTTTCTTCCATAAGCTTTTTAATTGGGCCTGAGGGAGGAATTGCAGAGGCGGAATTTTCTGAGCTGCAGGCCGCCGGCTTTCTCTCTGTTTCTCTGGGGCGCCGTATTCTGCGTACCGAGACAGCAGGCTTTGCAGTGATGTCTGCCATCCGGTATGAGCTGGAGGATTAGAACGCATTTCTATTTCAGCCTTTTTAATTCCCTTACAGTAAAGGGAATTGCCAGCAGAAAAGCCAGCAGGTCAGCAAGGGGCTGTGTCAGCTGTATTCCCAATATACCCAGTGTGGGCACAGCGATAAACAGTACTGGAAGAAAGCACAGAAACTGTCTGGCCATGGCCACCACAGTAGCCGGGACAGCCCGTCCCATGGTCTGCAGCATCATGTTTGCCAGCACAATAAAGCTGTTCAAAGGCAGCACTGCACATTGAAGCTGCAGGGCCAGAACACCAATTTCCAGTACCGCCGGGTCCTTTTTGCTAAAGAGCAGGATAATTTCCGGGGCCAGCAGGAAGGCTGTGATTCCCGCTGCCAGCAAAAAGACAAATGCCACTCTCACAGAAAACCAAAAGGCTTCCTTTACTCGGGCATATTTTTTGGCTCCGTAGTTGAAGCCGCAGACGGGCTGGAAACCCTGTCCAAAGCCAATCAGAGCGGAAATAATGAACATACTGATTTTAGATACTACAGAAACAGCGGCGATGGCGGGATCCCCGTAGGGCTTTGCCATATTGTTCAGACAGATGCTCGATACGCTGCCAAGCCCCTGGCGGCAGAGGGAGGGGACGCCTCCCCGAAATATTTCAAAGTACCAGCGCTTTTGAAAAGAAAAATGGCGAATAGATATTTTGACTAAAGAAAAGCGGGTACAGCCAATTACCAGAATAACAAAGCTGAAGATTTGGCTGATCATAGTAGCGCAGCCCGCGCCGCCAATGCCCATTTTAAACTGAAATATAAACAGCGGATCCAGTGCAATGTTTAGAAGACCGCCGGATACCATTCCTACCATGCCTATGCTTGCGTTTCCCTGAAAGCGCAGCTGGTTGTTCAGAACCAGTGAGCCCATCATAAAGGGCGCTGCCAGCAGGATGTAAAACAGATAATCTCTGGCATAGGGCAGAATGGTTTCTGTAGCGCCCAGCACTCTGCAGATGGGAGTTAAAAATATATAGGTTATTACGGCGATCAAGGTGCCGAAGGCCAGAGCAGTAAAGAAGCCTGTGGCAGCCATTGTGACGGATTCCTCCGGCTTCTTTTCTCCCAGCTTCCTGGAGATATAATTGCCGGAGCCGTGGCCAAAGAAAAAACCGATGGCCTGTATGACTGCCATATAGGAAAAAACAACCCCTACACCGCCTGTTGCACTGGTACCGAGCTTTCCCACAAAATAGGTATCGGCCATATTGTAGATGGAGGTAATCAGCATCGTTATTATAGTAGGAATAGCCATTTTGCAAACCTGCCGCTTTACTGAGCCCTCTGTCATTTCTGTAAACTTATCCTTTTTCATAGCAGACATATTATAACATGTTTCTGCTATTTTCGGCGGAGTACTGCACTGGGCGAGACAGCACAATTTTTTCTGTCAGCAAAATACGGTTACAAAAAGAGCGACATGGGTATACTAGCTTTTGCAGACCATGTTCAGGAGGAATATAGCAAAATGATTTTTGGTATTATAGCGGCTATTCTTTCAGGCGCACTGATGAGTGTACAGGGCGTATTTAATACAGGCTTGAGCAAGGAGACGGGAATGTGGATTTCCGCCGCCTTTGTGCAGCTGACCGCTTTTTTTGTCTGCATGGCAGCCTGGCTTGTGACGGGAAGAGATTCCAGCTTTGGTCAGGTATTGGCTGTGCATGACAAGTACAGACTTTTAGGCGGTGTTCTGGGAGCCTTTATTACTTTTACCGTTATTTTGAGCATACAGAAGCTGGGGGCGGCCCACGGTATTATGGTGATTGTAGTTTCTCAGCTGATTGTAGCCTGGCTCATAGAGCTGTTTGGCTGGTTTGGATCGGATAAAATAGACTTTTCCTGGCGCAGCGCTATCGGAGCGGCGCTGACTGTAGCCGGCGTTGTACTGTTCAAATGGAGCTGACAGTTTTCTAAGGCCAAAATTTATGGTAAAATATCCAAGTAGACCAGTATAACATTTTACCGAAAGGAAAGAACCAGATGCTTGAATTAAAAAATATATGCTTCCGGGCGGAAAATGAGGAAGGAGCGAAGGAGATTTTACAGAATGTAACTCTTACGCTGGAAGACAACAAATTTATTGTGCTGACAGGTCCAAACGGCGGAGGAAAGTCGACCCTTGCCAGGGTGATCGCCGGGATTGTCCGGCCTGACAGCGGACAAATTTTATTTAACGGAGAAGACATTACACAGAAATCTGTAACGGAACGGGCGCAGATGGGAATAGGATTTGCCTTTCAGCAGCCTGTGCGGTTTAAGGGAATTACAGTGAGAGAACTGATTTCGCTGGCCGCGGGAAGGGAGCTGGACGAGCAGAGAATGTGCGAATATCTGAGCGATGTAGGCCTGTGTGCCAGAGATTACATAGATAGAGAGGTCAATGCCAGCCTTTCCGGAGGAGAAATCAAACGCATTGAAATTGCAATGACCATGGCAAGAAAGACAAGCTTTACAGTATTTGATGAACCGGAGGCAGGCATTGACCTGTGGAGCTTTACCAATCTTATTGAGGTGTTTAAGCGGCTGAGGAGAAGTACCAGCGGCACCATCGTTATCATTTCCCATCAGCAGCGAATTATGGAAATTTCTGATGAAATTGTGGTGATTTCAGCGGGTAAAGTGATTTCCCAGGGACCTACCCAGGAGCTGCTTCCCAGCTTGCTCACTAATGGACCAGGCGCCTGCGGCGGCAGGTGCTGTGCAGGCGGAAAGGCGGTGCGGTAAATGGACGAAAATCAAAAGCTTGAAATCAATGAGATAACGGCAGATCTTTTGAAGGTGGTGTCGAGGATCCCGGGTGAGGAGGACCTTGATTTTACTAAGGTTGCCTATAATATCAGACAAGACAGCGGCTGCGCGGGCAGAGCTTCTACAAAAAATATAAAAATTCTGCCCAAATCAGACAAGTCTGGGATTGATGTGCGGATTGCTCCCGGGACGGCAGGAGAAAAGGTATACATTCCTGCCTGTATAACCAAAAGCGGGGTGGAGGACTTGGCCTACAACGATTTTTATATCGGTGAGGGCGCGGACGTGGTGATTATAGCCGGCTGCGGCGTTCACACAGACGGCCACGGAGACTCTACCCATAACGGGATTCATCGGTTTTTTGTAGAAAAGAATGCCAGGGTAGTCTATTTGGAGAAGCATATAGGGCAGGGGGCGTCTCAGGAGAAGAAGAATATCAATCCTGTGACAGAGATTTTTGCCCAGGAGGGCTCGTATATAGAAATGGATACTACTCAGATCGGCGGGGTAGATTATACAGAGCGCGTTACCAGAGGAACGCTGGCTGCCGGGGCCAAAATGGTAGTCAGAGAAAAAATTATGACCGAGGGAGAGCAGGTTGCCAAAACAGATTTTGATATCGAGCTGAAAGAAGAAGGCACCGGTGTAGACCTGATTTCCCGCTCTGTAGCCAAAGGCAATTCTGTACAGACATTTCGGTCTACGATCCGGGGGCTTGGCGCCTGTACCGGCCATTCCGAGTGTGACGCCATTATTATGGATAATGCCAGAGTAGAGGCCCTGCCGGCACTGGTAGCCGGCCATGTAGATGCTTCTCTGATTCACGAGGCGGCTATCGGTAAAATTGCAGGAGAGCAGCTGATTAAACTGATGACGTTGGGACTGACGGAGGAAGAGGCAGTTCAGAAAATTATTGACGGTTTTTTAAAATAAAAGTTCTACCGATTTTCTGATTATCTTTTCAAATCTCCGCAAATGTCGGAAAGGCTTGGAATATCAAGCATTTCCGGCATTTTGCGTTTCGGAAGATACCCCGCATATCATGGCA
>CABQMV010000080.1 GCA_902465325.1 uncultured Oscillospiraceae bacterium
CCGCAGCACTCATCAGCGCTCCGCTCTGTACCGCTACAATGGTCCGTTCCCGGTCCTCCGGCGTAAAATCCAGCCCGCAGCCCAGCCATTCCTCTCTGCCGTCCCAAAGGGAAATTTTCCCGAAAGCCTTTCCCGCATGAATCACAACGCCCCGGACACCGCTGTCACTGACCAATAGGTTACTGCCATTTCCTACAATAAAAAAGGGAATTTGCTTTTTGTCACAGTATTTTACCAGAGAAATAAAACCTTCTGCTGAGCTGGGACTGGCAAAGCACTCGGCAGGACCTCCTATCTTAAAAGTCGTATGGCTGTGCATGGGCTCCTCCCAGCGTACATCTCCGCACAGATTTTCAATGTCCGCTCGCAATTCCTCCGTCATAGAAAAACGCCTCCCTATTGAAAGAAATCTCCCGACCATCGGTCACGGTCCGGATCCATCCTGTTCTCAGCCTGCTGAAATACACGTTTATTCAGCTCCTGAGCGGAATTATAGCCCATACGCTTCTGCCGATTGTTCATTGCAGCAACCTCCATAATAATCGCCAAATTCCGTCCGGGCATTACCGGTATCGTCACAGAAGGAACTTCAATGCCCAAAAGCTCTGTATAATGGTCCTCTACGCCAACCCGCTCATATTCCTTTCCCTCTACCCAATGCTCCAGATTTACAATCAACTGTATATTTTCCGTGGTCTTTACTGAACCGACACCAAAAAGCCTTCTCACGTCAAGAAAGCCTATGCCTCTTATCTCAATTAAATGCCTGATGACTTCATGAGCGCTTCCCACCAAGGTCGTGTCAGATACTTTTCTGATTTCTACTAAATCATCTGCCACCAGACGATGTCCCCTTTTCACCAGTTCCAGCGCAGTCTCGCTCTTTCCCACGCCGCTCTGTCCCATGATCAGTACGCCCTCTCCGTATATTTCAATCAAACACCCATGCACGCTCTCCCTTGGCGCCAGCCTGACGCTTAAAAACCGGTTGATATTACTGTATATCTCCGTTGTAACGCCTTTGGCTGAAACAACGGGAACACCGTATTTCCGGGCTAAATCCAGCATGCCCGGAAAAGGCTGCAGATCTCTGCAGAGTATAAGACAGGGAAAACGAAAGCTGAACAGGGCATCCAGCTTCTTCTTTCTGGTCTGCATGGATAAATCTTTTAAATAACTCATCTCTACATTTCCCAGCAGCTGTATCCTATCTGCCGTAAACTCCTGGGAATAGCCGGCCAATTCCAGACCCGGCCGGTTCATATCCGGCGTATAAATCCGGATTTCTTCAAGCTTTTCTTCACAGCACAGCACCTTCAGGGCAAAGTCCCGGACTACATCCTGTAAGGTAACATAATATTTGGTATTCAAAACCACACCTCCAAAATCTTGGAACATTATACCATGAACAGAAAGAGAATGTAAAGCAGCCTACAATCTGCGGCAGCAAAAACACAGTACAGACCAGAGCCATGCCGGTATTCAGCCGCGAAACCGGTACCCTGCTCCCCAAACTGTCTCAATATACTTTGGGTTGGACATATCTCGTTCTATTTTCTCGCGGATGCGGTTGATGTGTACTGTAACAGTGGAGGTTTCTCCCATAGAATCAAAGCCCCATATTTTATCAAACAGCGCATCTTTACTGAATACTACATTGGGGTGAGAGGCCAAGAAAACCAGCAGATCAAATTCTTTATTCGCCAGAGAGACCTCCTTCCCCGCTAAAAAAACACGTCTCGCTTTAATATCAATATGCAGACTCCCGGTTTCTATAATGTCGGATTTATCAGCTCCATCATCACCGGATGCAGTTAAACGCTGATATCTGGAGATATGGGCAGTCACTCTGGCCACCAGCTCGCTGGGACTGAAGGGCTTTACAATATAGTCATCTGCGCCCAGGCCCAAGCCCCGGATTTTATCAATATCCTCTTTTTTTGCAGAGACCATGAGAATAGGCGTTTCCTTCTCTTTCCGAATGGCCCGGCAGATTTCAAAGCCGTCTGTTCCCGGCAGCATAATATCCAGAAGAATCAGGTCATATTCCTCTTCCATGGCATTTTTCAAGCCTACCGTTCCATCTGTTTCAATGGCTACCTCATAGCCGCTTACTTCCAGATAATCCCTCTCCAGCGCAGCAATATTTTTGTCGTCTTCAATAATTAAAACTCTTTTCATTTGGTTTGCGCTCCTTCCTCGGAAAAAGACTCCTGAGCAATAGGTAAATCAATTATAATCGAAAGGCCCCTACCTACTACACTTTCTGCGGAAATCACGCCGCAGTGCCTGTTTACAATCTGTTTTGCGATGGCAAGTCCCAAGCCGCTGCCAGAGGTAGGATTGGACCTGGCAGAATCTCTTCTGTAAAAGGATTCAAAAATTTTACCTGTCAGCTCCGGCGGGACACCGATCCCTTCATCCTGCAGCACAATACGCACCATGTTGGGCGCTCCGCTTCTGGCATCCGCCGCATCCTGTGGCAGCAAACTTAAATCCACATGCAGACTGGCCACATCCTCTTTCTTATATTTTACACTGTTTCTGGCTATATTGACCAATACCCGTCCAAATTGATTTCTGTCCAAAAAAACCATCTGTGGGAAGGGAAGACGATCAGCAAAGCTAATGGACAACCGATCCTTTTCAAAAGAAAACTTCATCTCCTCACAGCAAGAGCTCAAAAATTCTCCTATGTCAATCCGTTCAAAATTAAAAGGAACCTTGTCCACATCCAATTTTGAAAACAGGAACAGTTCATTTACCAATCTGTCCATATCCTCTGCAGTATTGTATATAGTCTTTAAATACTTCTCCTGTTTTTCCGGCGAATCTGCCACGCCGTCCATCAAGCCGGACACATATCCCTTTATAGAGGTAAGCGGCGTACTCAGATCATGAGAGATCCCTGCCAGCAGCTCTTTTCTCGACTCCTCATATCGACGCTGCTGCTCCATAGAAACCGACAGCTTCCGCCGCATATCCTCAAAATTATCAATCACTTCAGAAATTTCATCGTCTCCGTTATAATTAATTTCAAAATCCAGATTTCCTTCACTAATCATTTTCGTTCCCTTTTTTAACAAATTTAAAGGTTTTAAAATGCTTCTGGCAATAACAAACACGATAATTAAATTTATGAGCACCATAATTCCAATCCCCATGATGGCCAGCATCTTCAAGGAATTGACAATACGGGCGTTTTCAAACTTTGAAAACACGCTGAATCCTGAGTTGCTGCCCTTGAAATCTGCGCTGCTGTTCGTAAAAAACATCGTAGCATAGCTGTTATCTGCCAATGCTACCGTTGTCATACACACCATGGAATCTCCCGCCGAAAAGAGAAGCGTACTGGGCTCGTTAGGAATGGCAGTTCCATAATTTGCCACAACAGAAGCGGCCTCCTCCTGACTGCAGCCCTCTGAAATATAAGAGATATGACTGTTCTGCACAATAATAAGAGAAGTATTAGTCTTTTTTAAAAAACTTTTTACGCTGCTGTAATTCTCTGCAGAAGTAATATCTCCCTGGTAAGCCGCTAAAGACCGGGACACATCTTCCACGACCACCTGAAGCTCCGACAGACTGTAGAAATCCTCCTGATTAGAATAAATCTCCTCCGGACTGGGCTGCAGATAATCCTCTGTGTAAATTTTTATCATAAAAAACAGAAAGAGAAACATAAAAGCAATCACCAGCAATATCATAACGATATTGGAGAGCAGGATTCTCTTTTTAATAGACATAAGTCCCTCGCCTCTTCTAGAAAAGTATTAAGCACAAAAGAAGTACTACAGCAAAGGCAATAATTCCTCCGCCTGTACGCCGGTACTTACCAAGCTCCTTCCACTCTGGATATTCCTTATCGGAATCCTTGTTAAAATATCCCCACAATTCTTCCGCTCTGCCTATCACCAATCCCCCCACTGCTCCAATAAAGGCCACGATAATAGCCTCTGTTACCGTTAATACAGGAGCGGCTCCGTAAATCATAGCCTTGAAAAAATCCTCTGTAAAAGTACCGTAGGGATCCAACTCCTGGGCCGCTTCCGGATCTGTAACAGTATAAGAAACCTGCGCGTTTTTTTTCTGCTCGCCCTGAACCGTATAAGTAAAAGGATAATCGATTACAGTAACGGTGTATACGGAAGCTTCCGGATCTGTATAGAGAAGCCCCGACATTTTTTTATCCTTTTCAACAAAGTAAAAATCATATGACTTGGTATCCTCCTGGGTATCCGTCAGGTAATAGCGCACATCATCCACCACCCCTGAATGGTTATCCCGGTTCAGGGTGGTAAGGAATGCCAGAACACTGACACACAACATACATAAGAATACAAGCGCTATATTTCTGCCTTTGTTCATGTATTAATAAATCTCCTCTCCGCAGCCAAGAAAAAGCGCTCTGGCCGTCGCGGGACTATCTTCCCCTTCTTTATTTTTCACAGGGGCAAATTCCTCTTCTCTCTTAATCCGCAGGATGGCCATATCATCAAAGAAATTAAACGCATCAAATATGAAGGCCTCAAACTTGTAGGCGTTAGGCGCCTCGGGCGTAACGGTCTCTCCGCCGCTGTCTACAAAGGCCGTCTTTTTCACTGCAGTATGATAAGGAAGTCCCTGGCCGCCCATTCGCTCAAATACACTGATATGAAACATATTACAGAGGATATGGGCGTCTCCGTACACATACTGACCCTCGGCGTCTGTCATTTTGGCCATTTCCTCAGAAATCTCTGTATACTCAATTACATAGGGCCTGCCATCCCGTTTACAGAACACACCCGCTTTCTCATAGGGATCCCGCTTAATCAGAGATTTGCCTCCGATCATTTTACCGGAACGCTCCATAAAGCCTATAAATAAAGGATCGCACAGCCGAACCAGCACATTATCAATTCCGCCCACAAAAATCCACTGCACGCCTCTTTTCCTCATATCCTCTGCTACGCCGGACTGAAGCATTGCAGTAAAGATGCCGCCGTGGCCGTCTGCTCCTTCTTTAATTTTCCCCTTCTCGCACAGTACGATTTTTCCGTCCTTATGTACCATAGGAAGCATACACTGTACAAAAAACAGAATACTGTCCCGGTCATAGCCAAAATAATTGTGTGCTTCAAAAAAGGCTCTGGTAGCGCTGTCATTCTCCCGGCTGGTCATAATGTACCAGGGAATACTAACGCCCAGCTCCTCTTTTTTCTTTTTTAAACGCATACACTGTATTTCAAAAAGAGACATATGACTGGGAAGCCCAATATCATAGGTTCCTTTTGGCCCATTGTGGCCCAGTCTGGTTCCCTGTCCCCCTGCCATAGTAACTGCGGCAAAAAGGCCCGCTTTCATAGCAGCCATTCCCGCTTCTTCATACTGCTTGAGCTCCTCTGCTGATAAAAGCGCCTTTTCGGTACAGCCAATGGGCGTGATCTCCCCCTGCGTGTCGGTTTCCCCGGCTTCTTCTGCTTTCGCGTGCTCGTACAGCTTTCTGACCAGCAGAAAATCAATAGAAAGAATTTGTTCCAGCAGACGGTCCTGCTGTGCTTCTGTTAATTCTCCGTAAAATGCCAGTAAGTGTTCCTGGCCGTATTGTTCTGTCAATTTTTTGGCTTTCTCATATTTTTCATTCATTTCTCAAAACATCTCCAATAAGAACTTATATACTTTATAAGTTTACCATTGCAATGAAAAATTCGCAATGGCAAACAGCAAATTTTACAGCCAGAAAACAGCAAAAGAGAGGCCTGAGCAGGCCTCTCTTCTCCACTTTTAAATAAATCAGCTGATTTGTTTGGTAAATATATCTGTATAGGGCGCGTCAATTGGCTCCGGCCTCTCCTGAATATAATACACATCCAGATTCACCAGCTTATTGCCCTGCTCGTCGCAGCTCAGATACAGCTCATAGTCCTCAATGGGACAGTTCCATCGCTCCTGTGCAGCCTGCAGCAGCTCCTCTTTCGCCGCCTCCACCTCCGCCGGATCAAATGTAAAATTGTCTCATACCGATCATGGGCTCCCGCTATATAGGCTGCCAGCCGCCCATCCGGCGTTAAGGCCGCATGCATGGTATCATCAACCCTATATCCATTGACATATCGACGAAAATAGACTTCATACGTATTTGAAAAACCGTCGTAGGTAATTTCACTATAACGGTATTTTATAAAATCCTCTCCAAACGCGGCATTCAAGTGGCTCTTTGCAATCTCAATTAACTCCTCCTCTGTTTTTAAAGACTCCTCCGACGGTGAAGAATCAAAATTCTGATAATCAATCATCCCGTGCAATATTGGCTTATCTTTAACAAATAAATAGGTTTTCCTCCCTGTTGACTTATCCTTATATTCATCCCGTTCTCCATCTATACTGTAAAGCTCCCACTCCTCAGATGCTCTATTTACACCCATATCAGAAAAAAGATTCACTGCCGTTTTACTTTCCATCTCTTCAATAATCGCCAGCTGCTTCCTCTGCACAGACTGACTTAAACCGTTCTCTGTGGCCTCATACGCAGTAGGAATCAAAATTACAGCAAGCATACAGACAAGACATACGATTTTTTTACCTTTCATGATACGGTCCTCCTTCGTTTATTGATCTAATCTTTGCTTTACATCTCCCATAATATACAACTTATCTTTCAGACCGGAATCACTAATTAAACGATCTGCATAATTTATACAATCTTTTATGCACCAACCATCACGAGCATGTTGAAAAAATGTTTTAACCCACTCATTACATCTAGGTAAGGTTACAAGTCCTTCTGCACCAATAACACAATGAGCCCCTTTCTTATAAGTTTCATCTACTAAATTATAGGTAGTTGTAGTACCAGCTGGTGTATAATCTTTTCCAGTGTAACATCCAATATACAAAACTAATCTAACAGAGGATAGTTCATTAATTTGATAATATCCCATCACACTTGCATCTTTCTCTTTATTATAACCATTCAATACCCGTTGATTAGCAACAAATTTACTATAAACAGAATAATAATCCGCATTATCATGATAGAAACAAATTCCTGCATCTGTTCCATGTCCTATAAAACACAAAATATTAGATTCACGCATTTCTTCCGCCATTTGAATTGCATACGGTGCATCAAAATGCATAGCAAAATATCCCATATTCCTCATAGAAATCTGAATAGATGAATGATTTGTCGTCCCTCCGTTTTTTGGGGAGTAATAATAAGCGGCATTCGTTTTTCATGCAGGTATAAAACACCATCTGAATTTCTCTAAATAATAAGATTCAGCGAAATAGGCATTTCGACTATGGGAATCCTCCGTCATATACCTACCATAATTGTCTTCAATCGTATAAGTCCCTTTAATTGTCCTAAAAAGAGTAAAGGAATTCAACATATCCGCCTGTTCAGATACATCTGTGCCAATTTGAGCATTTCCATTCCCTAGTCGTTCAAGAGAACGCCTATTTCCTGTCATGATAGGAAACAACTTATATGTACCATCATAGTTTCTAAAAATACGCCAAGTTTGTGCAGGAGAATTCTCAATGTAACTATCTCCTGTACGTACATTCTGATTTTCCAAATCTCTTCCGTTTTCAACTTCTAAGTATCTTCCTGAATCAGAATTTCTAATATAGTACGTCTGTCCGCTTTCTAAACCAAGAACATCTAAAAAAGATGCATAAGTCTGCGCGGGAAACAATACAGTAACAAAATACGAAAACATAAAAGTAAAAAGTAACACTCTTTTAACCTTCATAAACTTATACCCCTTCAAAAGTTCACTACACGCGCGTCTTTCTGAAAAAAACATAACAAAATGTTCAATATTCGTCAATATATATTTGCATTATTTTATCATTTCCATAAACTCTGCTTCTGAAAGAACCCTTATCCCCAATTTCTGGGCCTTGGCCAATTTGCTTCCTGCCTCTTCTCCCGCTAACACATAAGAAGTCTTTGAAGAAACAGAACCGGAACATTTACCGCCCCGGGCTTCTATCATTGCCTGTGCCTCTGCCCGTTTCAATCCCGGCAGAGTTCCTGTCAGCACAAAAATCAGGCCGGCAAACCGCTGATCGGTTTCACTGCGCTCCGTCTCCTCCATATTGAGGCCGGCCTCTTTCAATCTAGTCACCGTATGCAGAGACTGTTCCATCCGAAAAAATTCATATACCGAGGCGGCGGTCACTTCGCCAAAATCCGGCACAGCCAACAGCTCCTCCATCGTAGCTTCCATAATCCTGTCCATAGAACCAAAAACCGCAGCCAGATCTTTGGCCGCTCCGGTACCGACCTGCCGGATTCCCAGCCCGTAAAGCAGCCGGTGCAGCGGATTCTTCTTTGATTTTTCAATAGCCTGAATCAAATTGTCCACAGATTTCTCGCCCATACGCTCCAGCTCCAGCAGCGCCTCCCGCTGCTCTGGTAATGCATATATATCCGGTATGGCAGAAAGCAGCTTCGCCTCCAGCAGCTGAGCCACAACGGCCGGCCCCATTCCTTCAATATCCATCGCATCCCGCTCTGTAAAATGTACAATTCCTCTGTAAATCTGAGCAGGACATTCAATTCCTTCACACCGATAGGCAGCTTCCCCCTCGTGGCGTACCACGGTGCTACCGCAGACAGGACAGACTGTCGGCATAGTAAAAAGCCTCCGCTCTACACCGTCTGTGTCCCGGCCCTCTGTATCGGCCTGTACAATGGCAGGAATCACATCACCGGCCTTCATGATCTGCACCATATCCCCGATCCGAATATCCTTTTCATTTATATAATCCATATTATGCAAAGTTGCCTTGGACACGGTAGAACCGGCCAAACGTACAGGCTCCAGTATCGCCAGAGGCGTCAGGACGCCAGTCCTTCCTACATTAACCTCAATATCCTTCAGACGGGTATACTTTTTTTCTGCGGGAAATTTATATGCAGTTGCCCATTTAGGAAACTTTGACGTAGTCCCTAAAAGCTCTCTGTCCTCAAAAGCATCTACCTTAATAACCGCTCCGTCAATCTCATAAGACAACCCCTGGCGCCGTTCCCCTATGCGGCACACAGCCTCCCATACTTCCTCTGGCGTATGACATACCTCATAATCCGGACTGACCCGAAATCCCAAGTCCTTCATCAGCGCTAGAGACTGGCTGTGAGAGGTCACAGAAAGCCCCTCAATTTCCTGCAGATTAAACACAAAAATATCCAGTCCTCTGGAAGCTGCCAGCTTGGGATCCAGCTGACGAAGGGAACCGGCTGCGGCATTCCTGGGATTGGCAAACAGGGACTCTCCCAGCATTTCCTGCTTCTGATTCAGCTTTACAAATGAGTCCTTAGGCATATAAACCTCTCCCCGTACCACAAGCTTTTTCAGAGGCTGCTTTAAACGGAGCGGAAGCGACTTTACAGTCTTTAAATTGGCAGTCACATCCTCCCCTACAACGCCGTCCCCTCTTGTAGCTCCTACAGTGAGAATTCCGTCTTCATAGGTAACGGCTACCGACAGACCGTCTATTTTTTTCTCTACCACAAAGCATGGCATATGCCCAAGGGAAGCGGCCATTTTATTGCAGAAGTCCAGCACCTCCGCCTCTGAGAATACATTATCCAAGCTCTGCAAGGGAACTCTATGAGTAAATTTTACAAAGCCCTCCATGGCGGCACCGCCTACCCGCTGAGTCGGAGAGTCTGCGGCCACAAACT
>CABQMV010000081.1 GCA_902465325.1 uncultured Oscillospiraceae bacterium
ATCAAGTAAAGAAAAATCAATTACTGATCCATCAAGTACCCATTCCATTCCTATCGCCTACTTGCAAAGTATGTGGAAAATGGATCACTTGCCTATCTGCTAAATTCAAAGCATGGAAGAACGAAAATTGTTTTAACACAATGGGTCAATCTATTTTTGGGGTTAGTCGTGATGATCTCATTCAATACAGGATTGATGATTGTACATTCCTTATGTGTGCTGTCGGCGGTCTGATTGCTGGGGGCTTTCCCGATCTGAACACTCAAACACTTTTGGATGCCGGCCTTTTGTATCATTGCGGCATTTGGTGAAGAAATTGCATACCGTGGATTCTTCTTTGGGAAAGCCTCAAAATTATTTCCGGTTTGGCTCTGTGCGCTTGCTTCGTCTGCTTGTTTTGCGGCAGGGCATATTGCCACAGGAAACATAATGGTTGTAGTTTACGATGTTGTCGGTGTATTCATCGACAGCTTGATTTTTTCGGTGATTTATCATAAATCGGGCAACTGCGTTATCAGCACCTTTTCCCACATTCTCGGAAATACAATATCTCTTGTAGCTGTATTTGTATTCTTTTAAATCAGGATAAATGATATGACGAGTGTGATTTCAGAATGGATACGCTGCCCTGTCTGCGGAAATAAGACAGGACTTCAAACAGTGAAAACGCCTAAAAATCAAAAATGCCACGCAAAGTAGCAGGAAAATTGGGAATGTAATCCCTGCTTGCTTGTAATGCAAAATGCGTTTTTCTATACTGGACAGAGTAAAACAAGGAGGTCACGAATATGGCATTTGCAGAAAAATTGAAATCCATCCGCAAGCAGGCAGGTATGTCGCAGGAACAGTTGGCGGAAAAGCTCGGCGTGTTGAGACAGGCGGTTACTTTACTCTTTCAATCATAATTCCAGTTATAGCATTGATTGTAGGATTAAATTTTGAGCCCTTTATCTTGGCGGCAATTATGATAATTATTGAAATTATATTCAGTATTTTGCTTTCTTTTGAAGTAAAAAAGTTGAAAGATTAAATCCAACTTGTACTTAAACTCATTACAAAACCAGACGCAGAGCCGATGAAAGGATAGAAATTGAGGAAACGAGGGAGAGGAGTTAATGGGAGGTCATTATGGAAAAAGAGATTATTATTTCTGCAAGGCATTTGAAAAAAGTATTTGGCTCCGGTGACAGTGAGCAGGTTGTTTATTCCGATTTCAATATTGACATTTACAAGGGCGATTTTACAGTTATTATGGGGGCTTCCGGTGCGGGAAAGTCAACGCTGATGTATTCTCTTTCGGGTATGGATACCCCGGACGCAGGCACCATTACCTTCTGCAACACGGAGATCACAGGAATGAATAGTGACGAACTTGCGGTGTTCCGAAGGAAAAACTGCGGGTTTGTTTTTCAGCAGATCTATCTGATCGACAAAATGAATCTGCTTGACAATGTGATTGCTGCCGGAAGTCTGACAAGCAGGAACAAAGCCGACATCGTGGAGCGGGCAAATAAGCTGTTCGATATGGTGAATATCCCTGCGGCAACAAGAAAGAAACTGCCATCCCTTATATCGGGCGGTGAAGCGCAAAGGGCAGGCATTGTCAGAGCGGCTATCAACAGGCCGTCGGCTATTTTTGCCGACGAGCCCACAGGCGCCCTCAATTCCAATAATTCCGATGCGGTATTAGATGTGTTTTCCATGCTTAACGCCACGGGTCAAAGTATCATTATGGTAACCCATGACAAAAAATCCGCACTCAGGGGCAACAGGGTTGTGTATATCAAGGACGGTACAATTTACGGTGACTGTGATCTTGGAACATATTCCGCAGATGATACGCAGCGCACAAAGAGGCTGGAAGATTTTTTGAAGGAAATGGGGTGGTAATATGGGCAGTCTTATCCTTCATAATTTGAAAAAAGCAAAAGGTCAGTTCATATCCTTTGCTATCGTTATGCTGATTACCGCCGTTATTCTGAATACTGCCCTTGTTCTCCTGTTTCAGACCGGGGACGCATACGATCTGCTGTTTGATGAGCTGAACACCTCTGATTTCAGTGTGACAGTACCTTCCCTATTATCTTCCGATGAGCTTTTGCATGAGATTTCAAAGATATGTCATCTTTCAGTTTTGAAAGTGTCATAGTGGGTTATATACTTTAATCATATTCTTTTTGCGGCAGGTTAAAGCAACTTCTTTACGCAGCCACTCCCAAGCCTGCAGCCTGTTATTAAATCCGATGAAAGCTTTCAAAAGGTCCTTGCCTCTATTCAGGAGCAAACTGGCCTTTCAGAAGAGAAGTGCGAAAGGCTATACTTTGAAACCTGGATATTTTCCCACGGCCTCGCCGTTATGCTGGCCACCAAAGCTGTACATTTTACCGAAAAACAAATTGACAGTATGCTAGAGGATGCCGTACAGGGATTAAAAAACAGGCTGTCAGAGTCACAAATACCCTGACAGCAAAGGACAGAGAAAGAATAGCACGCTGATCAAAGATAGGCAGGCAGCACAACAGGCCGTCTCTCCTGCAAGGACCGTCTCATATCTAATATACGCTGATTTTCACTGCCCCGAAATTTCAGCCGGATATTTTTCAGGCGCTCTACAAACTCCCCGTCTACCAACACATCCAGTGAAGAAAGAAGTTCATCTGTAGCCTCACATCGGACAGACTCTCTCTCCCACAGCGCCTCCAAGGTATATCCCGTGTAACACCATACCGTCTTATCAGAATACAAAGCCCTTACCTTTCTCAGGAAAGGCAGCAGAGCCTGTTGATTAACAGGCTCAAAGGGCTCTCCCCCTAAAAGAGTCAGACCGTCTACATAGGGAGAGGCCAGCAGGGCGAGAAGCTCCTCCTCTGTTTCCTGAGTAAAAGGTTTTCCATAGAAAAAATCCCAGGTTTCCGGGTTAAAGCAGCCCGGACAGTGATGGGTACAGCCCGACACAAATAGAGATACCCGCAGTCCGGGCCCATTGGCAATATCCAGTTTTTTAATGGCTCCGTAATTCATGATGCTTGCACTTTTCCCAATCTAAACCGTTTCCCGGCAAATTTACAGATGCAGCACCCTTTCATTAATTTCCTGGGTACGGCCCTGATTCCAGAACTGGGTACCAATATAGCCGCAGGTACGGCGGGCTACATTCATTTTATTCTGGTCACGGTTGTGACAATTTGGGCATTCCCATACCAGCTTGCCGTCCTGGTCCTCAACAATTCGGATCTCACCGTCGTAGCCGCAGACCTGACAGTAATCACTCTTGGTATTCAGTTCAGCGTACATAATATTATTGTAAATAAATTTCATTACCTGCAGCACCGCTTCTATATTGTCCTGCATATTGGGTACCTCAACATAGGAAATAGCACCTCCGGGGCTCAACTCCTGGAAACGGGCCTCTAAAGCCAGCTTTTCCAACGCATCAATAGGCTCTGTTACATGGACATGATAGGAATTTGTAATATAATTGCGGTCCGTAACTCCTTTTATTTTGCCAAACCGAGTCTGAAGACATTTGGCAAACTTGTAAGTAGTAGATTCCAGCGGCGTACCGTACAGAGAGTAGTGAATATTCTCCTCCTGCCTCCACTTCATACAGGCATCGTTTAAATACTGCATGACCCTCAGGCCAAACTGCTCACCCTCCTGCTCTGTAAGCTTCTTTCCGGTAACCTCATAGACGCATTCCCAAAGGCCTGCATAGCCCAGAGACAGTGTGGAATATCCTCCGTGGAGCAGCTTTGTAATCGGCTCTCCCTTCTGCAGGCGGGCCAGAGCACCGTATTGCCAGAGAATGGGAGCTGCATCGGAAAGCGTTCCCTCCAGCCTCTCGTGGCGGCAGCGCAGCGCTCGGTGGCACAGCTCCAGCCTCTGATCCAGAACCTCCCAGAAAACAGCCTCATCTCCTCCGTTTTCCATCGCAGTGCAGGCAACATCCACCAGATTGATTGTAACAACACCCTGATTGAAACGGCCATAGTATTTGGGACGGCCGTTTTCATCTACATAAGGAGTCAGGAAGCTGCGGCAGCCCATGCAGGTATAGCAATTTCCGTTTCCATTGCTGTCAACTTTTAATTTCAGCATGATTTTCTCCGATATGTAGTCGGGAACCATACGCTTGGCCGTACACTGGGCAGCCAGGCAGGTCAGATACCAGTAGGGGGAATCCTCTGAAATATTATCCTCCTCCAATACGTAAATCAGCTTTGGAAAGGCCGGCGTCACATACACGCCTGCCTCATTCTTTACTCCAGTGATCCGCTGTTTCAGTACCTCTTCAATAATCATAGCCAGATCTCTCTTAACAACCGGATCCTTGGTCTCATTTAAATACATAAATATTGTCACAAAGGGAGCCTGCCCGTTGGTAGTCAACAGGGTAACAACCTGATACTGTATGGTCTGAACCCCTCTGGATATTTCTTTCCGAAGCCGTTCCTCTACAATTTTATTCAGTATCCCGTCCTGAGGCGTAACGCCCAGCTCTTCCATTTCACGCAAGGTCTCTTTGCGGATCTTGTCCCTAGAAACCTGTACAAAAGGAGCTAAATGGGTAAGGCTGATGCTCTGTCCCCCATACTGGTTGGACGCAACCTGCGCAATGATCTGGGTGGCAATGTTGCAGGCAGTGGAAAAGCTGTGAGGCTTTTCAATCATCGTTCCGCTGATAACCGTACCATTCTGAAGCATATCCTCCAGATTAACCAGGTCACAGTTGTGCATATGCTGGGCAAAATAATCTGCATCGTGAAAATGGATGATGCCCTTCTCATGGGCCTCTACGATATCCGGAGGCAGCAGAATCCGTTTGGTCAGGTCTTTTGAAACCTCTCCCGCCATATAATCTCGCTGCACACTGTTGACAGTCGGATTTTTATTGGAGTTCTCCTGCTTTACCTCTTCGTTGTTGCACTCTATTAAACTCAGGATCTGATTATCCGTAGTATTGGCGACCCTGGCCAGGCTTCTGGTAAAACGATATCTGATATACCGTTTCGCCGTCTCTGGCGCGCCTTGTAGAATGATATGGCTCTCCACCAGCTCCTGTACCTCTTCTACAGAAAGGGCACGGCCCGCTTCCCGGCAGTAGTCTTCAATAACAAGAGATATATAGTCGATCTGTCTGTCCGTCAATTCCTTCTTTCCGTCTGTTGTCTCATTTGCTTTTGAGATAGCCCGCACAATTTTCTGGCGGTCGAAGGTATCCTCGGAGCCGCATCTTTTAATAATCTTCATGGTATTGATCCTCCCTATAGGCACATTTTATTGTATGTAATATCATTTTTAGCACTAGATATAGTATCATAGTAGAGGATAATATGCAATACCCTTTTTGCACTAAAATGTAACAAAAGCCGACGGGAAATTTACAGCAGGCAAACTGCAAATTTCCCGTCGGCCAATTACAATATTACAATGAAGAAACTAGCTTTTATGGTATTCAGATAAGTTCAATAAACTTAGCCTGGCCGGGGGCCAATTCAACCCTCAGGGCGTCCCCGTCACATGCCTGCTCCAGGCCTCCTCTACCCCAGACCTTAATGCTTTTGGTGCATTGAAGCTGTACAACCGCCTCTGCGGTAGTATTGTGACTATAGTCAAAATTTACAATAAAAAGTCCTTCTTTTTCTTTTCCGTCCCGGAAATAGCCGGTAAAAAGCGGATATTCCGATTCAATAGCGGCGACGGCTCCAAACGCCTCTGCTACCGGAGCCTGATCCATGGCCTGAACCAACAGCGGGTCCAAATTGCTCAGGATAAAGCCCTCATTGTCATAATCCAGATAGGTGCTGCCCATAGACAGCCAATCATGAGCAATACGGCAGCCCCTCCTGTAAATTTCCGTCTGTTCTCCCTGATACGTAATCATAGCGCTGTAGTCGTATCCGTCTTTTTTGAGCCCTTCCTCCCAAGGCTGCCAATACAAAAAATAAGAAAGCTGTTTAAAGCCAAACACCAGATGCATATTGATAACAAAGCGCAGCTCATTTTCATTGGGTTCTCGTCGGCCCTGCCAGCCGCTGCTCTGAATAAAGCCCCAGGTTTCTACTCCGTATTCCGCTCCAATGTTTCTGATATCAGTAAGATTTTTCAAAAAGCACCGAAGCAGGCTGATATCATCTTTGGGATCAGAACCCAAAGGATAATGGTCTAAAGACAGGCAGTCCGGCCTGACAATCTCCATATAATCCCTTATATACTTCTGATATACAGTCAGACCTGTTTCAGGATTGGGCTGATCATCCCACATAGTAAAGTAGCTGGGGAGCATATTGCACATAACAAACATAGAATCCTCTACCTCCGCCCGGATTTTGTCCCGAAGCCGGCCAAGCTGCTCAAAGTGCTCTGCAGTGGGCTCATCCTTCAGAGTATACCCGATAACGACAGGATGCTGTTTGGTTGCCCGCACCAAAGAAAGACAGGTCTCTTCATTTTCATGGGGCATACCGATCATTACTTTTTGACCGTTTACCCTGGCCGCCTCCAGACAGCGTTCTAATGCGCCAGGCGTTATATATTCAAATGTAGCGTTAATCAAATTAATACCGGCAGCCTTTGCTTCCGCATAGCGGGCATTGGTCTCCTCCTGATCTGCCATACATTCCGGCAGCGGCGGGATCCAGGCGCCTATGGGGTATTTCTTCCCCTCCATTTTTGTATAGCATCGGTTTCCTTTCAGCTTACTCATAACGCATCCTCCAAAATAAAATTTATGCTAACAATTAAAATCTACAGTCAGCGGTTCTGATTCTACATTGTAGGGAGTTATCGCAATGACCTCCGCCCTGTATTGTCTTCCTTTATAAAGAATATCCTCCAAAAATTCCTCGCAGGTATCCCCTATTTCAGCAGAATAGTAGGGGGTGTAGTGGGCAAAATAATCGCTTTTAACAGGTGCATCATAGTCGTATACATACTGATTTTTCTTATAGTCAAATATTTTAACCTTATACATCAGTATAAAATTGCTTACCTGATCGTCCTCCGCCAGCTTCGCTTCAGGCCATTTTACCCGGACACTCTCATCCTGGCACTCCACCTCCAGCTTCGCTGCACTGTCAAAAACGGGAGGCTTGGATTCTTCAAAACGTTTGTCCGTAAACTGGAACGAAGAAGCACTGTCCTCAACAATCTTTGGAATATCCAGCACATAGGGCTCCCCATATGTAGTATCGTCGGTAAAATTCATTTTGTTTATAGTAACTACATTCTTACTGTCTATTGTTACCAGGTATCCCATAGACCGCCCATAGCGCTGGTAGAAACCGCTGGTATCCCGAAAACCGGTGGTTGACCCCAGCGTCCCGCACTGAAGAGATGTGATATAGTCCTGATGAATAGAGAGAGGGTCGGAAATCAAGTGATGCGTATGACCGGAAAAATACAGTGTTTGAGGATAGTCCTTTAAAAAATCCAAAAATTCCTGACTCCAATCGGCGCAGTTTCCCGTTCTTTTTTCATATTTTTGCTTTGTAACAGGATCTGTATAGGTTTTGGTTGCAGGAGAAGAACCAACAACCGTATTTTCAATCGCCTTGTGACCAATTAATATAATAGGCTTGCCGGGATCTTCCTGAGCCGCCGCTTTTATACGCTCCATGAGCCATTCCTCTCTGGGAGCAAACGCATCCATTTCATCATCAGGGGAAAAGCCCAGAATATGAACGCCGCCTACAACAAGCTCCGCAGTAGCCGGAGAGCCTGTCATTTTTTCAAACTGACTCTGAAAAAGACTGCCTTCTCCCAGATTACCCACTCCATAGCCCCAGCCCTTGGCATAAAATTCATGGTTTCCCATGGTATAAAGAACCTTTGTATCCGCCTTGTTTTTTTGAATATAGGATTGAATAAGCTCTGTTACCGCCTGATACTCTGCATCCTTTCCGTTATCAGTTAAATCCCCGGCAACACAAATAGCATCCAGCTCAGGCGCCATTTTATAATAGGTCTCCAGCGCCTTTCGGAGTTTCCCCTCCGGGTCTGACAGCTCTACGCCCTCGTCACCGTTGGAAGAAATTGGCTGACCGTAATGCACATCACTGAAAATAGCAAGCGATATAACCTCTTCTTCCTCACCGGTCTGATTTTGTTGGGCGCCTGCCTTGTCCGTGTCTGTGTTTCTGCAGCCACTTATAAACAGTGCGCACAGTACCAGAGTCAAAACCAGCCCGGCAGTTAAAATGATACTCTTTCTTTTCATAAATCATGCTCCTTTAAATTACTGTGTCCTTGTTATCTGAAATGCCAAAGCCGGTACACCCTGACTGTTTGTTAAGTTGGCCTCCTCCGGCAAAGCAGATATAGAATACCCGTATGAAACGCTTTGGATATTATCTCTGTTAATCATCACCCGTACAGTATCCTTCCCTATAATCTCCGCCTGGGCCGCAAAGGCAAAGCCATCGGCATTATGAATACGGAATCCCGCAATCTTACTGGTATTGGCCTCAAGTCCAGAGCCTGCATTGTCAAATTGAATGGTCACGCTGTCATCCTTCCACCTGATCTCAGCCGGAATAGGACTGGAAACCTCCTCCAGCTTATACTGATCTGATCCGTATTCCTGGCAAAGCGCAATCTGTGCCAGCCGTTTAGCCAGCGTCCACTTATCATACGGATGGGCAGGATCCTCTTCCGGTTCCCGTCTCTTCCAGCCCACATCCATAGAACAGATCAAATAGGAATTGGGAATTTCATAATAGGCCTCCATCTGAGCCGCCCTCAGTTCCGGCAGGTCCGGCCAGGCCTCTCCCATGGCGCCATGAGAAGAGAGCTGTATATTATAAAATGCAAAATCTTCGCCAAAGTTTTCTCTCATAGCCGATACAAAGGACTTTAATTTCTCCTTATACACCTGGTATACCCCTGTATCCGACTCTCCCTGGTAAAATACCATACCTTTCATGGCCATCTGAGCAAAGGGCTCTATCAGGAAATGGTACAGGCCGCCTACCTGCCAGCCGCTTTCCAGAATTTCAAAGCCTTTTAAAGCTTCCTCCGGCATCAAATCCTGCAGCATACAGCCGCCGGCAGCCGCCATAATAATGCCCTGCGGTACTTCTGTTCCCTTGGAAAGCTCCTTTACAAACAGGTATCCTACAGAAGAGAAGTTCATAACCGTATCCTCTGTGGTCTTTGTCCATCGATAGTCAGAATTAATAACATCCTTCTGGGCACCGGATATTGCCAGATTGCCGTTTTCGTCCAGGGTGTCTGCTTTATCCTCCCGGTACAGCCGGATAAGATCCTGTTCATCAATTTCATTTTTCAGCTGAGGATACAGGACGGTTGTCGTCTCAAAGTAGAATTCCGCATTGGACTGCCCCGAAACAAACCAGACATCTCCAATGAGAATATCGTGGAACTCCGTTCTCTCTCCGTTTTTTGGATAGATTGCCAGGGTCTGCCCTTCTGTTGTATATTCCTTTGGAGAAAATTCCAATAACCACTGTCCGCTTTCATC
>CABQMV010000082.1 GCA_902465325.1 uncultured Oscillospiraceae bacterium
TTACCAATACCAGGGCCACAGAAACAGTTTTTTTCATTAATTGATTCACCTCGTGTTTGTTTACTTGTGTTTCTATCTTATTTTTTACTGCATTAAATAAAAATAAAATGGAAATTATTGAAGCTTTCCAATTTTTATATGCAATGGAAAACGTGTTTTGTTTGTCTGGCAGGGCAGCGCACAGTAAATCGTTTGACAGACAGCAAAAGAGGTGATATTATACCTATGAAAATAATAGGTTTAATGGGTAATAAAAACCAATTTAGGAAGGAGCAAAAAATGCGAATATTTGAACAAATTACAGATTTGATTGGCGGCACTCCGTTGATGAGACTGTCCAATTACAGCCGGTTAAAAAAGCTGGAGGCAGACGTATGCGGCAAGCTGGAGTACTTTAACCCGGCGGGAAGCGTTAAGGACCGGATTGCCAAGGCCATGCTGGAGGATGCAAAGAAACGCGGGCTGCTGAAGCCGGGCGGAGTGATTATTGAGCCCACCAGCGGCAATACCGGAATTGGGCTGGCTGCGGCCGCGGCCTCCCAGGGGTATCGGGTGATCCTTACCATGCCCGATACGATGAGCGTTGAACGCAGAAATCTTTTGAAGGCATATGGAGCGGAGCTGGTTTTGACCGAAGGGGCAAAGGGTATGCAGGGCGCTATTGACAAGGCCCGGGAATTAGCGGCGCAGACACCTGGAAGTCTAATTCCCGGTCAGTTTACCAACGACGCGAATCCCACAGCCCATAGAAATACTACAGGACCGGAAATCTGGCGGGATACAGACGGAAAGGTGGACATTTTTGTGGCGGGCGTCGGTACCGGAGGGACCATTTCCGGCGTAGGAGAGTACCTGAAGAGTCAAAACCCTGCTATAAAAGTAGTGGCAGTAGAGCCTGCCGGCTCCCCGGTACTTTCAAAGGGGACTCCCGGCCCCCATAAGATCCAAGGCATCGGCGCAGGCTTTGTACCGGACACATTAAATACAGAAATTTACGATGAAATTATTGCAGTCGAGAATGAAGCCGCTTTTGAAACAGGGCGTATACTGGCCAGAAAAGAAGGCCTTCTGGTAGGGATTTCTTCAGGTGCGGCAGTATGGGCGGCCAGCCAGCTGGCCAAGCGGCCCGAAAATAAAGGAAAGCTGATTATTGCCCTGCTCCCGGATACGGGGGAGCGATACCTGTCAACTCCCATGTTTGCAGAATAAAAAGAGAAAAACAGGATCCGAAGATGCCCATACATCAGAGGGTCCTGTTTTGTATCAGATCGAATAGTTGTTTATACCGCGTTCTTGCTGCTGATCCATAATGTCCTGCAGCGTAATTCCGTCCAGGTACTGATTGATGACACGGCTCAGCCCTCTCCAGACAGGAAGCGTGGCGCAGTCGGCGCTGCGCTGACACTGCACCGGATCTGTTTCCAGGCAGGCAACCGGAGCCAGACTGCCCTCCGTCAGACGGAGAATCTCACCTACGGTACACTTTTCTGGTGCTTTGGCCAGCCGATAGCCGCCCTGGTATCCTCTGTTTGTCATAAGTATGTTTGATTTATTCAGTACCGGGACGATCTGTTCCAGATATTTTTTTGATATATTCTGCCGCTGCGCAATGTCTTTCAGCGTGATATAGCCATTTTGCCGATGTTCCGCCAGATCCAGGAGCATACGCAGCGCATACCGGCCTTTGGTTGAAATTTTCACAGCCCTCTCTCCTTCTTTTTGAATGACCTAATCATAACATGTTTTTTATAGGCATTCAAGAAAAAATCCAGAAGGGTTATAGAGAAACGGTTATTTCTGTACCGGACCCCGGCTGGCTCTTAAGGGAAATGTTTCCCCCGTGCAGCAGTACTGCGTGCTTCACAATGGAAAGGCCCAGGCCGGTTCCCCCGGTTTGTTTGGAATGGCTTTTGTCGACCCGGTAAAATCTTTCAAATACCCGGGCCTGGTCTGCTTCCGGTATTCCGATGCCGTCGTCCTTTACGGTGAGAAGAAAGCCGGTGCGCTCCGGCAGGGAGGAGTCCGGGGCTACAGTGACCCAGACGTGTCCGCCCGGGCGGTTATATTTAATGGCGTTGTCACATAGATTGTAAACCGTCTCGTGAAGGGTCTGCGCAATTCCGCTGATTATGCAGGGAGTGCCGGATATTTCCAGAGAAACGTCTAATTTAGCTGCCATAGGCCGCAACTCCTCTACTGCTTCACAGGCCACCTGATAGAGATTGACCGGCGTAAAATTTTCTTTGCTGACGCCCTCGTCCAGCTGAGACAGCTTTAATATGTCTTCAATCAAGGTGAGAAGCCGGCCGGCCTCTGCCCGTATTTTGCCGGCAAAAGCAGAAATGTCCTTCGGACGGGCCACACGGTTTTCTATAATTTCCCCATAGCCCATAATAGAGGTCAGCGGCGTCTTCAGCTCATGGGAGACATTGGCCGTGAATTCCCGTCGCATGGTTTCTGCTGCCTCCTTCTCGGTTACGTCTGCCAGAAACAGGACGGCACCGCCAGTCTCTGCTCCTTCCTGTTCCACACTGCCGGCGGACAGCCGGTAACAGCGGCCTCCCAGATGCAGCAGAGTGGTGGAGGACTTGCCCTCAAGTGCAGCCTCTGCAGCCTTTATATAGTCTAAATTTCGGCAAAGAGAAAGATAGCTCTTGGCGCCGCTTTCTTCCTGAGGGAGCAGGGAAAGTCCGAAAATGTGCAGAGCACTTTTATTGACGGATACAATGGCGCCACTGTTATTCAAAATAACAAGGCCCTCCCGCATACCGGCAGTAATGGCCTCCATTTCGCTTTGCTTTTCAGAAAGCAGCTGGATTTGCGTATCAATGCGCCGGTTTTGTTTTTCTAAACGAACCAGCAGGGGAGAAAGCTCTTCATAGGTATTATTGTTTAAAGGCGCGTTTAAATCCAGCTTATTTAAAGGATTGATAATCGATGCAGCCATTGTATGGGATACAGCCAGAGAAAGCAGGAGAATTCCTGCCAGCAGCGGAAGCTCCCATTGGAGCGTGTCCAGCACCAGACCAAATATACTGTCCATGGTATCGGAGAGCCGCAGGATGTTTCCGTTGTCCAGCCGCAGTGCGTAATAATAGGTTTGCTTCCCGACAGAGTCGGAACGGCGGATTGCCTGACCGCTGCCGTTTTGTATGGCCTGTGTAATTTCAGGCCGTTCTATATGGTTAGACAGCGTGGCCTCATCCAGATAATTGTCATATAGAACGGTACCGTCCTTTTGGATCAGCGTAATGCGGTTCGGTGTTTCTGTACCTATGGAGTCCAGATAGGACAGATCGCCGGAGGACAGTACTTTAGAGAAAAAGTTTGCCTGTGTGCCCAGCTCTTTTTTTACAGCGGTAAGAGAGCTGTTATAGATAACGCCTACGCTGACAGCGGCGCTGAGAATCATAGTAAATATGGAAATGAGAAACATAAAAAGATAAATTTTCTTTTTCACTTTTACAGTACTCCTTTGTTTTCGGACCAAAGCTCAGAGCTCCGGATGCTTGTATAAGAGGCTTTTTTAGTGTATTTCTATTATTTTTCTATCTTATAGCCGACTCCCCGGACCGTTTCAATGACGGTGCCTGCGGCCCCCAGCTTAGCCCGGAGTGTACGGATATGGACGTCCACTGTGCGGGTCTCTCCGCAGAAATCGTAGCCCCATATTTTTTCCAGCAGCAGGTCCCTGGTAAGTACAGATCCGGCATTCTCCATCAGCATATACAGCAGCTGAAATTCCTTTAGGGTCAGTTCTACTAGGCGGCCCTCTGCTGTGACTTTATGAGAGCGGGGAATCAAAACCACTGTGCCTGCCCGAAGCTCCTTGTCCCGTTCCTCTTCTGAGGAAGCGGTGCGCCGCAGCAGAGCCTTAATCCTGGATATCAGCTCCATCATGCCGAAGGGCTTCGTTATGTAGTCATCGGCCCCGGAGTCCAGGCCAATGACTTTGTCGTATTCAGTTCCTTTCGCAGTCAGGAGAATCACCGGGATTCCGGCGGTCTGTCCATTTCGTCTCAGCTGCTTCAAAATTGAAATTCCATCCTGTCCCGGCAGCATAATATCCAGTAGAATCAGCTGAGGCAGCCGGGTATGCAGTGCGGGCAGCAGCTGATCCGCAGATTCAAAGCCTTCTGCTTCAAAGCCGGTATTCTGAAGGGTATATACGATCAGCTCCCGTATGGCCTTGTCATCCTCAACACAGTAAATCATTTTACACATGGCCTCCTGTAATAGAGAACATCACCCATTCCGCTATATTTACTGCGTGGTCTCCGATGCGCTCCAGGTATTTTGCAATCATCAGCAGATCCAGAGCCTGTTCGCCGTCCAGACTTTTATCTGCCAGCATCTCTATTACACCACTTTTCACCTGAGAAAACAAGTGATCCACTACATCGTCATGTAAAATGACTTTTCGGGCAATATCCTCATCCCGCTTTACATAGGCGTCTACACTTTCTGTTACCATGCTGGCTGTAGCCTTGGCCATATCTGCAATGTGTACGGCGCCGCTGCAGGCAGATAAGTCGGTAAAACGCAAAAGCTCCGCAATGTCAGAAGCCTGATCTCCGATCCGCTCCATGTCGGTGATCATTTTCAGAGCAGAGGAAATCTGTCGGAGATCTCTGGCGACCGGCTGCTGCTGCAGCAGGAGTTTCAGACACAGGCTCTCAATATCCCGCTCTTTTCTGTCAATTTCTTTTTCTGTAGCTCCGGCCTCGTCCGCCAGCTCCATATTGTTTTCCAGAAGGGCGTTGACCGCGCAGGAAATTGCGTTTTCACACAGCGCCCCCATTTCAATAAGCTCCTGATTTAAAAGCTGAAGCTGTCTGTCAAAATAATTTCTCATTATCCAAACCTCCCCGTAATATAATCCTCTGTTTTCTTATTTTCAGGATTGGAGAACAGCCTTTCTGTCTCTCCGTATTCGATGACCTCACCCAACAGAAAAAATGCTGTTTTGTCTGATATCCGGGTAGCCTGCTGCATATTGTGGGTTACAATAATAATTGTGTAATTTTCTTTTAGCTGCATAACCAGATCCTCAATTTTAGAAGTGGAAATAGGATCCAATGCAGAGGTAGGCTCATCCATGAGCAGTACCTCCGGCTCCACAGCCAGTGCCCGCGCAATGCAGAGCCTCTGCTGCTGTCCGCCGGAAAGACCCAGTGCGCTCTTTTTCAGTCTGTCCTTTAGTTCCTCCCAAATGGCAGCATCCCGCAGGGATTTTTCCACAATATCATCCAGCCTGGCCTTACTGCGGATTCCATGGGTCTTGGGGCCGTAGGTGATATTGTCGTACACGCTCATAGGAAAGGGGTTGGGCTTTTGAAATACCATTCCCACCCGTTTGCGCAGCAGGTTGGTATCCATATTTCCGTATATATCTTCTCCGTCCAGAAGTACCTTTCCGTCAATCTGACAGCCCTCCACCAGATCGTTCATTCGGTTGAGGCATTTAAGCAATGTGGATTTGCCGCAGCCGGAGGGACCGATGAAAGCGGTTACCTCATGGGCGGCTATGTTCAAATTCACTGTTTTCAGAGCGTGAAAGCTGCTGTAGTGAAGATTCAGATTTTCTATGTTAAATTTATTCATGGTCATGACCAGTCCTTTCCTCTGTGTCCATACTGTAATTGCTTTCTGAGCGGAGTCCATTATTTTTCCGCCTTTTCCCCTTTTCTGGAGATCCTTCTGGCAATCAGGGCAGATAATGCGTTTAGGCCCACAACTACCATAAGGAGCACCACTGCTGTGGCATAGGATTTTTCAGTCTGCATCCCTTCCTTCCAAAGGGAATACATGTGAACAGAAAGGGTTCTGCCGCTGTCCATAAGACTGTCCGGTATATCTGTCACCGTCCCGGCTGTGTAGATAAGAGCAGCTGTTTCTCCCACAATTCTCCCTACAGACAGTACAATGCCGGCCAGAATTCCGGGGATGGCCGAGGGTAAAATGACACGAAAGACAGTGCGCAGCTTTCCTGCGCCCAGTCCAAAGCTGCCTTCCCGGTAGCTGTCGGGCACAGCTTTCAGCGCTTCCTCTGTGGTTCTCATAGTCACAGGAAGAATCATAATAGCCAGAGTAAAGGCCCCTGCCAGCATGGAATACCCCCATCCTAAAGAAATTACAAATAAAAGATACCCGAACAGCCCATATACAATAGAGGGGATTCCGGACAGGGTTTCTGCTGTGGTGCGGACTACTTTTACTAGCCTGTTGCCCCGGCGGGCGTATTCTACCAGATAAATAGCGGAGAAAATTCCCAGTGGGACGGCAAGCAACAGGGAAAGCAGTGTCATGATTACGGTATTGACCATGGCGGGAAAGAGGGAACCGTTTTCGGAGGTGTATTTTAGAGCAAACAGATCAGGCGAAAGATGAGGAATGCCTTTTATGAGAATATAGCCCAGGAGAAATACCAGCGCAATGACAGTTATTCCAATGGCCAAATATACCAGTGCCCTGAGCAGAAGCGCTTCTAGTTTATTTCTCGTCACGGTTTGACCTCCTTTTTACCAGAGAAAAGCACAAATTGATAATCAATATAAATACAAAGAGGACAACCCCTGTGGCGATCAGTGTTTCCCGATGCAGGTCGGCGGCATATCCCATCTCCATAACAATATTGATGGTAAGGGTCCGGACACCCTTTAAAAGGCCGCTGGGCATAACCGGCTGGTTTCCTGCCACCATGATGACAGCCATTGTCTCTCCGATGGCCCGTCCGATTCCCAAAATAACGCCTGCAAAGATACCGGATTTGGCAGCGGGCAGTACAGCTTTGAATACACTGCGTTCATGACTGGCTCCCAGCGCCAGGGCGCCTTCGTAATAGCTTTCCGGCACAGCTCTGACGGCCGATTCGGAAACACCGATTATGGTAGGCAGTATCATAATACCTAGAACTATAGAGGCCGCCAGCATAGAGGTTCCATTTCCTCCCCAGATGCTGCGGATAGCCGGTACGATTACCATAAGACCGAAAAAGCCGTATACCACGGAAGGAATGCCTGCCAGTAAATCCACAGCAGGCTTTAAAACTCTGTAAAGCTTTTTGGGACAGAACCGGGCCATAAATACGGCTGTCAGGATTCCAATGGGGACGCCTATGATCAGCGCTCCTGCTGTTACGTAAATGCTGCCCAGTATCATAGGCAGTATGCCGTATATATCGGAAGTGGGCTTCCACTTCTGTCCTGAGAGGAAGTCCCACACTCCGACCTTCGCCATTGCCGGAATCCCGTTAGCGAACAGGAAAATACAGATCAGGGCAACTGCGAGAATTGATATACAGGCTGACAGCAGAAAGACAATTTTCATAAGCTTTTCTTTTATAGAAGCTGCTGTCTTGCTGGTCATCCTTATTGAACCTCCGACCATTTGGTGAGCTCACCGGTATAGATGGCTTTTACCTGAGCCGATGTAAGGCCATCCAGACTGTTTTGCGTGTTTACGATTACAGCGATTCCGTCTGTGGCAATTACAGTGGCAGTCAGCCCTTTTTCCAGCTCGCTGTCCTTCAAATCGCGAGAAGCCATTCCAATGTCGCATACGCCCTCTGCCGTACTGGTCATTCCTGAGGTGGAATCGCTTTCCTGAATATCAATGGAGGCATTGGTGTTCACTGCAAGATAAGCCTCCTTGAGCTTTTCCATTAAGGGTGTTACAGAGGAGGAGCCTGCTACGGTGATTTTTCCGGAGGGCTTGGAGCCGCTGTAGGCTGCGGGATTGTCGTTGGGAATATAACCGTTATCGGCGGCTACCTGCTGTCCCTGAGCAGACAGAATAAAGGCGATAAAGTCTTTGGCTACATCGGAGAGTCCTTCTTTGGTTGCGATGTTAAAAGGCCTGGCAATTTTATAGGTACCGTTTTTAATGTTTTCTGTGGTTGCCTCTGCTCCGTCAATTTTCAGAGCCTTGACTGTATTTTTTAGTGAACCCATAGAAACATAGCCTACAGCAGAGGTATTCTGCTCTACATTGGTCAGCATAATCCCTGTACTGTTATTGATATCTGCTGTTTCAATGGTCATATCCTCTTTTTTGCCGTCTGCGTTGGTTTCCTCAATGCCAAACAGCTCTATGAAGGCGCCTCTGGTTCCGGAACCATCTTCTCTGGAGAGCACTGTAATAGTATCCTCCTTTTGGGAAGGAGCCTTTGTAGAGCCGGGCTCTTGAGAAGCCCCGCCGCTGTTGGACTGGCAGCCTGCCATCAGTCCCAGCGTCAGAATTCCCGCTATTGTCATCGTAATTGCTTTTTTCATCTTTTCTTTACTCCTTTTTATTCTTCACTATTATTATGTACGATTCTCTTTCGTACAAACAAAGAATAAAAAATTTATGTAAAGTCCAAAAGCAAGGTTATGTTAAATCCAGGTAAAGTAGCTTTCTGTGGAAATCCTGTCTGACTCCTCTGCTTTGCTCCTCTAAAGAGAGGCTGTCCAGATCTGAGAGCCGGTTCCCTGAGAGGCGCGGATTACTTGAATCTGTCTAGGGATTCGGCTCTTCAGCTCTTCTACGTGAGAGATGATGCCGATCAGCCGGGAGGTGCCTGCCAGGCTGCCAAGGGTATCCATGGCCTTTTCCATGGCTTCTCCGTCTAAGGTACCAAAGCCCTCATCAATAAAGAGAATGTCCAGAGATACGCCGCCGGCGTGGGCCTGGACGGCATCTGAGAGGCCGAGAGCCATAGCCAGAGAGGCTGTAAAGATTTCTCCTCCGGAAAGTGTGCGTACATGCCGGTATTTTCCCGTGTAATTGTCCAGTACCTCCAGCTCCAATCCGGCCCGCCACCGTCTGTCCTGGGAGTCTTCCATCCGGTGCAGCAGAAAACGCCCGCTGCTGAACTTGCTCAGCCATTGGTTGGCGCGGTTAAGGATTTCGGTAAAATAATAGGTCTGCAGATAGGCCTCAAAGGACAGCTTGCTTTGTCCGGGCAGAGTGCCGGAGGCGGCGTCAGACAGCAGCTTTATCTCTGAATATGCTTTGGCACAGCGGGATATTTTATCGGCAAAAATACAAATTTTTTCTCCAGCCTTTTGATCTGAAACAATCACCGCGTACAAATCCTGCTGCTGCTTTTCTTTCTCTTCCAGCAGGCGCTGTTTTTCCTGAAGCAGCAATTCCTCTGTCAGGAAATGGGCAAAGGGAAGGAAGGCCTCTTCCGCCTCAGCTAGGTGTTTGCGGTGGGTATGGACGGCGGCGTTGAGAGCCGCCAGCTCTTTCTCCAAGGCAGCAGTACGGCAGGAGGTCTCCTCCCAAAAGGCTGTTTCAGCAGCCAGAAGCGCTTTTTTGTCTTCCAGTGCAGAGGCGGCCTGCTGACGGTCTGTGTAATTCAGCAAGCCGGTCAGTGCCGTAATCCGTTCCTCTAAAACAGCGAGCTTTTTTTGATTTTCCTGCCAGTGCTGCTCCAGTTCTTCTTTTTTTCGGGCCAGCAGGAGAAGGGCTTGGCTTTGTTTCTTTTTTTCTTCAA
>CABQMV010000083.1 GCA_902465325.1 uncultured Oscillospiraceae bacterium
GCGGCGGATTTGGTTTTGAAGATATTTTTGAATCTTTTTTCGGCGGAGGTTTTGGCGGCGGAGGCGGCCGCAGGAATGGTCCGCAGAGAGGATCGGACATAAAGACCTATCTGGAAATTACATTTGAAGAAGCCGCTTTCGGTGTAGAAAAAGAAATTACAGTCAATAAATATGTATCCTGTGATACTTGCGAAGGGACTGGCTCGAAATCCAAATCGGCTTCCACCTGTCCCAGCTGTCACGGCAGCGGTCAGGTTCAGGTATCCCAGTCTACTCCTTTTGGCAGTTTTACGAATGTTCGGACCTGCGACAAGTGCCGTGGGACCGGTAAAATCATTAACGATCCCTGCCCTATTTGCGGGGGCAACGGAAAGGTACGAAAAGCCATTAAAACTAAAGTCAAAATTCCGGGAGGAATTGATGACGGGCAGGCAATTTCTCTGAGCGGCCAGGGGGAACCGGGCAGCCGGGGAGGGCAGCCAGGGGATTTACTGATCTCTATACGGGTGAGAAAGCAGCCCGGCCTGAGGAGAGAGGGCTTTGATGTGTATTCAGAAGCTTCTATTTCCTTTGTGCAGGCGGCTTTGGGAGATACCATCAAGGTGGCCACCCTTGACGGCGAGGTTTCTATGGTGATCCCCGCAGGAACCCAGCCTGGCGTTTCCTTTAAATTAAAGGGAAAGGGGACGCAGCGCCTAAGAGGTGCAGGAAGAGGAGATCAGTTTGTCAAAATTAACGTGCTGATTCCCAAAAAGCTTACGGAAAAACAAAAAGAGCTGCTGCAGGAATTAAAGGAGTCTATGGGCCAGGAATCCGGGGCCGGCAAGGCTTCTTCTGACAAAAAGCCTTTTTGGAAGAAATAAAACAAAGTCAATAGAACAAGAGACAAAGAAAACCCCCTCCAGCGGCATCTGACAGCCGCCAGGAGGGGTTTTTTAACGGCGTTTTGCGGAAGCTTTTTCCCATTGACAGAGCAGATATAGCGTTATTGTGTCAAACTCCACAATATTTATTTTTTTACTTGGGCAATATAATTGTAATGACCGAAAGAAGGCAAAGGTGGTGATTACAATGATAGTTTTTGGCCCTTTGTGGAAGACAATGGAGCAAAAGGGCATTACACAGTACAAGCTTCTGAAATCCGGTATTGATAACAAAACGCTGGACACCTTGAAGAAAAACAATAATATTACTTTGCTGACTTTGGAAAAGCTGTGTAAAATTCTAGATTGTACTCCCAATGAGGTTGTTCGGTTTTTATAGGCGAAATCTCCGTTGAACTCTTGTGTTCTTTATGGTAAAATTCCACAGGAATCAATGATTTCTGAAAGGAGAAAGAATACAATGAGTACTGTTATCCGGGCAGATTGGACTGTTCAAGCAGGTCAGCATACCGTTACCTACAAAAATATAAATTTTACAGAAAGTGCCAGAGGCCTGACGATCGTAGGCCGCCGTATTCCCTATACATGTCTGGCCAACCTGTTTGTGGACGGACAGGTAAGGGCAGAGTTTGCCATAAACAATACGGCTTTGGAGCATGAAACGGAGCAGATGCAGGTTGAAATTCCCGAAATCTGTCCCGGCGAGCATGAAATCGGCTTTTCCTGTGAGGAGGAAGGTACTTATTTTCAATCCTTTACTTTTATACAGGACAGTCCTTATTCTCAGATCCGCTACCGAGCGTCTCAGGCGCCGATAAGGGATACCCATAACGATTTAATCACCGCTACAGATATGCTTGGCCGTGCTTTGCCAGACAGCAGAGAAGTTGGCAGTCCCAGGCAGAAGTTGGTGGGCCTGTTCTACTGGACCTGGCGTCAGAAGGACATTTATAACAGAGCGGTGAATCTGACAGAGCTTCTGGGACGCTGTCCTGAAGCGGAGTTCGATATCCACCATCCGGAATGGACAGATCACGATGTGGTCCATTGGAACCAGCCTTTTTATGGGTATTACAGAAATGACGATCCCTATGTAATCAGAAAGCACATGCAATACTTTGCCGATGCCGGTGTGGATGTGATTATATTTGACAATACAAACGGAAGCTTTCTCTGGAAGGATTCCTTTATGCCTCTTCTGGCGGAGATGAAAAAGGCCAGGGAGGACGGGATCCGGGTTCCTAAGATTGCTTTTATGCTGAATTTTGCGGGAATTTATTGTACGTATGTACAGCTGAAGGGATTATACCAGGATTTATACAAACCGGGGCTTTACAGTGATTTATGGTTTATGTGGGAGGGAAAGCCCCTGATTTTGGCGTATCCGCAAGCCCTGCCTCAGGAGGCGGGTGTGTGCCCTGAGGATACGGTGCTTATAGAGGAAATACGGAATTTTTTCACTTATCGGTATCCTCAGCCCCTGTATGCGGGCGGTCCCTGGGATGATAAACAGTGGGGCTGGCTGGAAATTGCTCCTCAGCACGGGTATGGGCCAAAGCCGGACGGCACCTATGAAATGTGTACGGTAGGTGTCGCTCAGAATTGCCGGGACGGCCTGATTTGCACCCATTTTAATGATGTGGGTACATACGGCCGGAGCTATACTTATAAAGAGAAACACAAAAGGGTTACGAAGGATTCCTATCTGTACGGCTATAATGTGCAGGAGCAATGGGACTATGCACTTGAAATCGATCCGGACTTTGTTTTTATTACCGGCTGGAATGAATGGACAATGGGAAAATGGACAGATGAATCCTGGATACGGGATGGCAGCTCTCAGATTGCCTTTGTAGACCACTATGACCGGGAGCGCAGCCGGGATATTGAACCGGATATTGACGGCTATCTGGACACTTATTATCTTCAGATGGCTGCTAACATTCGACGTTTTAAGGGATTGCGGCATGTGGAAATTCCCCGGGAGCCGGTTACGATTCCTCAGGGCTGTTTTGCCAAATGGGGAGAGGTATTCCCGGATTACCTTTCTCACAAAGGCTCCCAGGCGAATCGGGAGTTCCCGGGCTATGCGGGATATTTCTATAAAAATCTTACTGGGAGGAATAACATCATCAGAGCAAAAGCGGCTTACGACCAGGAGTTCCTCTATTTCTACGCAGAGACTGCGGCGCCCATCCAGGCAGAGGGGGACCATGTGATGGAACTTCTGCTGGATACAGATCGGAGTAAACAAACTGGCTGGGAGGGCTATGACTATATTATTTCGGGGAGGTCTCTGCTGTTTTGGGATGCATCTGACAGCAGCTGGAAGGAGAAAGCCTCTATAGGCTTTTGGCGGGAGGGTACTATGCAGTATATAGCTGTTCCCCGAAAGGCCATTGGACAGGAGGAAAAGATTTCGCTGGAGTTTAAATGGATAGACAACATTGCCCTGACGGACGTAATGAATTTTTATAAAGACGGTGACTGTGCGCCCTTTGGGCGGTTCAACTATATATATGAAATACAGTAAGTGATTGTAGTGTGAAAAGGTAGGGTGAGTAGTTTTGGAAAGAATTTTAGATGCACACTGTCACATTTATCCTGATAAGATTGCAGAGAAGGCAACTCGGAGTGTGGGAGAATTTTACCATTTGGAAATGCACATGGACGGCACGGTAGAGGGGCTGCTGACAGCAGGCGAGAAGTACGGTATTACCAATTTTCTGGTGCATTCGGTTTCTACCACACCTCATCAGGTAAGGTCGATCAATACTTTTATTCATTCTCAGGTACAGGCACATCCGGAGCAGCTGGTGGGTTTCGGCACCTTGCATCCGGACAGTGAGACCCTGGAAGCAGATGTGGAGAATCTGCTGTCTCTGGGACTTCGCGGTGTGAAATTGCATCCGGATTTTCAGAAATTTGCCATAGATTCTGAGCGCTCTATAGAAATGTGCCGGCTTTTTGCGGGCAGGCTTCCGCTGCTGATTCACGCAGGAGATCCCCGGTACCAGTTTTCCAACCCGGAGAATATATTGAATTTTATGGATAAATTGCCGAACATGGTATTGATAGGTGCCCATTTCGGCGGCTGGAACAATTGGAGGAAGGCTGTTGCCATGCTGCCGGGGACGCCGAATTTTTATGTGGACTGCTCCTCTAGCTTTTATAATATGACAAAGAAAGAGACCGTTCAGGTAATAGAAGCTTTTGGGACGGACAGGGTTTTATTTGGTTCTGATTACCCCATGTGGAACCCCGGTACAGAGCTGGTGTATTTAAGACGTCTTGGCCTTTCTCCAGAGGAAGAACACCGGGTTTTGTGGGAGAACGGAGCACAGGTGCTGGGTATGATGTAACATCGGTCCTTTTGTTCCGTTCCAGTGAGAATCCATGCAGTCACTTCATTGACACAAATTTGGTTTTAGCGTACAATTATTTTTCTGATATAGAATCAAGGAGGCTTTACCATGTACAACACACAAAGGGGACCGGAAAGAGACTACAGCAATTTTATCAGAGAAATTGCCGGTGTTACGACTTCCCATAATCAGGTGGAGGGGGAGTATTACAGTAAATATAATGTAAAGCGCGGTCTGAGAAACGCAGACGGTACCGGTGTGCTGGTGGGCCTTACCCATATCGGAGATGTGAGAGCCTATATTCTGGAGGAGGGCGAGAAGGTCCCCATGCCAGGCAAGCTGTATTACCGGGGCATGGAAATTCATGATATTGTAGACGGCTTTCAAAGGGATAACCGCTTTGGCTTTGAGGAATGTGCCTACCTACTGCTTACAGGGGAATTGCCCGAGAGAAAGCAGCTGAAGGAATTTCAGCAGCTGCTGGGGGACAACAGGGCTCTGCCAGACGGATTTGCAGAGGATATGATTATGAAAGCGCCCAGCAATAATATTATGAATAAGCTGGCTCGGTGTGTACTGGCTTCCTATACCTACGACCAGGACCCGGACAGCACAGAGATTGCCAATGTTATCCGCCAGTGTATTTCCCTCATTGCCAAGTTTCCCACAATGGTGGCCTATGCTTATCAGGCAAAGCGCCACTATTACGACGGGAAGAGCCTTTATATCCACAACCCTTTGCCGGAGCTGTCTACTGCGGAAAATTTGCTGCACATGATCCGTTCCGATAAGAAATTTACAAAGCTGGAGGCAGAAATACTGGATTTGAATCTGGTGCTCCATGCGGAACACGGAGGCGGCAATAATTCCTCCTTTACTACGCGGGTGGTAACGTCAACAGGGACAGATACCTTTTCTGCCATTGCAGCGGCCATTGGTTCCCTGAAGGGACCCAAGCACGGCGGCGCCAATCATAAAGTGATGGGAATGATTGCGGACATCAAGCACAATGTAGAGGACTGGACAGATGATAAGCAGGTATATGATTATCTGGTTAAAATTATAAAAAAAGAAGCGTATGACGGTTCCGGCCTGATATACGGTATGGGCCATGCGGTATATACGGTTTCTGATCCCAGGGCGGTACTTTTGAAGCAAAAGGCTGAGGAGCTGGCAGAGGTGACCGGCAATACACAGGAGTTTCAGCTGTATCGAAAAATTGAGGCCTTTACTCCGGAAATTTTTGTAAAATACAAAAATCATACCAAGGAAATGTGCGCAAATGTAGATATGTATTCCGGCTTTGTCTATTCCATGCTGAACATTCCCAGCGAACTGTATACCCCTATTTTTGCCATAGGAAGGATTGCAGGGTGGAGTGCCCATCGGATAGAAGAGCTGATTATGGGCAATAAAATTATCCGTCCCGCCTATAAAAATATACTGAAAAAGAGAGAGTATACTGCGCTGGATGAGAGAAATTAAAATCGGTTTTTCTGAATACAGTCCTGAATCTGTTTTTCACAAAGCTCCTGCATCCGGCGGACCTCCGCACCTTTGGGAGCTTTTGTATTGGGGTAGACCGGCTCCAGCACAGTGAGTGAAAGGCAGGGCTTGCGCTTCATGCAGCAGATTCCCTGGGGCTTTCTGTAGGTTATGGCCAGAGGGACAATGGGTTTCCCGCTGCTGTAGGCCAAATGAAAGGCACCGCTTTTGCATTGCCTTAAGTCAGGATAATAGGGCCTTAAAATTTCCTCAGGGTAGATATGGACAAAATGTCCTTTTTCCAAAGCCGTTTTCATAGCGTCCAGCATTTCCTTTTTTGAGGAGAGGCTGCCGGGAATCGGAACGGCCCCCAATATTTTGATAAGCCGCCGGATCAGGGGAATCTTGAAATTTGAGGCCAGGGTAAGGTAGTATATTCTTCGGGGAAGAAGCGCCAGGTTAACAAAGGTGCAGTCCATGGGATGGACGTGGTTGGAAATGGTTACTGCGCCGGAGCCCCGCAGCCCCTTGAGATTTTTTCTGCCTCGTATTTTCAGTCCGTACCACAGTACATTATAGGGGATCAGCAGGAGCGCTGCTATAAACTTAATCAAAAAGTGCAGGAGAGAAGATGGCCAGTCTGTACGCAGATAATCGTATCCCGGAGGCGTATCAAAAGCCAAAGGCGTCCACATGTGAAGTACGTGTTCGTCTAAAGGAATCTCTTTATATTTGTCTTCCGGCATTGCTTGCTTCATAAATTGGCCTTTTCCCGTGCCTGAATGGCTTCCTGGAACATTTTTTCCATGCGCAGTACACAGGTATTCATATTATATTCCTTTTCTCTATTACTATATTCTATTTCGTACTTTGCCTTTTCCTCCGGATGTTCGATCCAGTAGTCTATTTTTTTTGCCAGCTCCCGGTAGTTGTCTACGGGAAAGAGACTTTCGGGGTGGATCGCAAAATTTTTCGCCGCAGATTTAGGACTTTCCGCAATGATAGGGACCAGCCCTCCGCAAAAGGCCTCTATGCAGGACATTCCTTCTATTTCTGATTCTGCGCAGTGTACATACAGGTCGGCGCTTGCAATGGTGTCCATTAACTCTTCCTTGGTCATAAATTTCATGATGGGGGGATTTTTTAGCTTTTTGCGCCGGGCGAGGCGGGAAAGCTGATGCTGCCGGGGTCCCTGGCCTGCCAGTATAAGCTGGATCCGGTGGGCGTATTTAGAATGAGCGGCTGCTTTAATTAGTATGTTTTGACGCTTTTCCACTGAAAATCTGCCGGTGGAGAGGATTACAAACTTATCCTGGAGCTGAGGGGGCTTTTCTTTTTTTCGGTAGGTAAAATCAGGGTCTACTCCATTGGAAATTACATATAATTTTCCCTTGTAGTGATGTTTTACCAATTCATCGGCAATAAACTGAGTGGGACAGTGTATGTAGCGGCAGTCCTTATACAGATATTGTCGGAACCACCAGTATATAAAAGTATTTACTGGGCGCAGACGGGCCAAGTGAATGGAGGAGCTGATGTTTTCCGGCTGCACATGAAACGCAGCGGTGTATGGAACCCCCATTTCTTTGGCGATTTTCAGTCCCTTATGAGAAAGGGTAAAGGGGACGTGAAAGTGGACGATGTCGGCCCACTCCATGCCGCGCCGCAAAACAGCGGGATCCGTATGGGCAAATGTCATGCCCTGAGACAGTACCAGCTTATCAAAAAAGGGAATGTACTGCCTCCGGCAGGAAAGGGCAGGATCCTCCGGGTTGTCGGTACACAGTATTCTTACTTGGTGGCCATGCTCCCGCAGCACTTGGGTAAAGCGCCTGGCTGAAATAGTCATTCCGTTGTTGGCGGAAAAGTATTGGTCGATTACGATTAAAATTTTCAATATACGTACCCCCTACTGGGAATAGTATATCATGTGGGGCAAAGGATTTCAAACAGCCGCTGCTCCGAAACAAAAATATAAGGAATCCTGTTTCGGAGCAGCAGACGGTATTAATTGTCGGGCACGTCTACATTATAGAGATCGTTGTAGGATTCCGTTTCTGCTTCTGTTTTGACTGCCCTGGGGGTAAGTCCCGTACATTCTCTGGCGGAGACTGTGGAATTTTCGGATTCCAGAAAATCAATAGGGAGCTGCTTGGGGGGCAGCTTTTTATTTTTAGATTTTGACGACATTTTACCACATCCTTTTCAACCAATAGTATGAGAAGTGGCACCGAATTTTATTCGTATTCATATTATGAAATGAGAAAATCTAAGAGGATGGTGGTTTGTATGAATTTAAATGATTTTGTCGTACTGCTTCCCTGCGCAGCGGCGCTGATCATTGGGTTTCTTATTAAAAATGCAGTTAAAATTATACCGAACCGGTATATTCCTCTTATTTGTGCCGCAGTAGGAGTAGGCATTAATATATGGATTAATATGAGAATTACACCCTGCATTTTTATTCAGGGATTGATCAGCGGTGTTGCGGCGACAGGTATGTTTGAGATGGTTAAAAATTTTATAGGAGGCAAAAAGGAAAATGGCTAAGACATCAAAAGGGCTGGTGGCCTATGCGCAGGCACAGGTAGGCAAGCCCTACTGGCTGGGTGGTTTTGGGCAGGCGGCTAGCCGCAGCTTATATGACCAGAACAAGAATCGGCTGAAGTATGGTCCCTGGGAAGGCGACTATGCCAATGACCAGGGAAAAAAGGTCCACGACTGTAACGGCCTTGTAAAAGGATATTTTTGGACAGACGGTCCGGATATTCCCTGGAGATCTGGACAATACGAAATAAATGGCTGTGGGGACTGGGGCGTGGACACCATGTATGCCAAGTGTTCACAAACCGGAAAAATAGCGGATATTCCTGCTGTGCCGGGGATTCTTGTATTTACCCAATCCATGTCTCATATGGGGGTATATGACGGAAACGGATATGTGCTGGAGGCCAGGGGCCATGCCTATGGCGTACAGAAAAATCGTTTGAAAGACAGGTCTTTTTCACTGTGGGGAAAGGCCTCCTGGGTATCCTATGATACTGATTCCAATGGAAATTCCGGAGGAAATCAGCGTTTCCCAGATCAGGTAAAACGGTTTCAGACTTTTTTAAATGACAAATACAGAAGAGGTCTGGCGGTAGACGGCCGCTGCGGCCCCGGCACCAAAATGTCTGCCATTGCCGGTATGCAGGCGGAGCTGAATTTGTTAGGCGAGAATCTGGCGGTAGACGGTTACTGCGGTGCGGCAACCCGGGCAGCAATGAGTCGGCATATGATAAAAAGAGGCGATAAGGGGAACCGTGTATATATTATACAGGGACTTTTGTACGGTGCCGGATATGAGTGCAATGGCTTTGACGGTTCTGTAGGCGCCGGCTGTGATAAGGCAATCCGGGATTTTCAGAGGGACAGAGCTTTAGAATCAGACGGAAAAGTAGGCGGCGAGACGTTTTACAGTATTACCAGATGAAAAAAGCCGATGGACCGGGAAGGGCGCTGCAAAGATGAAATCGGAGCCGCTGTTCCTCACTCAGGCCTTTGGGCAGAAATAAAGCCCCCGATTTTTCGGGGGCTTTGTTTTGGTGACTCCTACGAGAATCGAACTCGTGTTTCCGCCGTGAGAGGGCGGCGTCTTAAC
>CABQMV010000084.1 GCA_902465325.1 uncultured Oscillospiraceae bacterium
GAAATGGTGCTCCGAGACCGGCTCAGCCTGCTGGAACAGCGAGTTGCGGACCTGGTAGCCTCCGGCCTCAAAATGTCATATCGTTACCCAAACAGACCGGATACCGTTCCTGTACAGGAGGAAGTCATCAGCCCAAAAGAGCTGTCTTTTCAGGAGACACCGGCAGAAAAACCTGCTGAGGTGAGCAGTCAGACGCCTCTCACTCCCATCCGGGATGAGCTGGATTGGAAGGATTTTCTCAGCGCTCTCAGCGACCGGGGCAAGGCAGCAGCTGCCGCTGTCATTCGGACAAACAGCACCGGATATCTACTTAATGACAATATCCTCTGTCTTCTGTTTGAAAATAAAGACATGATGGATATGATCAGCAAAAAAGACTATCCGATTTTAGCCCAGTGTGCCATAAGAGCATTTGGGAAAGAAATGAAGATACAGGTTGCCCAGGCCGACAGGGCAAATGCTCTAAATCCGGAGGAGGCCATATCCGGCGGAGACAGCGGTTCTGAGGAAACAGAAAAGCTGGCGGACGCCTTAACCATCTTGCAGCAGCTCTCTCAAGAGGAAGGATTTCATATAACGGAGGATACACAACATGATTAAATTAGTACCATTAAACTCTCTGGCAAAGGTATTTCCCAATTACGATTTACCCCTGGAGTGTAAAAAGACAAAAGGCTCCATGCTCAAAAACGAGGCCTACTCCTTTCAGGTGGCCTATCGTTACACAGATGGAAGCATAGGAAATTCCGGACTCTGGATCAAAATGGAGCATGACCTGGGAGATGCGCTTACCTATCGGTATGTGGAAATGGTTCCCTGTGACTTTACTATGTATACAGAGCTGCCCTCAGGAGAGCTGCTGCATCCGGAGGCGGATGCCTTTCCTGATGTACTGCGTCCCGGGAATAAGCCGCTGTGGATTTCAGACCGCCAATGGCGCAGTGTATGGTTTACCATAGACGGCACAAAAAAAACGCTTGCTCCCGGCATCCATAAAATCAAAATTACATTTACAGACGGCAGAATAGAATCTACTGTGCATTTTACTATTGATATAAAAAACAAGAAGCTGCCTAAGCAAAAGCTGATTTGTACCAACTGGTTTCACACAGACTGTCTGTGCCACTATTATCATATGGAATTCAACAGTGACTGCTACTGGGAAATTACCGAAAACTTTGCGAAAACAGCTGTCGAATACGGAATTAACATGCTGTTGACACCCCTTTTCACGCCTCCGTTAGATACAGAGCCCGGAGGAGAAAGGCTGACCATACAGCTGGTAGGCGTTACAAAAAAAGGGAAGCAGTATGAATTTGACTTTACACTGCTGAAAAAATGGATAGATATGTGTAAGCGGATAGGCGTGGAGTACTATGAAATGTCCCATCTCTTTACGCAGTGGGGCTGTTACCACGCCCCCAAAATTATGGCTACAGTAGGCGGAAAATACAAGCGTATTTTCGGCTGGGATACCGATGCACACGGAAAGGCATACAAAGATTTTCTGGGCCAATTCCTACCGGAACTGATCCAATTTCTGAAAGCAGAAGGCATTGCCTCAAAATGCTATTTTCACGTTTCGGATGAGCCCAGCGGCGATATGCTGGACAGCTATCGGGAAAGCGCGGAATTCCTGATGGGATATTTGGGAGAATTCAAGCGCTTTGATGCATTAAGTGATATTGAAATCTATCAGACAGGATGTGTCCCCTGCCCGGTACCCGGCATTGACCACATGGATCCTTTTCTAAAGGCTGATATCCAGGAAAGATGGACATACTATTGCTGTGGACAGGTAGACCGGGTGCCTAACCGGTTTTTGGCCTTTCCTTCCGTTAGAAACAGGATTTTGGGAATGCAGCTGTTTAAATACGATATTGCAGGCTTCCTCCAGTGGGGCTACAATTTCTACAATTCTCAGGGCTCTATCCGTCCTCTGGATCCCTACAGCTCCACGACAGGCGGCGGCTGGGTCCCGGGGGGAGATACCTTTGTGGTATATCCGGATGTGGACGGCAAACCCATTGTTTCTTTGCGGTTTGAGGTCTTTCGGGAAGCACTGCAGGATATGAGAGCGCTGCAGGCCCTGGCCAAAAAAATAGGGAAAAAGGAAGCGAACAAGGTAATCGGCAAAAACCTGACATTTACAAACTACAGTCTGGACCCAAACAAACTCATTAAGATAAGGGAAAAGATCAATGAAATGCTCTGAAAGGGTAACGCCGTACACACCTTTAAAATATTATAAAAAGCAGCTTATTATCGGCCCAGTGTTTAAATTGGCGGAGGCCATTTTGGAGCTGCTGACCCCCACAATGATGGTCACTGTTATTGACAGGGGAATTGCAGAAAACAACAGCAGCTACATTCTGAAAATGGGGCTGCTGATGCTTTTTGTTGCCATTGTAGGCCTGAGTAGCGCGCTGGTCTGCCAGTATAGTGCGTCTGTGGCCTCCCAGGGCTACGGAACCAGACTTCGGGATACTTTATACCGACATATCAGCGGACTTTCACACAGGGAATGGAATAGCTTGGGCACAGCCGCTCTGATAAACAGACTAACCGGAGACTGCAATATACTGCAGCAGGCAGTGGCCATGCTGATCCGACTGGTTATCCGGGCCCCGTTTATTTCCATTGGCAGTATGGTGATGGCTATGCTGCTGGATTTTAAGCTTTCCCTGATTATCCTGTATGTTTTTCCTCTGCTGGTCCTGATTATACTCTTGGTGATGAAGGCTACTGTGCCCCTGTACAAAAAGGTACAGCAGCACTTGGACCGCCTCTCCTCCATCCTGCGTGAAAATCTGTCGGGAGTCCGTGTGATTCGGGCTTTTACTGCGGAGAAAAAAGAGAAAACACGGTTTGAAGAGGAAAACACTGCTTTTACAAAAGCATACATCCGGGTTAACAAAATTTCTTCTCTGCTGAATCCTGCTACTGCCATTATTATGAACGGCGCGGTGCTGCTGATTTTATGGGCAGGAGGACTTCGTGTGGAAAGCGGCCATATGACCCCTGGCGAAATCATTGCCTTTACCAACTACATTTCTTACATGGTTGTGGCTATACTGGTAGTTGCCAATCTAGTGGTTTTGTTTTCCCGGGCAAAAGCCAGTGCAGACAGAATTTCGGAAATTTTAAACACGAAAAGCGCCCTGTCTGAACCGGAATCCTCTTCGGTGCCGGACAAAACCGGGCCGGCCTTGGAATTCCAGGAAGTCAGCTTCTCCTACACCGAGGGTAAAAATGCCCTGGAAAAAATTAATTTTACCCTGATGCCCGGTGAAATTCTGGGAATTATCGGCGGTACAGGCAGCGGAAAAACCTCGCTGATAAACTTGATTCCCAGATTTTATGATCCCTCCCAGGGCAGTGTCCGTGTATTCGGACATGATGTCCGGGAATACAGGCTTTCTCGGCTGAGGCAGCTGGTAGGCGTAGCCGCGCAGAAAGCGGTTCTGTTTAGCGGAACGGTAGCAGACTGCATCCGCATGGGAAACCCTGGGGCTTCTGATGCCCAGATCATTGCTGCGGCAAAAGCAGCTCAGGCCCACAGCTTTATAACAGATAAAAGCAACGGGTACCAGGAAAAGATAGAGCGGGGCGGCGTAAATTTCTCCGGCGGACAGAGACAACGCCTTTCCATTGCCAGAACCCTAGCGGCAGATCCGTCAATACTAATTCTGGACGACTGCACCGGCGCCCTGGACTATGCCACCGACGCTGCCCTTTGGAAAGAGCTCCGGGAGCTGTGCCGGGGCACTACGATAGTGCTTGTCAGCCAGCGTCCTGATATTGTAAGAAGAGCAGATAAAATTCTGGTACTGGAGGGCGGGCAGTCAGTAGGAATGGGCAGCCATGCCCATTTGATGGAAAGCTGCGCGGTATACAGGGAAATCTGTCAGTGCGCTTCGGGACAGGAGGATAAAAATGCTTAAGCGGCTGATAAAATATATTACCGGCGAAAAAGGTCTTCTGGCCGCCGCCTCTTTGTTTGCCCTTGCAGGAAGCGGGCTGGGCCTTTTGTCTCCTGTTGTTTTTGGCGAGGCGGTTGACGCGCTCTCCCAGTTTAAGCTTGACAGTCTTTTGTCCCTTATTTTCTGGTTAGGAATTCTCTATCTCTTTACTGCTCTGCTGCAGTGGATGGTACCTCTGCTCTCCGCCCGGGTAGCAGGCCACACCGTAAGGAACCTGCGCAGGCATCTCTTTGGAAAGCTGTCACGTCTTCCTGTTGTTTTTTTTGATACTCATAAGCATGGAGATATTATGAGTATCTTTACCAACGATATTGATAATATTGCAGAGGGTATTTCTCAGGTACTGGCTCAAATGCTTACCGGACTGGTGACCATTGCAGGCACTTTGGTGATGATGTTTTTGATTAACCCCTGGGCGGCACTGGCAGTCTTGGTCATTACGCCGATTTCTATTTTTACCGCCCGGTATATTACCTCTCATTCCTCAAAAATGTTTCGGGCCCAGCAAGGGCTGGTTGGTTCTCTGGGCGGTTTCGGAGAGGAAACTATCAGCGGTTTGGCCTCCATAAAAGCTTTTTGTGCAGAGGAGCGCATGAACACCCGTTTTCACCAGCTGGACCAGGAACTCTATCGGGTAGGACAAAAAGCACAGTTTTATTCTGCTCTGGTCAATCCTACTACCCGCTTTATTAATAACATTTCTTATATTGCAGTAGGCATCCTGGGAAGTATTCTGGCCATTAAGGACGGCAGTATGACCATAGGCGCCATTGCCGCCATGCTCACCTATGCTACACAGTTTGCAAAGCCCATTAATGAAATTACCGCGGTCACTACACAGTTTCAAAATGCCATGGCAGGCTGCCGACGGGTATTTACTCTGTTGGACCTGCAGGAAGAAAGCCCGGAATCCGGCAATATGCAAAAGCTTTCCCGGGTAGAGGGAAAGGTGGATTTTACCGATGTTACATTCGGCTATTCTTTGGATAAAATACTGATCAACAGTATGAACCTGAGAACTCCGCCCGGAAAAATTGTGGCGATTGTAGGACCCACAGGCTCCGGCAAAACAACGATAGTCAATTTGCTTATGCGTTTTTACGATCCCCTTCACGGAACCATTGCCATCGACGGCATTCCCACCGCCCAGGTAACCAGAGAATCTTTGCGCCGCAGTATTACCATGGTACTTCAAGACACATGGCTGTTTCAGGGAACTGTACATGAAAATATTGCCTACGGCCGACCTGAGGCCAGCCGCCAGCAAGTAGAACAGGCCGCGAAAGAAGCCTATGCTCACAGCTTTATTACAAAACTGCCCCAGGGATATGATACCGTGCTCGTCGGAGACGGCAGCGGACTTTCACAGGGTCAGCAGCAGCTGCTGACCATTGCCAGAGCCATGCTGGCCGACGCACCAATTCTTGTGCTGGATGAGGCAACCAGCTCTGTAGACCTGCGTACCGAGCAAAAAATACAAAAGGCGTTTCATGCCATTATGCAGGGGCGTACCTGCTTTGTCATTGCCCACAGACTCTCTACCATTCAAAATGCAGATACTATAATTGTAATCAACAACGGATCCATTCAGGAAAAAGGAACACATCAGGAGCTACTGGCTGCAGACGGCCTGTACGCTTCCATCTATAAGAGTCAATTCGAAGGCCGGCAGCATATACTGTAATCATATTACTCAATTCTGCATGAAAGGCCTGATTGAATGTGATCAATGATACTTTACACGCCGCTTACGGAGACAGCGGCCCTTACGTGGAAATGCTCCAGTTAGCCCTGACCCGGGCCGATACCAATCCCGGATTTATTGACGGCCGCTTCGGGCCCGCTACTTACAGGGCACTCATTACCTTTCAGAAAAGGAACGGACTCACTCCTGACGGGATATTAGGCCCTAAAACAGCCCAGGCTCTGACTCCCTATCTAACAGGATATGTTCCGGTAACGGTTCGGGCAGGAGATACCTTCTACCGTCTGGCCAGGAAATACGGCACCACCACAGAGGCAATCATAGCCGCCAACCCATCGGTCAATCCTCTCAATCTTTCTGTGGGGACAGAGTTGACGATCCCTCTTAATTTTTCTATTGTACCCACCTCTATTTCCTATACGTACCTGCTGACCCGCTATTGCCTGGAGGGACTGGCCGCCAGATACCCCTTCATCCGTCTCTCTGTCATTGGCACCAGCATACTGGGACGAAATCTTTATGTTGCAGGCATCGGTGCCGGAAGCCATCAGGTTCTGTATAATGCCTCTCACCATGCCAATGAATGGATTACGACACCGGTTCTGCTAAAGTTTTTAGAGGATTACGCACAGGCATATTCTACTGGCGGTAACATATACGACACGGAGGCAGAACAGCTCTTTGCAGAAAGCCGTATTTCCATTGTCCCTCTGGTAAATCCGGACGGCGTTGATCTGGTAACAGGCGCCATCCAGTCCGGACCATCTTACCAGGAAGCGCTGGCCATCTCCCGCAATTATCCAGAAATTTCCTTTCCCTCCGGCTGGAAAGCCAATATTGTGGGGACAGACTTAAACCTGAATTATCCGGCCCAATGGGAACGGGCTCGGGAAATCAAATTTGAACAGGGCTTTACCTCTCCTGCTCCCCGGGATTATGTAGGCACAGGCCCCTTGTCCGCTCCGGAATCCTCAGCACTTTACCAATATACGTTAGAAAACAACTTCAGTTTAACCCTCTCCTACCACACACAGGGGCAGGTCATCTATTGGAAATTTGCCGATTACAATCCCCCCGGAGCACTTGAAATTGGCCGCCTTTTCAGCCAGCTCAGCGGATATGCGCTGGAAACGACCCCTTATGCCTCCGGTTTTGCCGGATACAAGGATTGGTTTATACAAAATTACAATAGACCGGGCTATACAATGGAATGCGGCCTCGGAGAAAACCCCCTGCCCGTTACCCAGTTTCCCAAAATATACAGAGACAATCTGGGAGTTTTGGTGACCGGCGCCCGTCCCCAGATCAGCATACTGCCCGCGGCCCAGCAGGAGACAGCCCCGTAACCTCCCCGTCCCTTCGCACACAAACCTACAAGTCAAATCTACAAGTCTGTCCCCATGAAAAATGTTTCTTGTCAGAAAGCAGATACGGTGCTATACTGTTTTTACTATTAGAAAATCATAGTTGAGGATATTTTTACGCATGACAAAACGAGAGAAAATACTCGCAGCAGTGACAATGATATGTATATTATCTGTAATTTCGCTGACTGTATTTTTCTGCCTACCGGAAAATCAGAGGACGCCCTCCTCTGTACCCGACAGTACAGAAACCCCGCCAAGAGAACCCCCTCTCCCCAGTCCGCAGCCCACAGCCACACAAGCGCCTCTGCCGGAAGGGTTCTCCGACGCCTTAAAATACATACCCGATGCAGTAGTTGCCCTCAGCTATTATTCCGAAGACAATTTTATGGGGCGCAGGGTAAAAGGCTATGAGGCCAATCGGGCAATTTTGACCACAGAGGCCTGCACAGCACTGAAAAAAGCCGCTGATACGCTCAGAGACCAGGGATATCTCATATATATTTATGATGCCTACCGGCCAACAGATGCAGTAAAAGATTTCATTGCCTGGGGAGAGGACGAAGACGATATGCTGCGTAAAGAGGATTTTTATCCCACTCTGACAAAAAAGGAGCTTTTCAGCCAGTATATCTCTTCGGATTCTAAGCATTCCAGGGGCAGTACAGTAGATTTGACAATTATACATTCGGACGGAACCCCCGTCTCTATGGGCTGTCGCTTTGACTATTTTCACGAATTGGCCCACACCTTTACTGCTTTAGTGGACGCGAAAATCCATGAAAACCGTATGATACTGAGAAGGGCTATGGAAGCAGCAGGATTTCAGGGAAGCTCTACAGAATGGTGGCATTTCCGCCTTACAGAAGAACCCTATCCCCATCAGGCTTTCAATTTTTATGTAAAATAGCCTGCTGGCCCTGCTCCCACCCTAGGCTGCGTTCCACCGCCCGGTGCCAGCTTTGCAAAAACTGCCTTCGGTGGGAAGCCTCCATCTGAGGCTCAAATACTCGGTCGCTCCGCCATAAACTGCGGATTTCTTCTTCGTTTTGAAACAGCCCGCAGGACAGTCCTGCCAGACAAGCGGCACCCAGCGCAGTGGTTTCTTTATTTTTCACCCGAATTACCTGTCTATTCAAAATATCACTTTGAAATTGCAGCAAGAAGGCATCTCGGCTGGCGCCTCCATCTACTCTCAATTCTGAAACCGGTATTCCCGTATCCTTTTCCATCGCCTCTACCAGATCAGCGCTTTGATAAGCAATAGCCTCCTCTGCCGCCCGGATAATATGCTGCCGGTTCGTTCCCCGGGTAATCCCCACAATGGTTCCCCGGGCATACATATCCCAATACGGAGCGCCCAGTCCGGTAAAGGCAGGCACAATATATACGCCTCCGTTATCCGCCGTTTTCTCTGCTTCCCGGCCGGCCGCGCCGCTTTCCTCCAGAATTCCCAGTTCGTCCCGAAGCCATTGGATTACCGAACCTCCGGCAAACACACTGCCTTCTAAAGCATATTGGACCTTTCCTTTTAGACTGATGCCCACTGTAGTCAGCAGGCCATGCCGGCTGCAGCATAGCTTGTCCCCTGTATTAAACAACAAAAAACATCCTGTTCCATAGGTATTTTTAGCCTGCCCCGCCTGAAAACAGCACTGGCCAAATAACGCCGCCTGCTGATCTCCCGCAACACCTGTAATGGGAATATAGGCATCCCCTATATGTACGTGTCCAAACTCCGCAGAAGACTCCATTACCGTTGGCAGAATATTCCGGGGAATTTCCAACATATCCAGCAAAAAATCATCCCATTGCAGGGATTCAATATTATACAGCATGGTACGGGAGGCATTGGTATGGTCTGTCCCATGGACACG
>CABQMV010000085.1 GCA_902465325.1 uncultured Oscillospiraceae bacterium
ATACAGGAGCACAGCTATGAAGTCGCGGTGCTGGCTCATGCCCTGGCCCTGATTTCAAATCGGTATTTCGGGGGCTCTTATGACCCGGGGAAGACCTGTCTGTATGCGTTGTTTCACGATGCAAATGAAATTATAACCGGCGATCTTCCTACACCGGTGAAATATTTTAATCCTGAGATTAAGGAATCCTACGGCAGACTGGAGGAGCTCTCAAAGGAAAGGCTGCTGGATATGCTGCCGGAGGAGTTCCGGCCGGACTACCGTCCTCTGCTTTTTTATGAAAGGGAAGCCCCGGCGTATATTGCTCTGGTAAAGGCCGCGGACAAGCTTTCTGCATATATTAAATGCATTGAAGAGGTTAAGGCGGGAAATTCTGAATTTAAAAAGGCCCGGGCAGCCACAAAGAGCGCTGTGGAGGAAATGGAGCTTCCTGCGGCGCAGTATTTTATGGAAAATTTTATAGAAGCCTACGGGCTCAGTCTGGACGAATTGGATTAACCGGTTTTTGACAGATTGCCCCAAAAGCAGTACAATACAAAGTGCTGGATTCTGATGATTTTACCGAAAAAGGTGGTTTGGGTATGGATAGATTGAAGGACGAGTCGGTTGACAATTTATTTGAAGCGATTCTCACATTGAAAAGCCTGGATGAGTGCTATCAGTTTTTTGAGGATATTGGGACCATAAATGAGATTAAATCCTTTGCCCAACGTTTTGATGTGGCGAAAATGCTCAGTGAGGGGATGACCTATGGGGACATCTCCAGCAGGACCGGAGCCAGCACGGCCACCATAAGCAGGGTCAGCAAATGTCTGAATTACGGAGCAGACGGCTACAATCTTGCGATAGAAAGATTGAAAGAGAGGGAGAGTAAGTAACCATGGGACTTTTTAAGAAGATATTTGGAACGCACAGTGACAGGGCTTTGAAGGACATCAAGCCTGTTGTTGATCAGATAAATGCGCTGGAGCCTGAGATGCAGGCCAAAAGCGATACAGAGCTGAGGGCTATGACTCAGCTTTTCCGGGACAGATTGAAGGAGGGAGAAACGACAGACGATATTTTGCCGGAGGCCTTTGCCGTGACCAGAGAGGCTGCCAGGCGGGTGCTGGGACAGAGGCATTACGATGTGCAGCTTATAGGCGGTATTGTATTGCATCAGGGCAGGATCGCAGAAATGAAGACCGGAGAGGGAAAAACTCTGGTTTCCACACTGCCTGCCTATCTCAATGCGCTGGAGGGCAAGGGTGTACATATTGTAACCGTAAACGACTATCTGGCCAAGCGAGACAGCGAGTGGATGGGGAAGGTCTATACGTTTCTGGGCCTTACGGTAGGTGTCATTGTACACGACTTGAATGCAGAGGAGAGGCGGGCCGCCTATCACTGTGATATCACATATGCGACCAACAATGAGCTGGGGTTCGACTATTTAAGGGATAACATGGTAATCTATAAGGAAAGTCTGGTACAGCGCCCTCTTCATTTTGCTATTATTGACGAGGTGGACAGCATCCTGATTGACGAGGCCAGAACGCCTTTGATTATTTCCGGTGCCGGCAACAAGTCCAGCGATCTGTATGAGAAGGTAGATGCCTTTGCCGCTACGCTTTCAGTAAAAGTAATAAAAGAAACCGATACCAAAGATCTGAATGAAGATATTACAGAGGACTATATTGTAGACGAAAAGGCCAAGACAGCAGTACTCACAGACTATGGCGTAAAGAAGGCCGAGGCCTGGTTTAACATTGAGAATCTGTCTGATCCGGACAATGCACTGCTGGCTCACCATATCAATCAGGCCATACGGGCCCACGGCATTATGAAAAAGGATATTGACTATGTGGTGAAGGACGGCAGCGTCATTATTGTAGATGAATTTACCGGACGGCTTATGTTTGGAAGACGGTATAATGAAGGCCTGCATCAGGCAATTGAAGCAAAAGAGCATGTGAAAATTGAAAAAGAGACCATGACACAGGCTACGATTACCTTCCAGAACTATTTCAGAATGTACAAAAAGCTTTCCGGTATGACCGGTACTGCGCAGACGGAGGAAGGGGAGTTCAACGATATTTATCAGCTGGACGTAGTGGTGATTCCTACTAATAAACCGATGATCCGGATCGATATGACGGACGCAGTGTATAAGAATACAGCAGGCAAATACAGGGCTGTTATTCAACAGGTTAAGGAGTGCTATGAAAAGGGTCAGCCGGTACTGATCGGTACCATTTCTATAGAGAAGTCAGAGTATTTAAGTAAGCTCCTGAAGAAACAGGGAATTGTCCACAATGTACTGAATGCCAAGAACCATGAGAAGGAGGCTGAAATTGTAGCGCAGGCCGGTAAATTTAAGGCCGTTACAATTGCCACGAATATGGCGGGCCGTGGTACGGATATTATGTTGGGCGGCAACAGCGAGTTTCTGGCGAAGCAGGCCATGAGAAAGGCTGGGTACGATGACGGAACCATTGCTGCCGCAGACAGCTTTGCAGATACAGACGACCAGCGAATAGAAGAGGCCAGAGAAAAATACAGAGAGCTTATCCGTTCCTTTAATGAAGAGATTCAGGTAGAACGGGAGAAGGTCAGAGAGGCAGGCGGCCTGTTTATTATTGGTACGGAGCGCCATGAGTCCAGGCGAATTGACAATCAGCTTCGGGGTCGTTCCGGCCGGCAGGGAGATCCGGGTAAATCCAGATTCTTTATTTCCCTAGAGGACGACCTGATGCGGCTGTTTGGCTCTGAGCGGTTAGAGAGCATTGTGGAGACGCTGGGCTTAGAGGAGGATCAGGCTATTGAGCACAAAATTCTTTCCAACGCCATTGAAAATGCCCAGAAAAAGGTAGAAGGCAGGAACTTTGATATTAGAAAAAATGTATTGCAGTATGACGATGTGATGAATCAGCAGAGGGAAATTATATATGCCCAGAGAAGGAAGGTACTGGACGGCGAAAATCTTTCTGAAAATTTTGCCAGTATGCTCCGAAGCTGTATTGCAGAGCATACCGCGCTGCACTGTCATAAGGAAGCGCCGAAGGATACCTGGAATGTGAAAGCAATTTATGAAGATTTGGTAGGGATTCTGGGGCCTGAGGATACCAAGCCTATTGAAGACCGGATTTCAGAATATACTCCCGAGACCATTGAAGAAGAGTTGGTTAATAGAGCGGCCCAGCGGTACAAAAAAAGAGAGGAAGAGTTTGGGTCGGAGCTTATGCGTGAAATTGAGCGGGTTATGCTGCTAAGAGCGGTAGATGAAAATTGGATGACCCACATTGACGCAATAGACGAATTAAAGCATGAGGTGGGACTGCAGGCCTACGGCCACAGAGATCCTCTGGTGGAGTACAAATTTCAGTCCTTTGATATGTTCGAGGAAATGAACCGGGCGATACAACAGGATGCCCTGCGCTATGTGTTTACGGTAAGGGTCCAGAGAGGCCAGAAGGTAGAGCGCAGAAAGGTTACCAGCGATGGGGAGGCAAAGCTGGAGGGAGCGCCGCAGGAGGAGAGCAGAGGCAGTGTTTCTGTCCGGAAAACAGTAAAGGTAGGCAGAAATGACCCCTGCCCATGCGGCAGCGGAAAGAAATATAAAAATTGCTGCGGAAAGAACGAGTAAGAAATGATTGACTTAAAGCATGAGGCCAGAAATTTTGCCGCAATGTCCCTGCCAGAATCAGAAGACAGGGACTTTGACGAGGATATTCGGTGGGCGTACTCGCTGTATAATAAAGCGCTGCAGTATATACGGAAGGGATATGATGACCTGGCCCGCCAGAATTTAAAAAAGGCAATTGGACTGGATCCTGATTTCTGTCCGGCCCGAATGCTGTTGGGCGTATGTCTTTTTGCCAATGGGGACCGGGTTGGTGCCATGCGTATGTTTAATGCCATTAAGGACATGCAGTATAAGCGCTTGGCCCTGTCTTACTATGACTACCTTACAGAGGAAGTAGAAAAGCCTCTTTCTCAGTCTGGAACCCGACTGATTCTTAAAGATCTTTATAAGGCCACGGCGGCTTCTCGCGTAAAACTTTCTGATATTACCAGGCCTGCCACGGCGGATGCCGCTGTAGAGATGAAGCAGGAGGCCGGTCCTGTGTTTTCACAGGAGAAGCCTGTCCGTGGGACTGCTCCTTCCCGCAGGGAAGAGGAAAAGCCGGCGATACCTGAAAAAACGCCGGAAGAGCTTCAGCGCGAAAAAGAACTGGAGTCTTTGACAATAGGAGAGCTGTCTTTTGAGGACACTCCTTATATTCCTGCAAATCCTGAATTTATGGACGGCTATGTTCCCCCGGAGGAGGCTCCGCAGAAGGAAGAAGAGAACGGAGCACTAGAGGTGTCAGACGAATTAGAGGAGACGGATGATTTTGAAATTCCGAAGTTTATATCGGAAAAGCGGCAGACCGTCATCACCTCTCGGAAAAATGACGGCGTTGTAGAGGAAATTGTTAAGCAGAAGCTGGAGGAGGCCCAAAAGGCGGCAAAATATTCTGGGCATGAGAAACAGCCCTTTGCCTATGACCATGTGTACAAAAAGAAAGTTTTTAGAACGGAGCAGGAGGAAGCTGAACCGGAGGAGACGCTGTCTGCCCGTCCCAGCGAAGAACCTGCCGGAGCAGGGAAGAAGGACAATATTATTCTTTCTGTGGCCTCTGTACTGATTCTGATTTTTATTATTGTTGTAAGCGTTTCATTAATGTCCCAGATAACAGAAAACAGAAAGCTCCGAAATGAACTGGATGATTTAAAAAAACTTTATGCTAAAACCCAGGTTTCGCCGACTCCCAGTCTGGAGCCTGTCTATCAGAAGGATAATTTTTATTCAGAGGACCCGGAGCATACGCCGTTTTCTACTGCAGATCCTACTTCTGTTCCGGAAAGTACACCAGTCCCGCTCTCTGAAGGGGCTCCTTCGGCTTTACCGGGCGATCATTAGCTTTTAATATGAGAAAGGAATGAAACACTATGCTTTATAAGAGTACCAGAGGAGGGGCCTGTGATGTGACTTTCTCACAGGCTGTTAAAAGAGGAATTGCTCCGGACGGAGGCCTTTTTGTGCCGCAGGAGAGATTTGTGCTGACAGCAGAGGAATTTACCGGGATGGCTTCCCTGCCGTACAAGGACTTGGCTGTTGCCATTTTTCGAAAATACGCAGGTGATTTTACAGATTCAGATATTGTAAACGCAGTAGAACACGCCTATTGCAGCGGAAAGTTTCCCCGAGAGGATCCGGCGCCTTTGAAAGGACTTACTGATAACCTCAGTGTATTGGAGCTCTGGCACGGTCCTACCTGCGCTTTTAAGGACATGGCGCTGCAAATTCTTCCTGAATTTATGAGCAAAAGCAATGAGCTCTGCGGGGATGGCAAGGAGATCGTTATTCTTACAGCTACCTCAGGAGATACAGGGAAGGCTGCATTAGAAGGTTTCCGGGATGTGCCGGGGATTCGGGTTATTGTTTTTTATCCGGAGGACGGCGTGAGTCAGATGCAGAAACAGCAGATGATAACCCAGGAAGGCGGAAATGTCCATGTGATTGCCGTGAAAGGAAACTTTGACGATGCCCAGACCGGTGTGAAAAATATATTTGGCGATAGCAGCTTTGCAGCGCTCCTGTCAGAGAGCGGCTATGAGCTTTCTTCTGCAAATTCTATTAACTGGGGACGCTTGCTGCCGCAGATCGTATATTACTTCCACGGGTACTACAGCCTAGTCAGCCAGGAAAGAATTAAACTGGGGGATAAAATTAACGTTGCAGTGCCTACTGGGAATTTTGGAAATATACTGGCCTCCTATTACGCTATGAAAATGGGACTGCCGGTGAACCGGATTCTCTGTGCCTCTAATGACAACAACGTGCTGACAGATTTTCTGCACACAGGTACCTATGACAGCAATAGGGCTTTTATGACCACGATTTCTCCGGCTATGGATATTTTGGTTTCTTCTAATTTAGAGCGGCTGCTCTATGATGTTACAGGCGGAGATTCGGAGGCGGTGCTTTCTTATATGAATGCATTGAAGACGGACGGCCTTTATTCTGTGGATTCTAAAACATCGGATACGCTTCAAAATCTCTTTTGGGCGGGATATGCTACAGAAGAGGAAACCAGAGAAACGATCCACCGGGTATATGAGGATACCCGCTATCTTATAGATACCCATACTGCTGTAGGCCTCTGTGTTTATGAGCAGTATACAGAAGCCACAGGGGACAAAACGCAAACCTTAGCGGTATCGACTGCCAGCCCTTTTAAATTTAACAAAAGTGTAGCGGAAGCTTTGTTTGACAGAGAGGCAATAGAGAACAAAAGTGAATTTGAGCTGCTGACCTATTTGTCTGCCCAGACCGAAACGCCGATTCCGACACCTTTGCAGGGACTGGACAAGAAGCCTGTCCTTCACCGCGCAGGCTGTCTTCCGGAGACGATGAAGGCTTGTATCGCTGATATATTGGGAATTGCCGGTCAGGATTGATTGACAAAGCCGGGAAGGGGACTGCATATGGATCAGTGGAGTCAAAAGGACATAGCCGGACAGTTTTCAAAAATAGGCTGGGGAATGTTTGCCTTCCTGGTGATTTCCCTTGTGGTCCAGCTTGCTGTTTTGACGGCTACCCGGATTCTGTATCCCGACCTTCTGCGTGAAAGCTGGTATACGATGCTGGCGGGTACACTTCCTATGTATGGGCTGGGCCTGCCTGTAGCAGCGGGAATTATAAAGAGCATCCCACAGAGCCGAATGGTTCCCGGAAGGGAAATGACGGCCAGTGAGTTTGGGGTAGCTTTCTGTATGACGATGGGGCTGTGCTATACAGGAAATCTGATTGGAAATGCACTGATGCTGGGGATACAAAGATTCCTGGGCAGAGGTATATCCAATCCTTTGGGAGAGCTTCTGGAAAGTTCCGGGACGGGACTCCAGATTTTTATTCTGTTGGTGGCAGCGCCTCTGCTGGAGGAGTTTTTGTTCCGAGGCTGCATTGTTTCCGCTTTGCGTTCTTACAGTCCGGCAGGCGCCGTTTTGGTATCCGGATTGGCCTTTGGACTTTGTCACGGAAATCTTTACCAATTCTTTTATGCATTTATTCTTGGCCTGTTGTTTGCCTATATCTATCTAAAATCGGGCCGGCTTTTCTATACAATTTGCCTGCATTTTCTGGTCAATCTTCTGGGGGGTGTCATTCCGTTGCTTCTCAGAGACTGGACGGGAGAGATACAGGCAATTCTCAGCCGTACTGGAGAGCTGCTTCCTCTTTTGCAGGCGCTGGGCGAAATGAGATTTAAGTTTCTGGCTATTTTGCTCTATAATCTTGCCATGTGGGGTCTGGCACTGTCCGGTATTCTTCTTTGCTTTATAAAGAGAAAAGATTTCCGGCTGGGCAGCACCTCTCCGTCAGTTCCTGCAGGACAGGTTTTCCAGACTGCTTTTGTAAACGGGGGAATGCTCCTGTTTCTGATTACCGGCTTTTTTCTGTTTGTCTGCAATCTTTTTCTCTAAGACAAAGCGTATATGGGGATCCGTTAGGACCTCCGCCCCCAGTCCTCTGGCAATCTTGGATACAGAAATTACTGCCTCGGTGTCTCTGCGGGTAAACGCGTACCGGATGCCGTGTCCCACCTCCAGGGCCGTATCTGCTCGGGTGTCTGTACAGGGCGGGTCCAAATAGAGAAAGGTATGCTTGTCTATATGTAAAAGACATTCCTTAAAATCGCAGCACAAAATTTTCACATTCTGCAGCAGACGGGAGGCTAAGCGCAGTTTCCGTTCATCACATATTCTGGGAATTCTGAGTGCCTGTTTGGGAACAATCAGCCGGTTCCTATTTTCTGTTATAAAAAAGCCGTCGCTACTTTTTTCGCACAGGCAGCCGGTTGTGTTCAGCAGAATAAAAATGGCCGCTTTGCGTACGAGAATATCTTCTCGGGAGGAATCCTTCAGATAGAGGTACCGAAGGCGGCAGGTTTTGTAAAATTCTATTTTTTCCTGCCAGGACCGCTCAAGAAATTGATTTTCCAGGGACTGGAGATGGGAGAGAAGATCGTCTACATGGAGCTGTACCTGCTTATAGGTATTTACGAGCTCAGGGTTGATATCCGATATAACTCCCTCCTGCATACCAGGGGTGGACATGACCTCAAACAGTACACTGCCGCCACCCACAAAAGGATCCACATACCGGTTCACTAAAACACCCAGCTCCATGGGAAACCGGCTGCGGAGTTCTCCTATTTTGCCTGCCTTTTCCTCAGGCCAGGTGAGAAATGGCAGAACTCTTGCTTCATACATACGGATAAAGCCTCCCCCTTGTTTCATAATATTAGCATACAGGAGCCTGAACGGATTGTCAAACTTGCAATTCTTAAAGCGGCGTTGTACAATTAACCTCGTTAATGCAACATGAAACAGAAAGAGGGAACGAATATGATTAAAGTGACGCTGAAGGATGGCTCTCAGTTGGAGCTGGAGGACGGCAGCCGGGTAATTGACGCAGCTATGCGGATCAGTGAGGGCCTGGCGCGGGCAGCTGTAGCAGGAGAAGTAAACGGAACGGTAACAGAGCTTACTGCGGTTCTCGGGCAGGGAGATGCCTTAAACATTCTGACCTTCCATACAGCAGAGGGCGAGAAAATATTTCGTCATACCACTTCTCATATATTGGCTCAGGCGGTAAAGAGACTGTTCCCCGATACAAAGCTGGCCATCGGGCCGGCCATAGAAGACGGCTTCTATTATGAC
>CABQMV010000086.1 GCA_902465325.1 uncultured Oscillospiraceae bacterium
TGAACCATTGCTAAATGTTCTTTATAAATTTTTTTATCTTCTTTAATCTTTTTTATCAGGTTAAACATTACCTTATCCCCTTTTGCTAAAATATTCTTCTATCTCTCGGTTCAACTTATCCCGTTCTGTTTTCTGGTTGGTGTTGACTGCAAGAATCAGCTCATCACAAAATTTTGCTGCATCATCTCCAATAATATCTAAAACATTTTTCTTATCTGCTGCACCTGCTTCAAGTAAATCCAAAAGCTCCGAAAACATTTCTATATTGTAGGAACCCTCACTATAGTGATACAGATAACTGCGGATTTTTTTGAAAGCAGCACGGTAATTTTTTGGTAGTGCCTTTGCTCTTTTTGTTATTTGATGATACGCATTTTTTTCGTCCAAATCACCTATAATCATTTTTAGTATTGATTTCATTACAGCTTTTCCTCCTTTAATTGATTGAGTTTCGACATAACAAATCTCCACTTCTCCGGCTTTATTCAGTTTAAAAAATTTGCGTGGCGGTCCCATTTCAGAGGGCTTTTTTGTGATTTCAACAAGTCGTTTTTTTTCAAGTCTAATTAAAATAGTATAAACGGTTCCCTCTACAACATCCGTAAATCCAAGAGTATTGAGCCGCTTGGTAATCTCATAGCCGTATGTTTCTCTGCGACTGATTATTTCAAGAACGCAGCCTTCAAGAACACCTTTGAGCATTTCTGTTAAGTTTTCCGTAATGAACACCCCCTACATTGTAGAATGGATATGCAGTAATACTTACTACCACTACATAGTAACACAAAGTAGAAGCTTTGTCAAAACCAAAAAGGTGGAAAATTTTTCTGCTGCCTATACCTGACTTTAAATTTTTTTGCTTGGTGCAGAGGCGATTTTGACATTGTAGCAAAAGGTTTTCTATTTTACAAATATACCATTCCATATTAGATATAAAGAAAAGCAGCGCAAAAAGCATTTATGCCTTCTACGCTGCCTTTTGTTCCTCCTGCCTGATTTGTAAAACGATCCCATAAAAGAGAACACGCTTTTATCCACAGGACTTTTGGTTTGGCTGGGATGGCAAGACTCGAACTTGCGAATACCAGAGTCAAAGTCTGGTGCCTTACCACTTGGCGACATCCCAATCTGTAAAGAACGTGCTTTATTATACGGATTCGGCAGACAAAAGTCAAGATACCTACCGCCGCATTTTACCGCATCCACCCGTTGAGATTTGTATCCCTTTTTCTTTTGTTGTATAATAAGCCGTACCTTCAAAAAGGAGCAAGTAACTATGCAAATTGTGATATTAGACGGCTATACGGCAAATCCGGGAGACCTGTCCTGGAAGCCCCTGGAAAGCCTTGGCCAGCTTACTGTATATGACAGAACTGCTTCTGCGGACATTATAGCCAGAAGCGCCCAAGCAGATATTGTCATAACCAATAAAACAGTATTGACAGCAGATATTTTACGTAAGCTGCCAAAGCTCAAATTTATTTCACTTCTTTCAACAGGGACCAACGCAGTAGACCTAAGTGCCGCCCGCATCCTGGAAATTCCGGTGGCAAATGTCCCCGGCTACAGTACTCCCTCCGTAGCGCAGATGACATTTGCCCTGATTCAGGAGCTGGCATTGGGAGTAGGATTGCATGCCCGGGATGTCCGTCAAGGCGGCTGGACAGTCTCATCTGACTTCTGCTATTGGAAGCAGCCTCTGCTGGAATTGAGCGGAAAAACACTGGGCATCATTGGCTACGGCGCCATTGGCCGGGAAGTAGAAAAAATTGCCTATGCCTACGGCATGAAGGTGCTGATCCATTCCAGAACCAGACCCGCCGAGATTGAGGACAGCCGTTGGTGCAGTCTGGAAGAAATTTTGCCGAAAGCCGATATTTTGACATTGCACTGCCCTCTTACGCATCAAAATGCAGAGCTGATCAACAAAAACTCCCTGGCTAAAATGAAACAGAAAACCCTTCTGATCAACACAGCCCGCGGCGGATTAATAAATGAAGCAGATCTGGCATATGCTCTCAACAGCAATATGATAGGAGGCGCCGGACTGGACGTACTGAGCACAGAGCCGCCAGAGGCCGGCAATCCTCTGCTGACTGCCAAAAACTGCCTGATTACCCCTCACATAGCCTGGGCTTCTCAGGAAGCCAGAAAAAGACTCCTAGAAACTGTAGTTGACAATCTAAAGGGTTTTATACAGGGCTGTCCCGTAAATATTGTAAACGGAAAGGATGGAAAAGAAATATGAAAATTATATTGACCGGCGGCGGTACTGCCGGACATGTAACACCTAATATTGCACTTCTAAAAGGATTAAAGGAACTGGGCTTTCGGGAAATCCATTATATTGGCTCAGAAGAGGGCATTGAAAAGAGCCTGATGGCCAATTATCCGGAAGTCCAGTATCACAGCATTCGAACAGGAAAACTGCGCCGCTATCTGTCTGTAAAAAATCTGTCTGATCCGTTCCGGGTATTAGCCGGCTGCTGCGATGCAAAAAAACTGGTGAAACAAATACAGCCCCAGGTAGTATTCTCCAAAGGCGGCTTTGTGGCCGTGCCCGTAGTGTGGGCCTCCCACCGCTGTCAAGTACCTGTAGTAGCCCACGAATCCGATATTACGCCGGGGTTGGCCAACAAACTTTCCAAACGTCAGGCTACTAAAATCTGTCTGAATTTTCCCGATACACTAAAAGAAATCCCGGCTCCGCTGGGCATATATACGGGAACTCCCATCCGAGAGGAACTGTTCTCCGGAAACAGAGAAACCGCACGAAGAGAACTGGGATTTGACAGCAAAAAAGTAATTTTAATTATGGGAGGCAGCCTAGGAGCCAGAGCCATTAACCAAGCCGTCAGAAAAGCCCTACCAAAGCTACTGAAGGAATACAATATTATTCATCTGTGCGGAAAAGGAAACCTAGACGATGCCTGGAAGAATCAGCCCGGCTACCGGCAGTTTGAATTTGTCTCTCAGGAACTTCCGGACTATTTTGCTCTGACTGACATGATTGTCTCAAGAGCCGGTGCCAATGCCATTCATGAATTTATGGCGCTGAAAAAGCCCATGCTTCTGATTCCTCTCCCCCTATCCGCCAGCCGCGGCGACCAGATCCTCAACGCCAAATCCTTTGAGTCTCGAGGAATTGCCCTGGTGCTCGATGAAGAGCAGCTTACTACAGATACTCTGATAAAGGGAATTCATTATCTGGAACAGGACAGCCCAAAAATGATAGAAAAAATGGCTTCAGATTGTATAACGAACGGCACACAAAAGGTATTAAATATTATCCGGGAGGCTGCTAACCATACCTCCCGGAAATAATCTGCCGAATTTCTATTTTCTGCACGCTATTTCTCTGCGGCCTCTGCCTGCCTTGCCAACACTGGCATCCACAGGCCGCCCTGTACACTCCTGTGACAAAGCATCCCCAGCCATCGTCCGTCTTCTGTATCATACAGATCTGGAAAAGGCACGTTTCTCTTCATAGACGCCAATACTTTGACCATAGTAGCCGCAAACTGCTGCGTAGCCTTGCCCGTATCATCCAATGCACTGACCCACATAGTCCAGTCGGACTTGGTAAATGTCCTAAAGGAATTCAGAGGCACCCCGTAAGGACCTTCCTCCTGCAGATACAGGGCAACTTCCCCTTTATAAATTTCCTGAGAAAACAGCTTCAGGCGGAAAATACGGTCCCAAATAAGATTATATTTTAAGCTCCAGGAGGGCTTGCGGTCAAAGGCTGCCGCCAAATGTCCGCCGTCCCTTCCGGCTTCTTCTATATAGGCAGCCTTTGAAGCTGCCGCCTGAAAATAAGGAGCGCCGTCCTGGCCGCACAGCTCTGCCACTTTGCCAAATACACCGATGGCCACTGCGGCTTTAATGGCCAGATTAATATTTCCTTTAAATTTCCCAGCAAAATCATCTGTACAGAGCTGCAGTTCACTGCAGTCTCCTTTCTCTACCAGATAATCTGCCCATTGCTTTAAAAAGTCATAGTGCTTCTGAATATAATCCAGATCTCCCGTTTTCTTGTAGTAGGCATAAATCAGAATCAGCATATTGCCGCTGTTCTCGACTGGCATCTGTTCCTCCGGTTTATATACCTTGTCCTCTGCCGTCATTTTATAAATATTTCTCAGCTTTTCGGTTTCCTGCAGATAACAGGAATAAAACTGTCCGCCGCCCAGGGGATACAGCCCGATATCATGAGGTGAATAGGGGAACTTCCACACCTCTAAAGACGCAAATTCAAAAATAGCATTCATCATTCCAGGAAGCAGCTCCGGCGCATACAGTAAAAAGAGGGGCATGGCAGGATAAGACAGATCCACCGTATTCATACAGCCGTTAGACAGACACTCCTTAGAAAAATAAAGGATTTTACCGTCTGTATCCCGTACCAGCTTATGCGCTGCCAACACTTGACGGAAAGCGGCACTCACCACCTTCTGATAGTCCTCTCCAAAGGGCTTGGCATCCTCTAAAATCCGTTGATCCCACTCCCGGACCCTTTTCAGCAGACAATCGTGATGCGCCCGGCAAAAAGCCGCCGCCTCCTGTATGGTCTTGTATTTCTCTGTCCAGAGTCCCTTCAGCTGCTTCCCCATGTACTCTATGGAAAAGGTATCGTCAAAAGCAATCATATCTGTGGCGGTAAAATGAGTTCCCTTCCCGCTGTGAATGGAGGTCAGCCGATAATGGCTGTCCTCTCTGACTACTACATTTTCTCCAAACAGATAATAATATCCCCAGTCTGCCTCCACATTGTCTCCGCCGTAGGCCAGCGGCTCCTGTTTTTTATGATAAAGAACACCATAATCGCCAAAAGATTCATAAACCTTGGGAGAAGTTCCTTCTCCGCAGAAATTTTCATGAAGATTTAAGTGCAGCCGGATCTCATGCTCTCTGCCGTCTATGCTGTCTACCTCATAATCAATAAAGCCTATCGGCATGGACAGCAGGTGCCAGTCATCCAGAAAAAAAGGACTCCAGAATTTCACCTTCAAGCGAACCTGATCGGTTTCCAGGGTAAACGTACTGGCCAGCGGCGTGATATCTAAATCCGTCTGCCACATAAACTCGGTAATATGATGGCCCTTCCCCAAAAATCTTCTGTAAATCCCATCCACTCGAATAAAGCCCTCCAGCTTTTTACTGTATCCGCTCCAGAGGATGGTATCTGTAAAATTCAGTTCTTCCTCTTCCGCCCATACACTGCACAAAGGGTCTATTGTAAGCAGAGGATAGGCAGGTAATTTCATATACATAAATGATATTCATCCTTTCTTATGTACTAATATAACAAAGCTGCGGCTATTGTATCACACAAACTAAAAAAAGTCGACAGCAAAAGCGGAAAACCTCAGTCAAAAAAACTGAGCTGACTTTTTCGTGGTATTGTTAACAAAAAAAAGATAGATGATCGGGAAGCTAGAACGCATAGTGGATGACAATGCCAAGAAAGCATAAGCTATGGATATGACTTCTCTGATACTCGACTTGGTTTTACAGATAGAATAGCAATTAAATTTGGATTTCACGGACATTCACTATTTCACATGAACTGATCTATAAACGCTCCTCTTCGATATACAAACAAAATTCAAGTATTTTATCATTCATAGCTGTTCCCCGTAAATTTAATGTTTATAGTCTGTAATCGGCGCCTGTTCGTCCTTATGCTCTCCGATGATCTTTTCCATCCAAATCATGTTGTACCATCGACCAAACTTGTATCCGCACTTTTGAAACACTCCAACTTTTACATATCCGAGATGAGCATGAAAATCGGCACTGTTTGTTGTTAGATACTTGTCATCTTTATCCGGATATCCGATACAGGCATACAGATTCAAAATACCCATTTTACGCAGTTCATTCTCCAGCGCCTCATAAAGCATCCGCCCCATGCCACATTTTCTTGCGCTACGGTCAAGATAGATCGTCACCTCGCACGACCAATTATAGGCAGCTCTGCCGACAAACGCTCCTGCATAAGCGTAGCCTTGAATAATGCCGTCCTTCTCAATTACAAGGTATGGATAGCGGTACATAGTTTTTTTCATAAGCTCCCTGAATTTACCGGAAGTGGGGATATCGTACTCAAAAGTAACAGCCGTATTTTTCACATAATAACCGTATATCTCCAAAATACGTTCTGCATCTTTTATCGTTGCGTCACGGATGGCAACCATGTTTTCACTCCTTTTAAATAATCACTAATTTTTGTTATATTACATTATATCACAGCAGGGTGACATTGTTCACCGACTCTATTGCCTTTCAGTCAGCAGCCTCCTATAAGTCAGGCCGATCATAAAATCACCTAGCGGCGCTGTGAGCAGGATCGCAATGACCGATATCGTAAGCACAGTATTTCCACAGGAAAGTCCCATGGCAAGAGGCAGTCCGCCGATTGCAGCCTGCACCGTTGCCTTCGGTGTGTATGCCAGCATACAAAAGAGTCTTTCTTTTGCGGTCAGTTTTGTCCCAATCACACAGACGAACACACCAATCATTCTAAAGCAAAGTGCGCCGAAGACCAAAAGGACAGTACCTATTCCCGCCGTTTTCAGACTGTCTACAGCAACACAGGCCCCCACAAGTACAAACAGGAATATTTCTGCGGGCATCTAAAGTTTATCAAATACAGCAGAAAGCGAAGCGGCGATATTGCCATTTTTCTTTCTTATTGCACTGCCTGCCGCCATAATTGCAAGCAACCCTGCAAAGGGAATCATAGGAAAGGCATCCTCAATAAAATTCAGTACAAAAGCGACCGAAATAAACAGGACGGCTTGCACAGCCGTATCAATATGCAGCCTGCTAAAGATAGCAAAATACAAAAGTCCCACACCGATTCCCACAAGAATGCCGATCGTCACGGAAAATGGAATATTCAAAAAATTTACCCACGATACATCTTCCCCTTTTGCAAGTCCGGTGAAAGATGTAAACATCACGATCACAAACACATCGTCAACGGACGCTCCGGCAAGGATCATTTGTGGAATTCCCTTGTCTATGCCGTATCCTTCATCTATCAGCTTTATCATTTTCGAAACGACAACGGCGGGTGAAACAGCGCCTATTACAGCGCCAAGAATCGCCGAATCCAAAACAGAAAGTCCGAGAATCCTTGGGCAAGCAATACCATGCTGAATATCTCAAAGCAGGCGGGAACAAAGCAGAGCAGTACCGCAGGCCTGCCGACCTTTTTTAAATCAGAGAGGTTTAGTTTAAGCCCTGCGCGTATGAGAATGATAATAAGCGCAATGCGCCTGATCTCCGCAGAGATGTTAAGTATATTTTCATCTAACAGCCCCAACATATGAGGAGCGATCAGAATTCCCGCAGAGATCATACCGAAAAGCGCCGGAAAGCGTATTTTTCTGTATAGCCACCCTGCAAACAACCCGGAAAACATAATAAGTGCAATACTGATTAACATATAACCCCTCCTGAATATGCAGAAAAGCTGATGCCCTCTGCAAACAAAATGCAGAAGTCATCAGCTCAATAAGCAGTTTAGGAGTTTTTCTCTCCGAGGAAGAACTTCATTTCCTTTATTTTATTAAAGCACAAACATTTAAAATATTCAATAGAAAAGTATCAAATTTTTGATACAGAATTTACTCATTCTTCTGTTTTTCCGACAAACAATGTGCCGACGCTGCTGCCTTTAATAAGCTCATAAATTGCCTCGGGGTGTTTTCCGTTGGTAATAATAGTATCTGTGCCGTTTACTGTTGCAAGTTCCGCGGCTTGCAGCTTTGTTTTCATACCGCCGGTCCCCCTCCTTGAGCCTACTCCGCCCGCAAGAAAATACACCCTGGTGTCAATTTTCTCAATTCTTTCTATCAGCTTTGCATTAGGATATAGACGGGGATCGCTGTCATAAAAGCCGTTTATATCCGATAAAACAATCAGCCGTTTTGCTTTGCACAAAACTGAAACAACGGCGGATAGCATATCGTTATCTCCAAACAGTCGTTCTTTTGATTCAATTTCGGATAAGCTTATTGAATCATTTTCATTGACGATTGGGATAATTCCCATTTCAAGTAAAGCATCAAATGTATTTGTAAGATTTTCTTTCTTTTCTTCCTGTTCTATATCCTCTGCATTTAAGAGAATTTGGGCAATCGTTTTATCGTAATCTCCAAAAAACTTATCGTACAGATACATAATACTGCATTGACCGACTGCCGCTGCCGCCTGCTTCATACGCATACTTGTTGGTCTTGTTTTCATATTTAATTTATTTGCCCCTACGGCGATTGCTCCCGAAGATACCAAAATGACCTCATATCCCATATTCTGAATATCAGACAGAACACAGGCAAGACGGTCAAAGGAGCGCAGGTCACTTTGGCCAACTTCATTTGTTAAAGTAGATGTCCCTACCTTAACGACAATTCTGTTTTGATAAAGTCCCATCATTACACCTCAATTACGGTAGGTTTATGTCTCACACAGTTTAAAAACTTGTGGTAAATATCCTCTGTCCGTATTTTCATATATCCTGTTGTTGTGCCGTCGCTGCAACCATAATATTTTTCGGACAGTACATCCTTGTCAAATACAATCCTCACACGATTTTCACAGTCTAAAAGGCTGCTGAAAACAGTTGCTGCCCCGATTTTTGTTCCCAACATTGTTTCCAAAAGCTCAGCAGGAGCAAAAGATACACGGGAAACAGCAAGTGCATTACTGAAATTCTTTGAACGA
>CABQMV010000087.1 GCA_902465325.1 uncultured Oscillospiraceae bacterium
GCGGCCCAGGCAGGTATCTCTGCAATTATTCAGCCCGGCGGCTCTATACGGGATCAGGAGTCCATTGATAAGTGCGATGAGCTGGGAATTGCCATGGTATTTACAGGAAAACGTCATTTTAAGCATTAAAATATTGAGTACAGGAGGGTTCTGTTTCAAAAAATTTTGTGCCATATTTAGAAGGGCATGGGCCTTGAAACAGATTCCTTATTTTAGTTAGGCGGGCACAGAAATGGCTGTCCGCCGGGAAAGGAATCAGAAAATGAAAGTTTTAGTAGTAGGCGGTGGAGGCCGCGAACACGCTATTGTATGGAAACTGGCCCAGAGTCCGAAGGTAACAGCTCTTTTTTGTGCTCCCGGTAATGCGGGGATTGCTGAGCTGGCTGTCTGTGTGCCGATTCAGGCCACGGATAAAGAAGGAATTTTTGATTTTGCTGTTGCAAACCAGATTGATATGGTCATGGTAGCGCCGGATGACCCTCTCAGTATAGGAATGGTGGATTTCCTGGAGGCCGGAGGCATCAGGGCTTTTGGTCCCTGTAAAGCAGCTGCACAGATTGAGGCGAGCAAGGTTTTCTCTAAGGGCTTGATGAAAAAATACGGGATTCCTACAGCGGATTATCAGGTGTTTACAGAGAGTGATCAGGCGGTTGCTTATTTGGAGAGACCGGAGCAGACTTATCCCGCAGTTATTAAAGCCGACGGTCTTGCTTTGGGAAAGGGCGTGATTATTGCCCAAAACAGACAGGAGGCTGTAGATGCGGTAAGAGATATGATGGATGGGGGACGTTTTGGAAAATCCGGCTCTCAGATTGTAATAGAGGAGTTTATGACAGGTCCTGAGGTAACGGTACTGGCTTTTACTGATGGGAAGACCATTCGGCCTATGGTATCCTCTCAGGATCATAAGCGGGCCTATGACCATGATCTGGGACCAAATACAGGGGGAATGGGTGCTTTTTCTCCCAGCCTGAATTACACAGAGAAAATAGCGGATATCTGTATGAAAACCATTTTTCAGCCTACAATAGCGGCGCTGCAGGCCGAGGGGATTGAATATAAAGGGGTTCTCTATTTTGGACTTATGCTTACGCCGTCGGGGCCAAAAGTTGTGGAATACAATTCCCGCTTCGGCGATCCGGAGACACAGTGTATTTTACCCAGATTAAAGACAGATCTTTATGATATTTTTGATAAGGTGATTGACGGAAGGCTGAATGAAATAGAGCTTCAGTGGGATGACAGAGCTTGCTGCTGTGTGGTGGCGGCATCCGGCGGTTATCCTGTAAAGTATCAGTCCGGCTATGAAATTTCCGGAATAGAAGAGGCAAAAGCGGCAGGCGCTTTGGTATTCCATGCTGGTACAAAGCGAAATGAAGCGGGACATTACATGAATGCAGGTGGCAGAGTATTGGGTGTGACTGCATTAGGAGACAGTCTGGAGGAGGCTATCTCCAAGGCATATCAGGCCATCGGCAGGATTTCATGGACGGATATGCACTATCGTAAAGATATTGGTAGAAAATAAGGAAATTTGACCTGTTATTAAAAAAATGCTATGATCTTACTTAATTAAAATATGTGAACGGAGGCTTAACGATGAAACAAATTGTAAAGACATTGCTGTTTTCTATTGCTGCAATGATGGTTGTAATAAGTTTTGCCGGTTGTCAGAGCACTGAAGAAGTGCGGAAAGGGGCTATTGTGAGTGATACGGAAATTATAACTTATCAGATGCATTTTCATTTCTTGGAAATGAAAATGTAATTACGAAATCCTCAGACTTTGGCCAAATATGGGGGGGATTTTTTAACAAAGGCGGATATGATCCGATTCGGCCATATGCAGAGGACACACAGCCTATTAATGTGTGGTATACCAACAGTCAGGGAGAGGAGATCTATTCCCAGGGATTGTTTGTAAAAGATGTGGACAAGGTTCCCGAGGGATATACGCTGGTAGAATTTCCCGCCAGTGATTATTTGGTTGTGACCACCGGATGGTTGGCTACTCCCGAGGAAGCTACAGGAGATACAGGAAACGGTCGCTGCAATCGATATGCGGAGACAGTGGAGGCTCCTGAGGGTTATGTAAGAAATGATGTGACAGGCAGTCCCATCACAAAGATTGAGAAGGAAAATACCTATACGTCCGAGGGCCACAGGTATGAAGTCTGGATTCCCATCAAAAAGGTCGATTGATATGTGAATTTACATAGACAAAAGGTACAGGAGGGGTCCTGTACCTTTTGTTTTTTACACTGCATTTGCTAAACATCCATAAAAAGCAAAAAGAAAAGTTAAACGGAGATTGACTTTCTTTCTAAAGAGGTATATATTTTTGCTTATTAAAATATTTAAAGGAGGTATTGGTTCATGAAGAGATTAAAAAGAATTCTAGTCATCACGGTTGTTGCTGTAATGGCGGTGATGAGTCTGGCCGCCTGCAGTGATCGCGGTAAGGAAAATAGCCCGGAGGGCGAGAAGATCCTAAAACTTGGCGGAATCGGCCCCCTGACGGGGAATAACGCGCAGTACGGTCAGGCCGTGAAAAATGCGGCGGAGCTGGCGATCAAGGAAATTAACGCGGCCGGCGGCGTGAATGGATATGAATTAAAATTAAATTACCAGGATGATGAAAGCGATGCAGAAAAGGCCATGAATGCGTACAATACTTTAAAAGACTGGGGAATGCAGATTTTATTGGGTACGGTGACCAGTACCCCTTGTGAGGCAGTGGTAGACCTGTCCCATGAAGATAATATGTTTCAGCTGACTCCCTCTGGATCTTCTGTGGATGCAATCAAATATGACAATGCATTTCGGGTTTGCTTTAACGATCCCAACCAGGGCATCGGTGCGGCAGATTACATTGCCCAGTCCGGAATTGCCAAAAAAATTGCCGCAATTTATAACAGCCAATCTACCTATTCCAGCGGAATATATGAAAAGTTTGCTTCAGAAGCAAAAATAAAAAATCTTGAAATTGTATGTGCAGAGGCGTTTACTGACGACAGTGCCACTGATTTTTCCGTACAGATTCAAAAAGTAAAGGAGAGCGGAGCAGAGTTGCTATTCCTGCCCATTTATTATAAAGAAGCAGCTTTGATTTTGAAACAGGCCAACACTGCCGGACTGGATGTTATTTATTTCGGCTGTGACGGTCTTGATGGTATTATTCCTCAGCTGGGCGGGGAGGCTGCTCTTGCAGAGGGGGTCATGCTGCTGACTCCGTTTGTTGCCAATGCTACGGATGAAGCGACACAAAAGTTTGTAGCTGATTACAAAGCGGCCTATACGGAAGAACCCAATCAGTTTGCTGCTGATGCCTACGATGGGGTTTACGCGATTAAAGCCGCACTGGAAAAGGCGAATATAACAGAGGCTTCTATAGAACCGGCTGCACTGTGCGATCAGTTAAAGACTGCTATGACAGAAATTGAGGTAAACGGTCTTACCGGCAAGATGACATGGTCGGCAGACGGGGAACCGACGAAAACACCGAAGGCTATGAAAATTGTAGACGGAAAGTATTCTGCTGTAGAATAATTTTTCTGGATATAGAGTATGAAAGCCCGGTTTACCCGGGCTTTTCTCTTTTTTTATTGTAAAGAAAACGGGAATATGCTATACTTATAAACGTGTTTTTACAGATTGATTGCATTAAGGAGCGAGGAAATTGAGTTTTATATCCTATTTTGTAAACGGAATAAGCTTAGGCAGCATATATGCACTGATTGCTCTGGGGTATACAATGGTTTACGGTATTGCAAAAATGCTGAATTTTGCCCATGGAGATATTATTATGGTGGGAGGCTTTACTGTATACATAGCCATATCTTCCTTCCAGTTTCCCGTATGGATTTCGATTCTTATAGGAATTGCTGTCTGTACGCTCCTGGGCGTTCTTATAGAAAAGGTGGCGTATAAGCCTCTCAGAAACGCTTCTCCTCTGACGGTTCTGATCACGGCCATTGGTGTCAGCTATCTGCTGCAGAATTTAGCGCTCCTGATTTTCGGAAGCCAGTCCCAGAGCTTTACTTCTGTGGTTTCTCTGCAGGATTGGAGGGTCAACGATCAGCTCACTATTTCCGGCGTTACCATTGTTACTATTCTGGTATCTGTTGTGATTATGATCGGTCTGACACTGTTTATTAATAAAACAAAGCAGGGCAGAGCCATGCTGGCTGTGTCGGAGGACAAGGGAGCCGCTCAGCTTATGGGCATCAATGTGAATGCTACCATTTCCATAACTTTTGCCATTGGATCGGCTTTGGCTGCGGTAGCCGCGGTATTACTGTGCTCTGCATATCCGCAGATTGATGCCTATACGGGTTCCATGCCGGGCATCAAGGCTTTTGTGGCAGCGGTGTTTGGAGGAATCGGAAGCATTCCGGGAGCTATGATCGGCGGTATTTTGCTGGGAATTATTGAAAATCTCAGTAAGGCATATATCTCTTCCCAAATGGCAGATGCCATTGTTTTTGCTGTCCTGATTCTTGTACTCCTGATAAAGCCCACTGGAATACTGGGCAAAAGAATCAATGAGAAAGTATAGGTGTGAGTTTATGAATAACCGTGAGAGAAAGATACAGCTCAGATCTACTACAAAAAATAATATTATCACTCTGGTTCTGGTTGCTGCCGCTTTTGTAGCGGTGCAGATTCTTATGGCTACAGGAAATATTAAAAGCCTATACGCCGGTTTAATGGTGCCTATATGTTATTATGTGATTATGGCGGTATCTTTAAATCTGACTGTGGGAATATTGGGAGAGCTGAGTTTGGGACATGCCGGCTTTATGTGCGCCGGCGCCTATGCCAGCAGCATGTTTTCAGTGGTCTTTCAGGAAAGCTTTTCTTCCGGAACCCTCCGTTTTGCGCTGGCGATTTTAATAGGCGGCCTGATTGCGGCATTGTTGGGCTTTCTTATTGGAATCCCTGTGCTGCGGCTGAGAGGAGATTATTTAGCCATTGTTACTCTGGCTTTTGGAGAAATTATCAAGAATCTGGTTAATAATATATATATTGCGAAAGATCGAAGTGGATGGCATTTTTCTATGTCGGCAGATATGAAAACTGCCTTGGACCCCGAAACCAGAGAGATGCTTTTAGATGGCGCTGCCGGTATTAGAGGAACGCCAAGGGACGCCAGTTTTGCAGCCGGGTTTATTCTGGTGATGATTACTTTACTGGTTATTATGCATTTGGTAGATTCCAGAGCAGGTAGGGCTATCAAATCAATCCGGGATAATCGGATTGCGGCAGAGTCTATTGGTATTAATATTACAAAGTACAAATTGATTGCTTTTACGGTTTCCGCCTTTTTTGCCGGAACAGCAGGTGCCCTGTATTCTCATAATATATCCACATTGCAGGCCAATACGAAAAATTTTGGCTATACCATGTCTATTTTAATTCTGGTTATGGTTGTGCTGGGAGGTATGGGAAAGCTGAGAGGCTCCGTTATTGCAGCTGTGATTCTCACTGTTTTGCCGGAGGCGCTCCGGGGATTGGCAGAATACAGAATGATTATTTATGCCGTTGTGATTATCGCAATGATGATTATCAATAACAATGAGAAATTTAAACAACTGATAAATAAAATCAATCTTAGAAAGTTTTTTGCCGATAAAAAGGCCAAAAAGGAGGTGCAGTAGCATGCCGATACTGGAAACACAGGGACTGGGGATCTCCTTTGGCGGTCTGCGGGCGGTAAATGATTTTAGCATATCGATTGAAAAAGGACAGCTGTACGGTTTAATTGGACCGAACGGCGCGGGAAAGACAACGATTTTTAACCTTTTGACGGGCGTGTATAAGCCTACAGACGGAAGATTTTTTCTGGACGGACAGGAATTGACGGGAAAGGCTCCTATTGAAATCTGTAAAGCCGGCATTGCCAGGACTTTTCAAAATATCCGGTTGTTTGGAAAAATGAGCGTTCTGGATAATGTAAAACTGGGGCTGCACAACCAAAATAAATATTCCTGTTTAACAGGGATTCTGCGGCTTCCCGGGTACTTCAGACAGGAAAAAGCCATGAAGGAAACGGCAATAAAACTGCTCAGTGTATTTGGACTGGAGCGAGATGCGAAGCTTTTGGCCTCCAATCTTCCTTATGGGAAACAAAGAAAACTTGAAATTGCCAGAGCACTGGCTACCAATCCTAAGCTGCTGCTCCTAGACGAGCCGGCTGCAGGCATGAATCCCAATGAGACAGAGGAACTCATGAATACCATTCAGTTTATTAGAGAGGAATTTGATATTTCTATTTTAGTAATTGAGCATGATATGCGGCTAGTCAGCGGGATTTGCCAGCAGATTACCGTTTTGAATTTCGGAGAGATTTTAGCGCAGGGGGAAACTGCGGCGGTGCTGCAGAATCCGGAAGTTATAACGGCATATCTGGGAGAATAAGAGGTGGTTTGAATGGCATTATTAGAAATTAAGGATCTGCAGGTAAATTATGGAATGATTCATGCCATCAAAGGGGTTTCCTTTTCCGTTGAAAAGGGTGAAATTATTGCGCTGATTGGCGCCAACGGTGCGGGGAAAACCACGATTCTGCATACAGTGACAGGGCTGATTCAGGCAAAAAGCGGAACGGTTACTTTTAAGGGAAAGGATCTTACGAAGGTACCGGCTCATAAAATTGTTCATATGGGAATGTCCCATGTGCCAGAGGGCAGACGGATTTTTCAGCAGCTGACGGTGTGGGAAAATTTGAAGCTGGGTGCGTTTACTCGATCAGATAAAAAAGAGATAGAGGAGTCTCTCAACGGTGTTTATCAGCATTTTCCCAGGCTTTTGGAGCGCAGAAATCAGATTGCGGGTACTCTTTCCGGCGGGGAACAGCAGATGCTGGCTATGGGAAGGGCTCTCATGTCCAAGCCGGAGCTTGTACTGATGGATGAGCCTTCCATGGGGCTTTCTCCGCTGTTAGTAACAGAGATTTTCCATATTATACAGGAAATTAACCGGAGCGGGACTACTGTATTACTGGTGGAGCAAAATGCAAAAAAGGCGCTGTCAGTAGCAGACCGGGCGTATGTTTTAGAGACCGGCAGAATTGTGCTGGAGGGCGATGCCAAGACGCTGATGGACAACGATCAGGTAAAAAAAGCATATTTAGGAGAATAGTACATTTATTACAGGAGGCTGTATTGGAATATGAAAAAAATGGGTTTAAATGAGATAAGAGAAAAATTTTTGTGTTTTTTTGAAAGCAAGGGACATTTGAGACTGCCCAGCTTTTCACTGGTGCCTCAGAATGATCCCAGTCTGTTGCTGATTAATTCAGGGATGGCACCTTTAAAGCCGTATTTTACCGGCGCCCAGGAGCCGCCCCGGCACAGAGTCACGACCTGCCAGAAATGCATCAGGACACCGGATATAGATAATGTGGGGAAGACTGCCAGACACGGCACTTTTTTTGAGATGCTGGGGAATTTTTCCTTTGGAGACTATTTTAAAAAAGAGGCCATTCCGTGGGGATGGGAATTCCTTACAAAGGTGATGGAGATTCCAGAGGAGAAGCTGTATATCACAATTTATCAGGATGATGACGAAGCCTTTGATATTTGGACCAAGCAGGTAGGTGTGCCGGCAGAACGGATTCTTCGAATGGGAAAGGAAGATAATTTCTGGGAGCATGGGACCGGTCCCTGCGGTCCCTGCTCGGAAATTCACTATGACAGAGGAGAGAAGTATGGCTGTGGAAAGCCTGACTGCTCCGTAGGCTGTGACTGCGACCGGTATATTGAAGTGTGGAACCTGGTGTTTACTCAGTTTGACAGACAAAAGGACGGTTCTTATGAAAAGCTGGCCAAGCCCAATATTGATACCGGCATGGGGCTGGAGCGGCTGGCCTGTGTTATGCAGGACGTAGATAATTTGTTTGAGGTAGATACCATCCGGTGCATTCTGGACCAGGTGTGCAAAATGGCGGGAGTGACATACGGCTCTGATGATAAAGCAGACATATCTGTACGGAAAATAACAGACCATATTCGCAGCACTGTCATGATGATTTCTGACGGGGTAATCCCCTCCAACGAAAGCAGAGGATATGTGCTTCGCCGTCTGCTGAGAGGGGCCGCCAGAAACGGCAGAATACTGGGAATACAGGGGGAGTTCCTGTATAAGCTGGCTCAGACTGTGATTGATACGTCGGAAGATGCCTATCCCAGTCTGAAAGAAAATCAGGAATATATAAAAAAGATCATCCGGGTAGAGGAGGAACGGTTTGCTTCCACCATCGGACAGGGAATGATGCTGCTGATGGATATTATGGAGCAGCACATGGACAGTGACTTTATTCTGCCGGGAGAGATTGCCTTTAAGCTGCACGATACTTATGGCTTTCCTATTGATTTGACAAAGGATATTTTAGCAGAAAAGGGCTTCCGGCTGGACGAAGAGGGGTTCCGGAAGGCTATGCAGATTCAGAAGGAAACGGCAAAAGCTGCAATAAAAGAACGCAGTTCCTGGGCCGGCAGCGGACTTACTATTCCGGCAGACTGTCCGCCGACAGAGTTTTTAGGCTATGATGTGCTGTCCTGTGAAGCAACTATTTTATATTTGGCAGAAAACGGGGAGACCGGCGCCGAATTTAAGGAGACCGTAGAAGATGATAGAAATATTACCATTATTACAGATCAAACGC
>CABQMV010000088.1 GCA_902465325.1 uncultured Oscillospiraceae bacterium
GCGACAAAGCTTTCTTCAGGGGCGATACAGACGGCGCTGACAATATTGGAGGTGAAGGGAATTGTCCGCAGAAATCCCAGGGGAGGATTTTATTTAACATAATCAAGGAATAGTTAACAGATAATTCATATCGGCTTGTTATATAATACAATCTGTATGAAATTTGGAGGTGTGCTATGTCAGATTATTTAGTCATTGTCGAGTCGCCTACGAAAGCTAAGACAATTGGAAAATTTTTAGGCAAGAAATATCAGGTAATGGCTTCTGCCGGGCATTTGCGTGACTTGCCCAAGAGCCGTATGGCTGTTGATATAGAGAATGATTTTACCCCTCAGTATACAAACATCAGGGGAAAGGCGGAGCTGATCAAGGAGCTGAAAAAAAAAGCGGCGGCAGCGGATAAGGTATATCTGGCTACAGACCCGGACAGAGAGGGAGAGGCGATTTCCTGGCATCTGGCCTATCTGCTGGGACTTGACGATCAGACGGAATGCCGTGTATCGGTTAATGAGATTACACAGAATGCGGTGAAGGAAGCCATAAAAAAGCCGCGGAAGATTGACAGGGAGCTGGTAGATGCCTACCAGGCCAGAAGAATATTGGACCGTATTGTCGGCTACAAAATTAGTCCGGTATTATGGAAGAAAGTAAAGAAGGGCCTGAGTGCCGGCAGGGTTCAGTCTGTGGTCACCCGGATGATTTGCGACAGGGAAGAAGAAATTGAAGCTTTTATTCCTCAGGAATACTGGACAATAGAGGCGAAGCTCCAGAAGCAGGAGGAGAAGCTTCTTAAAAAGAATGAATTTACTGCTAAATTTTACGGCAATTCTTCCGGTAAAATTGTACTAGGAAATAAGGAAGATGCAGATGCCATTTTAAAGGCTATTGAGGGAAAGCTCTTTACTGTGGTTTCTGTAAGGGAAAGTGAAAAGAAAAGATCTCCCTCCGCTCCTTTCACCACCAGTACCATGCAGCAGGAGGCGGCCCGTAAAATGGGCTTTCCCACTTCTAAGACTATGCTGATTGCTCAGCAGCTTTTTGAAGGCGTGGATCTTGGCAGGACCGGTGGATTGACAGGTCTGGTCACCTATATCAGGACAGACTCTACCCGGATATCTGAGGAAGCGGCTAATAGCGCCAGAAGCTTTATTGTGTCTTCCTATGGGGAGGCGTATCTGCCAAAGGCAAGGCGGATTTACAGAAATCGAAATTCCTCTCAGGATGCGCACGAAGCCATCAGACCTGCCAACATTGATTTGAAACCGGAGGAAATTAAAGGGAAGCTGACAGTGGATCAGTATAAGCTTTACAAGCTGATTTATGACAGGTTTATTGCCAGTCAGATGGCAGATGCACTTCTGAGCGTCTGCAGCGTAGAAATTGAAGTAGGCGGGTATCTTTTCAGGGCCAGCGGCTCCACCGTAAAATTTGACGGTTTTACAAAGGTTTATGTTGAGGGCAAAGATGAAAAGGAAGAGGAAAGCCAGAGTAAACTGCCGCCTCTTGAAAAAGGAGAAGTGCTGGTAGACAAGGAAGTTAAACCGGAACAGCATTTTACCCAGCCGCCGGCCAGATATAACGAGGGTTCTCTGGTCAAGGCTATGGAAGAGTACGGAATTGGACGTCCCAGCACCTATTCGACAATTGTATCTACCATTCAGGCCCGCGGCTATGTGGGCAAGGAGAAGAAAACCCTATATCCTACGGAGCTGGGCAGGATTGTAAACGGTCTGATGAAAAAAAGCTTCCAGGATATTGTAGACGTGGCATTTACAGCCCAAATGGAAGAGGAGTTAGACGATATTGAACAGGGAAAGGCCAAATGGACCCAGGTTTTAAAGTCCTTTTATCAGGAATTTGAGCCTGAGGTGGAAAAGGCGGAAAAGGAAATTGCCAAAATTGTTATTGAGGATCCTGTCAGCGACGTTCCCTGTGAGAAGTGCGGCCGTATGATGGTCTATAAAACCGGCAGGTTTGGGAAATTTTTAGCCTGTCCCGGATTTCCGGAATGCAGGAATACAAAGCCTATTATCGAAGAGGTAGGGATTTCCTGTCCGGAATGCGGAAAGATGCTGATATACAGAAAGACAAAGAGCGGAAAACGCTATGTGAGCTGCAGTGGATATCCGGAGTGCAAATTTAATTCCTGGAATATTCCCACAGGGGAAAAATGTCCCAAGTGCGGAAGCCCAATGGAAAGGCCTATGAATCGCAGCGGCAGCAAGACGGCAGTGTGCAGCAACAAGGATTGTAAGTATACAGTAAAAGAAGGCGCGGAAGCAAAATGAGTAAGTCGGTGCACGTAATAGGCGGCGGTCTGGCGGGCTGTGAAGCAGCTGTGCAAGCGGCTTCTTTTGGAGTCCCCGTGATATTATATGAGATGAAGCCTTACAAAAAATCTCCTGCCCATCAGACAGACGGACTGGGAGAGCTGGTTTGCAGCAATTCCTTTAAAGCGATGGAGGTGTCTACGGCTTCCGGCCTTTTGAAAAAGGAAATGGAGCTGTTGGGCTCTATTGCAATTCAATGCGCCCAGAAAACCTCTGTGGCAGCGGGAGGGGCTCTGGCCGTTGACCGGGAAGCCTTTTCTCAGAAGATGACAGCGGCGGTTTCAGAAAATCCCCACATAAAAATTGTAAGAAAAGAGGTTGTGAACCTTAGAGAGATTCCAGACGGAGAAACGGTGATCGTGGCTACCGGCCCCTTGACTTCTGAGGCCCTTTCACAGAGTATTGCAGAGGATATGGGCAGGCCGGCTCTCAGCTTTTTTGATGCGGCGGCTCCTATTCTCTACAAGGATTCCATTGACATGACAGTTGCTTATAAAGCCGCCCGGTATCATAAGGGGACCTCGGACTATATTAACTGTCCTATGAATGAAAAAGAATACACTGCATTTTATCAGGAACTGATCCGGGCGGAGACTGCGCCGGTGCATCAATTTGAAGAGAGCGCTTTGTATGAGGGCTGTATGCCTATTGAATCCATGGCCCGCAGGGGAGTGGACACCATTCGCTTTGGTCCTCTGAAGCCGGTAGGCCTGGATCGGCCGGACGGAAGTAAGAATTATGCAGTTGTACAGCTTCGGCAGGATAATCAACAGGGAACTCTCTACAATTTAGTGGGCTTTCAGACCAGACTAAAGTTCGGGGAACAAAAACGTGTTTTTTCCATGATCCCAGGACTGGCTCAGTGTGAATTTGCCAGATATGGGGTTATGCACCGCAACACCTATATCCAGTCTCCCGGGCTTTTGGACAGGACCTATCGGGTTCTGTCTCCGGCGCAGCACGGCTGGGGAAATCGGACCGTATTTTTTGCAGGACAGCTGACAGGGGTAGAAGGCTATATGGAGTCTGCCAATTCTGGTCTGACAGCGGGGATCAACGGCGCAATGGCGTTTCTGAGCAGAGACCCGGTAATCTTCCCAAGGAGTACAGCTACAGGAGCACTGGCTGCCTATGTTTCTGAATATGCGGGAAAAGATTTTCAGCCAATGGGTATTAATTTTGGTATAATAGAAGAGCCGGAAACCATTTTACAGATGGGGATACATAAAAAAGATAAGAAAAAACGCAGAGAGCTGTTGGCGGCCCTTGCTGTGGAAAGGATCGGGAAGGCAGTGGAAGAACTTCATGTATAAGCGAATTGTTTTATTAGGGATGCCGTGCTCGGGAAAGTCTTCTATAGGCAGAGCGGTAGCGGCGCAGTTGAAATGCCGTTTTATTGATATGGATCAAATGATTGAGCAGAGAGTGGGACTTACGGTGCCGGAAATATTTGAACAAAAGGGAGAAGAGACTTTCCGGAAGCTGGAGGGTATATTGGCCCGAAGGCTGGGGGAAACTCAGAATGTTGTTATTTCTACCGGCGGAGGAATTGTGACCCGGCCTGCCAGTATTGAGCCGCTGGCAAATGAAGAGAGCTATGTGATTTTTCTGTACAGAAGTTTTTATAAACTGATTTCTACTCCTCAGCGGATTATGAACAGAAGGCCGCTTCTGAGAGAGAAAAGTGCCAGTGAATTTCATGCCATGTATCAGGAGCGGATGCCCCTGTACAGAAAATATTGTACCGTTGAAGTAAAAAATGAGACGGAAAGAGAGGATTCTGTCCGGGAAATTCTGGTGAAGCTGAAAGAAGAGGGCATAGATTTTAACAGAAAAGGATGAGTGTGATATGAAGGTACTGGTCATCAACGGGCCGAACCTGAACTTATTAGGAATACGGGAACCCGGTATATACGGAAACGGTACATACGCAGACCTCTGTGACAGAATCAGGGAAAAAGCAGTTTGCCTTGGAGCTGAGGTTGATTTTTATCAATCCAATCATGAAGGGGCGTTAATTGATAAAATCCACGAGGCGATGGGAAGCTATGACGGGATTGTTATGAATCCGGGCGCATATACACATTACAGCTATGCCATTTTAGATGCACTGAAGGCGGTAAGGCTTCCTGCAGTGGAGGTGCATATCAGCGATATCCATGCCCGGGAACAATTCCGCAGTGTTTCTGTTACGGCAGCCGCCTGTATCCAGCAGATTTCGGGACTTGGTTTTGAGGGCTACTGCAAAGCTTTGGAGGTTTTGGCGAATTATTTCGATTTATAGGAGTGGGATAAGTGTTTATGTTTAAAAAGATGAAGGCGGATGTTTATCTGAACAGTGTTTTTGAAATTGACACAAAAGCCTTGAAAGCAAAGGGCATCAGAGGGATCCTGTTTGACATTGACAACACTCTGGAGCCTTACCGTACTGCCAAACCCGGAAAAGCGGTACGCCAGCTGTTTGAAAAATTGGGCCGGGAGGGCTTTAAAATCGGTGTGATTTCTAATGCAAAGATGGAACGGGCCTTGGAGTTTTGTGAAGGGGCTACTTCCTTTTGGATCGCCGGGGCGGGAAAACCCTTAGCCAGAGGATACCGTCAGCTGGCTGCTATGATGGAACTGGAGCCGGAGGAACTGGCGGCGGTAGGAGATCAGCTCTATACCGATATTCTGGGCGGGAATAACTTTGGCTGTTATACCATTTATGTAAAGCCAATTGAAAAGAAAGAACCACCTTTTGTGGCCTTTAAAAGGCTGCTGGAAAAGCCTTTTATGAAAGGGATTTTTTATGCATAAAAACCGACTGCTGAAACTGAGACAGAGCTTTGGAGAGCTGAAGATAGACGGGGTATTGATAACGGATCCGGACAATGTGTTCTATTTATCCGGCTTTACTGGATACGGAGACGGCAAGCTTTTCATTACTGCCGAGAGGGCATATCTTATTACGGATTCCCGATATGAAATTCAGGCTGTCCAGGAGGCAAAGGACTTTTCGCTGTGTATTGCCAGCAGGCTTGGCGATCCAGCGTTTCGTCAGTTAATCGCCAATTCAGGCGTCCGTTTCCTGGGCTTTGAGGATAAGACCATTTCCTTTGATGCCTACAGAGGACTCACGGAGCTGTTAGATTTTGTTTCCTTTCTGCCTATAGGGGAAACGGTAACGCAGCTGCGCATGATAAAAGAAGAGTTTGAGATCCGTATTATAAAAAAGGCCTGCAGCATTGCTGCCGCTGCTTTTGCAGAAGAGAAAGAGAGGATTGTACCGGGCTGCAAGGAGCTGGAGGTGGCCTCTGCGCTGGAATACAATATGCGTCAGAGAGGAGCCCTCCGTACTTCTTTTGATACTATTGTAGCCTCCGGTCCCCGTTCTGCTATGCCTCACGGGGTGGCCGGAGAACGGGTGATTCAGCAGGGGGATTGTGTTACCGTTGATTTTGGGGCCTTTTATCACGGGTACTGTTCTGATATGACCAGAACGGTATTTGCAGAAGGCCCTGCTTCTGCAAAGCTGCAGGAAATTTATCAAATTGTGCAGGCTGCGCAGGAGGCTGCTATTCGTGGGTTTTACACAGGAATGCCTGCTTATATACTGGACCAGCTGGCCCGGGATTATATTACGAGACAGGGATATGGTCCGTGCTTTGGACATTCTCTTGGACACGGTGTAGGAATTTGTGTTCATGAGGCGCCGTATATTTCTCCCAGGGGAACGGCCCTGCTGAAGCCGGGAATGATATTTAGTATTGAGCCCGGCATCTATAAAGAAGGCGTGGGCGGTGTAAGGATAGAGGATTTGGTAGTGGTCCGGGAGAACGGACTGGAGATTCTGACGAGAAAGGGAGAGCTTCGGGAAAATGGGGGTGTGTCATGAGTAAGAAACTGCTGCTAGAATGTATTTTTGCAGTTGCCGTAGTTGCGGTGTTAGGTGTCGTATTGTATTTGACTTTGGGAGATCCTGTGGTGGATGCCTCGCAGATTACAGGTGTGACCGTGTATGGGGAGAATCGGGAGACCGGTCAGGTTTCCAGCGCCTCTCTTAGCAGTTCTGATGTAGAGACTGTCATAAAGATTTTTCACGGGAAGAAGAAAATCTCTGATTCTCCGGGTGATATTTTCAGCGAGAACTGTGCTTTTGTGCTGACCGACGGAGATACAGAGTACTATTACTGTCTGTCGGTTGACGGCAGCAACTATGTGTGCAGTGCTCATGACGATATGTATTTTGAAATTTCCTCTAAGGAAAGGTCTGTTCTGATTGGCTTTTTAGAAGATTACTGTGGGTACGGAGCATAGACAAAACAACAAAAATACAAAATGAAAACAACATCTAACCATTTTTTTTGTACTGTGACGGGCTGAGTCCCGTAACTTTTTTAAATAATTTGGAAAAATAATAGATATCGTGTATTCCTACAGAGGCCGCTACCTCTCCAATAGAAAGCCGGGACCCTTCAATTAGTTCTATAGACTTTTTAATTCTGTAATTGGCGATGTAATCCTGGGGCGAAGAGCCGGTATACTTTTTGAATATCCGGTAGAAATAAGTACGGTCCAGCGAAAGAAACTGGGCAATAGAGGCCACTGTTATGTGCTTCATATAGTTGTATTCTATATACCAGATTGCTTTATCTACCTGATTTACCGGTTTTTCGGATCTGCTTTTATAGGGGGCATCCGAAAAGGCTTTGAAACAGGACAGTAAAAAGGTATTCAGCGTAATCTGAGAGGCAACGTTGCCGTTTCGGTCCAGGTAGTCCAGACAGTTTCTGATTGCAGAATAAAAGTTCAAATTATGCAGCGTCCATGTGTAGGCATGACTGTCTATATGGGCATACCGAAGGTATTGCTTTGCTGCGCTTCCGGCAAAGCCGACCCAGCAAAACGACCAGGTATTGTTGATGTCAGGGGAGTAATAGGTGACGATTTCGCCGGGGTATATGAAAAAAGCATCGCCTTTTTCCAAAAAGAACTTCTGTCCGGCAACTTCATAGTAACCGCTGCCCGCAGTAATATAATGGACCAGATAATAGTCTCTGATATGAGGGGGACAGGTAAATTTTGGGCAACAATCTTCATATCCGCAGTTTACCATGTACAGATCCAAATCAATATTCTTTTTGTTGAAAAATTCCTGGCGCATAAACTTATTCTCCCATTATTATCAATAAGTATACCATGTTTTTTACATAAAAACCAGTTTTTTTGCTTATATAGGACTTCTGTGCGGGATTTCACTTTGCCTAGCTGTGCTGCCTCATTTTGAATAAACCGGAGAACAAAGCAGACCAGATATAAAACAGAAAACAACATATGTACAAAAAACAAACAACGTATGACTATTGTGCTGTAAGTTGGGAATGACTATAGTAAAGTCAGTGGTTTGGAGATGCAAGGAGGTACAGCATGAAGTTTGGCACATTATACGCGTACTGGACACGGGAATGGACCGGTGATTACAAATTCTTTGCTGAAAAAGTATCCCGCCTGGGCTTTGATGTTCTTGAGCTGTCGGCAGGGGATCTTGTAACAATGAGTGATGGGAAAATTCGGGAACTGAGGGCAGCTGCCCGGGACGCAGGAATCGAAATTACTTCTAATATTGGCCCTAAAAAAGAGTATGATGTAGCTTCTGCGGATCCGGAAGTCAGAAAAAACGGGATTGAATTTTTGTCGGCTGTTATGCGTAAAATGGAGCGGCTGGGGTCTAACGCATTAGTGGGTGTTCTATACACCTACTGGCCCAATGATTTTACCGATTTAAATAAAGAAGCACAGTGGTCCAGAGGTGTGAAAAGTGTAAAGGTACTGGGACATGTGGCCGAGACATTGGGAATTGATCTTTGTCTTGAGGTTGTAAACCGGTTTGAAACACATATTCTGAATACGGCGGAAGAGGGCGTTCGCTATTGCCGGGATGTGGACTGCGCCCATGTAAAGCTTTTGCTGGATACCTTTCATATGAACATTGAGGAGGATGATCTGGCAGAGGCCATTCGGACAGCAGGCTCTTATTTAGGTCATTTTCATGTAGGAGAGGGTAACCGAAAGCTTCCGGGAACCGGTCATTTGTCATGGGCGGAAATTGGAGGGGCGCTGCGTGAGATTTCCTATAACGGAGCAGTGGTTTTGGAGCCTTTTGTTAAAATGGGCGGACAGGTAGGCCGTGATATAAAGGTTTGGAGAGATTTGTCAGAGGGAGCAGATCTGGATGAAATGGATAGAGAGATCAAGAAATCTCTGGAATTTTTGAAACAAAATTTTAACGCAATATAAAGGAGGGTAAATTTTATGTATGTAACCAGTATAGAAATCATAAAG
>CABQMV010000089.1 GCA_902465325.1 uncultured Oscillospiraceae bacterium
ATGACCGGAAACAACATCACAGCCCAAATTATAAAAGCCGACGTTTTTTTTCATAAAATAGTCCTTAAAAATTGGTATAGACTGCGGCAGAAAGCTGCAGTTTTTTTGTGAAAAATTAATAACAATATGAACCCCCATCTTTTCTACCATTTCAGCAATCCTTTTTACCCGCTTATTTACATCATAAAAAAAGGAGGTCTGGATTTTCCGGGCTAAGTCTTTAAAAAAAGTCTCTTCAGAAAGTTCAGAACACCCATACATCCACATTTCCTCATATACAAATTTACAGGAGAAACGCGCTTCTGCTTTTGACAGCATATTGTTATTGTACAGCGGAATCAGTCCCATCCAAAAAATCTTCCATTTTAGTTGAAACGCATAGCCTTTGATATTCTTTTTCAGCGTGTTCAGCAATTCTTTTAATACCTCTATAGCCGTGTCGCTGCCAAAATCATTTTCAACCGGGAAGAGCTTTAAGAAATCCCCACTGGGAAGAATCCCCGGATAGCATATCCGATAGGAATCAATTTCATTTTTAATTTTATTTGCTGTATTGCTTTTTTCTACAACAGCCGATATTTCATTTTTGATTCCATAATGGTCCTTTAAATAGAAATAAATTGTCCGGAGATCTTGCTCCAGGTTTTGTATATCTATATAAAAAATCGGAACTTGATAGGCATCATGGATATATTCACAAAGGGTCACCCCATCCCTGCAGGGATATTTTACTGCAATAACTGCCTCAGGTATCGGCAGCAGTCTCCTTTCCAATATTTGCACAAAGGCCTTTTGATAGGAACAGATGTCATACGGCAGCGGCGTTTGTCCGTCTGATTTCAGCATATTCAGGCTAATGGCCAACCCTACAATGCGTTCAATATAGATAAAATTCATGTCAAACAAGCTTGCTGCTTCAGAAGGAAAATAATAGGTACACAAAATATAAGAAGCTCCCCTGCCTATACGATCCAGTACTGCAATCTGTCCCTGTAGATAGGTCGCCATACTGTACTTCTGCTCTGCCTGCAAAAGACGCACCGTTAACTTTAATTGATTAATAAAATGGTACAGTTCTTCTTTCATACCGTATACTTTACCCTTCGTATCACATTGTTTCCGTAATCTGCAATATACAAAAACTCATCGTTTACCGCGATTCCCGCAGGAATATTTAATCTGACATTTTTTAAAGAACCGTCATCATCTATATAGCCGGAGACTCCGTCCCCAACAACAGTAGTAATAATTTTTGTAGACAGATCAATTCTTCGAATGGCGTGATTATTGGCATCAGCAATAAATAAATTGTTTTTATAAAAGGCAATCCAAAAAGGACCGTTCAGCTGAGCCAAATGGGCGGGGCCACTGTCTCCCCGGTATCCTGGCGTCCCTGTCCCGCACAGAGTTTCAATAATCCCTGTGTTTAGATTTACCTGCCGAATACAGTGATTCCCGTAGTCCGCAATATACAGATAAGTTCCGTCCGGGACTACGCAAAGCCCATAGGGTTTATTGAGAGCCGCCAGCGTCGCCTGTCCGTAATCCCCCTCATAGCCGTAATCCCCGCTGCCGGCAACAGTAGATATGATTCCTCCTCCGTCAATTTTCCTGATCACATTATTTCCATAATCATTCGTATATAGATTTCCCTGTTGATCGGTAACAACCCCGCCTGGACGGTTCAGACAGCTTCGGGCAGCAGGACCGTAATCTCCGGTGTATCCACATGTTCCGGAACCAATAACGGTGGTGATGATTCCCTTTTCAACCATTCTGATGCAATGATTTCCTGTGTCCGCTATATAGAGCTTACCGGCATGCACCGCAACACCGCTGGGTTTACACAACCGGGCAGAGGCTGCAGCCTCTCCGTCTCCGCTGTATCCAGGTTCACCGCAGCCTGCTACCGTATAAACCCGTCCCCGCCGGACTTTCTTTATTTGATGGTTAGAGCGGTCAACAAACAGCAAATCTCCCACACCATCAAATTCTACCCCGTATGGTTCAGAAATGGCAGCATGGTAGGCCAGCGCACCTTCTTTGCAAATCCCTTTTAAATTTTTGCCTACATAGGTGGAACAAATACCGCTTTTCTTGCTGGTCATTGGTTGATTTTGGTAAAACTCAATTCTGTGTCTGCCGTTCTTCTTGGCCTGCAGCAAAGCAATCTCCGCCGTTTTTAACAATTGGAATACTGTACAGATTGACTCGGAATTTTGTGAAACTCCCATGCTGTACCGCAGAGGCGTCTTTTCATACGGCCGCAGCACAACAAATCTTTTTTGATTAAATTCTCTCTGCATGTTCTGCAAATGTACTGTAAGCTGTTCTAAAGACAAATCGCAATAAATAAAAATAAATTCATCACTTCCGTAGTATGCCAGGGCCCCTATTGTACATCCCTCAAAAAAACAGGCCATCTTCTGCAGAACAATGTCTCCGCTGTCACTTCCGATTTTTTCATTTACATTCGTAAAGAAGTCAAGATCCAGAAGAGCAACGGTTATTCGCTTGCCGGTCTTCATACAACTGTCTATATAAGAAATAGCCCATTTTTTGTTATAAAGATTTCCTATGCTCTCCATATTAAAGCCCCATTCCTCCGTCCAGAGCGATCACCTGTCCAGTGAGATACGGGGGCGTTATTTCCCTGTCTACCAGCGCCTCTACCAGCATAGCCACCTCTTCTGGCTGACAGATACGTTTCAGGGGAATTTCACGTATAAATTTATCATATACCGCCTGAGGCAGTCCCTCCAGCATCTCTGTATCCACAGCTCCTGGCGCCACTGCATTTACACTAACCCCGTATTCGGCCACCTCTTTGGCCAATGCCTTTGTAAAGCCAAGGACGCCTGCTTTAGAAGCCGAATAATTTGTCTGCCCTGAAAGTCCGTTAAGCCCGCTGACAGAGCTGATATTGACGATTCGCCCCTGCCGATTCTTCAGCATGTAGGGCAAAATTCCTTTGACAGTATAAAAGACACCTGTCAAATTTGTGTCCACCACCTCCTGCCATTCCTCCGGCTTCATGTATAACACCGTTTTGTCCTTTCTGATGCCTGCATTATTAACAACCGCATCGATTCTGCCGTATCTTCGCAGAATATCTTCCGCTAATTCTTTTATCTGACTGTACTCTTGGGTATCTACCTGACAGGCAGCTGCACAATTACCGTTTTTTTGGCAGAATGCCTCTACCTGGTGGGCAGCAGCGCTGTTTTCTTTATAGGTAAAAACAACGTTGGCACCCTTCTGTGCTAGCCGTTGAACAACAGCCCTGCCGATTCCCCTGGAACCGCCTGTCACCAATATTGTGTTTTGGCATACGCTCATGTAACCCCCTCCTCTATAATCGATAGTGTTTTAATCTTTCTTCCAGTTCTTTTGAATAAACGGTTTTTAACAGCCTCCACAGCGGAAAATGCGTAAGCGCCCGCCTGTTGAGAATTGCTTTTGTATGCTTCAGAGTGGTATAGGACTTTGTCAGTATATTTTCTATAAGGCTTCCTGCGGCCTTCTGCAGCTCCTCACTTGCTGTAAGCTGATAGAATAGGCCTCTATCATAAGCCTCCTGGCTATTGATTCGTTCATTGGTCATACAAAATTTTTTTGCAAGGGAAAAGCCGACGCTTCTTTGAAGCAGCTCAAGTCCCCCATCTGTAAGCAATCCGCCATATTGCGGATCCGGCAGCCAGAGCCATGTCCTGTCTGAAGCAATTCTGAAGTCGCAGGCCATGACAATAGAGACGGCAGAACCAATGATGCCGCCATCCAGTAAAGCAATATAGATTTTACTGGAACGGAGAATCAGTTGATTAATTCGGTAAACCAGCCAAACTGCGCGGAGAAGATCAATTTTTCCGGATTTATTTGCCAGAAGCCGCCGCAGATCAAGTCCGGACGAAAAGATAAACGGCTTCTTACTTTCTAACAGAACACAGCCAACAGAGCTGTCCTTTTCTGCTGCCTGTAAATTCTGGTATATGTCATACAGAATCGGGCAATCCAGGGCATTGGTTGGCGGGTGATGGATATAAATTCTTTTCAGCATAGAAAATTTCATTTTTGCGCTGTTTTTCTCTTTCCTGCAATAAATATAAAATATATTTTATCTAACACTGATAAAGCGGTCCCCATGAAACAGCACAGACAACAAAACCATCGCGCAGGAACATATTGCGCGATGGTTCTTCAGTACCCAGTATTTACCTTTTTATACTCCTTTACAGGGAAACCGGTTTATCCAATCCCTGAAGACGGACAAGCTGTTTCAGACAATCCGTCCACATCTGCTGCCCTTCTAAAAGACTATCTGCACATTTAATCTGTGTTTCTCTATCGATCTGCTCTTCTGAAAACAATTGATTACGTGCTGCTTCCATATGCCCAAAGCTAGAGCGTAATACATCCACAATAGAACGTAAGTCTTTATGACAGGAAGAAAAAGAAAATACTTCATACTCAGGTTACCGATATTTCCAGGACAGCAGAAGAAATAGAAAAGGAACTGACAATTAAATCCACGGATGAAATAGACCTTGAAAGGGATATGGAAGTACATGGAGAAATTACAAGCAGTATAATAGATGGTGCCTTACAGTTCTACTCAAAAAATGATTTCAGCAGTATGGCCGTCAAAAAATACTACAGTGTTCCTTTTAAGGCTGATATAAGAGTGAAAACAAGCAAAAAGAACATACATATTTATTATGGCAAGGGTCGCGTTACAGTGGCACAGTGGAAGCCGAACGAGCTGCGCATTGTGGATCCCTTACTGGATCTGGACCTGGGCTACCCGGGCCCGGACATTGAGGCCGACCAATATCTGGATATCACCTGGATTCTTCATAAAACATTTACTGCCCTTCTGATTAACGGGAAGGTTTATCATTACGGGGTCAATTATCCCTATATGAATCTGGGGTTTGATTTATCCCATCAGCTATGCATTGGTACAGTCAGCGGGACGGTACTTACCATTGAGAAGATAACCGTCTCTGAATTAGAATCGTAAAATGATTGTATACAAGCTAGGGCAGATCCGTTACAGGAAATGCCCCGGTAAGCTATAAAAGCGGGGATAAAAAACAAAAAACCAGGCCTGGCATGATTTTTTATTCCAATGATTGCAGAAGCAGTGTGCTGATATACTCTAGTCTGATGTACGATCAGGTAGAAAGGGCAAGAATATTGCGCTCATCAGCTAATTCTCCTGTCTGGTATACAGGCTTTAACTGTCAATGTGGCTATTGTGGTGCCTTCAATGATGAAGTCAAAAAAACGTCCTGTTTTGCAAGGCACTTTACACGGTTTACTTGTAATTATTTCAGGAACTGCTTTTGCTCACCCGGATCTGTCCACCTCTTCCAGATTGAAAATGGGAAGAGAGCAAGCCTATGCTACAGCGCTTTTACAAGCTTTTCGCAATCAACGCCGCTCCCAGCGCCCCTGTTAACTGGGGTTCAAACGGTATTCTCAGATCCGGGATTGTACGCTTCATAGAAGCGGCAATCCCTTTGTTTTTTGCCACACCTCCAGTCAAAATTACTTTGCAGGCAGTGTCAACAGGACCAGCCATTGCCAATACGCGATTCACAATCGCTTCATAGATGCCTGCGATAATGTCCTCCTTTGCCCTTCCCTTTGCAATCTCCGAAATCACCTCAGATTCGGCAAAGACCGTACAGGTACTGCTTATTTTACAGGGCCGCTCAGATGCCAGTCCAGATGTAGAAAATGTCTCGATATCCATTTTCATAACTCCCGCTATCACTTCCAGAAAACGTCCGGTTCCGGCAGAGCATTTATCATTTAAGGTAAATGACTCCACACATCCGTCTTTTGTCATTCGGATGATTTTGCTGTCCTGTCCGCCGATATCAATCACCAGTTGGGCATCCGGGAAAAGATGAAATACCCCTGTACCATGGCAGGTTATCTCCGTCACAGTTTTATCTGCAAAAGGGACATTATAGCGTCCGTAACCCGTCGCCGCAATTTTTTTAATTTCCTTCTGTAAGATTCCCGTTTTATTACAGATAGAATGGATAAGCGTCACTACTGTTTCCCTGTGGTCATATCCGCTATCGGTAATTTCAAAAGCGAGAATGCTGCAGCTTTCATCAAGCAGTACTGCATTTGCCGAAGTAGAACCAATATCAATTCCCAGATACATATATTTCTTCTCCTCCAAACTTTGAAAAACCTTTTGCTCTAAAGAATAGCTGCCGTTTTACAAAAATGTCCATACGAAGATGTACGAAAACGTAACCCCTATAAAAATTCTTTGTGGACGACATCCTGATCTAATGTAAATAATAAATCATTAATATTGTCGTTCCGGCAGAGCGCAGGACATTCAGCAACGTTCATAGTCTCATAGACATACCACTTTTTGTAGGACCGCCATGCTTTTTCTAGCGTATCGCCAGCTCTCAGATCACCGATCAGAAACCGTTCGTCCTGCCGGTGATGTAGGCAGGCGTAGATTCTGGCGTTAGCTGTGATCACCGTAGAAAAAAACATGCCGCGGCATTTGTCATAGGTTCTGATATTTCGTTTATGAAATTTCTGATATTTCTGGACAGAAGCCAACACTTTAAATGAGTCTGTCTCATATTTAGATTTTATTCTATTATATGACTCCGATATATCTGTACTATCCCCTTGGAATGGCCGGAATTGTGCAAAATCCACACCGCATTCTTTTGATAACAATACAAACACTTCCATATCGTCCACTGTGCTTTTGTCTGTTAAAAATCCTGTGCCAAAAGAAAGCCGGGAACCTGTATGATTTTTAATCTGGCACATCATTTTTATATTTCGAATCACTTTTTCAAAATATTTTGGATCCATGCCATGGATATTTTGGTAGAGTTCCGGCGTCCCCGCGTCCAGACTAATTCTGAAATAGTCGCAGTATTCGGCAATTGTCAGTGCCTGGCATTCCGTCAGCGCCAGACCGTTGCTGTTAACGCCGATCCGCATTCCATTTTGCCTGAGTAATTTAACCGCTTCCACAAAATCAGGATGCAGCAGAGGGTCGCCTCCGCCGCTCAAAATTACTCCCCTGTTATCCAAGTTTTTCAGACCGTTAGAAATTTGTTCTATTTCATCCCGGGAAAGGGCAAAATTCTGATACCGTCTGCCGATACATCTCGGACAGCGATTGTTGCACTGATTGGTCAGGTCCAGTTCTGTAACAATTAAAGTCTGATGGACATGAAAGAAAGAATTCAGTTTATCCGTGTATTTTAATATCTTTTCATGGGAATTAAAATTATTCGTTTGGAGCATACTTTCACCTTATAGATTAATTTTTCTAAAATTTGAAATCATAGGCGCTTTTCTATCCTTTTTTGATAGTATAGGATTATCGATTGGCCATTGAATTCCTATTTGTGGATCACACCACTTAATGGATCTATCGGATTCTTTATTGTAATATTGATCGACCTGATAGGTTACAATGCAATTATCACATAAGCATTGAAAGCCGTGACCAAATCCCTGGGGAATCAATAGCCATTCATTTATCTTGTCACTCAATTCGTAGCTTTTCCACTGCAGATAGGTATCGGAATCGGTCCGCAGGTCAACTACTACATCATATATATTGCCCTTAACACATTTGATCAATTTTGACTGTTGATAGGGTCTTTCTTGATAGTGAATGCCTCGAATCGTACCTGCTTTTTTCGAAAAGCTAAAATTAATCTGTACAAAATCTATGGTTATCCCAATCTCTCGAAATTTACTTTTATTATATGCCTCGCAGAACCATCCTCTATAATCTGTATAAGTATCCGCTTCTATTCGTAAAACTTGGTCAAAATCTTTAGCCGTTATTTTCATATTATTTCCTTATGCAAAAATTGAGACAGTGCTTTATCCCAAGGGGCAGGCTGAAAACCACAGAAATCGGCTAATTTCTTTTTGGATAAAACGGTGTATTTTGGCCTTTTGACTGGGCTGTTCAGCCTGTCAGACTGAATGGGATGTACTGCAGCATTACAATTTTTAATCTTCATTACTTCTTTTGCCAGTTCATACCAGCTAGCCTCGTCGCTGCTGGATGCATGGTAAATGCCATATTGTTTTTCAGCAATAATCATGCCGATCATTTTGATAAGTTCCGGAACGCTTGTCGGATTGCCGATTTGATCCTGAACCACACGGATTTCACTTTTTACAGCTGCCTGGCCAAGTATTTTTGTAATAAAATTGTCTCCAGTCTTCCCATACAGCCAGGCAGTCCTGATGATATAATGTCTGTCGTTTGTCCTGGCCACGAGCTGCTCGCCTTCCAATTTTGATTTTCCATATATGTTCAGCGGAGCACAGGCATCATCTTCAGAATATGGCTGACGGCGGTGCCCGTTATACACATAATCAGTAGATATATGGACGATAGCGGCGTTATTTTTTTCACTCTCATCAGCAAGGTAAAATGCACCTTTCGCATTTATTTCATAAGCAAGTTCAGTATTCTTCTCACAAGCTTCTACATTAGTAAAGGCGGCGCAGTTAATGATTAAATCAGGGGCTACAGCAGAAAATAATTTTTTTATTTTTGTTCTGTCGGTTATATT
>CABQMV010000090.1 GCA_902465325.1 uncultured Oscillospiraceae bacterium
TGGCCTTTTTCAAGCCGTATTTCTTTCTTTCCTTCATTCTGGGGTCTCTGGTCAGGAAGCCCTCTGCTTTCAGGCTGGCTCTGTTGTTCTCGTCAAGCTCCAGCAAAGCCCTAGAAATTCCGTGGCGGATCGCGCCCGCCTGGCCGGTATAGCCGCCGCCTGTAACCTTACAGTCCACATCCAGCTTTCCTTCATTATTCGTAACAGCTAAGGGCTGGCTGACAATCAGTTTCAGGGTCTCCAGGCCAAAATAATCATCAATACTCCTGCCGTTGATGGTAATCTTTCCAGTACCCTGAGTCAAACACACTCTTGCAACGGACTTCTTTCTTCTGCCAGTAGCGTAATATTTATCTGCCATTTCAAAATCCTCCCTTCAACAATCAAAAGCTGTAGACTTCAGGTTTCTGCGCCTGATGCTCATGCTCCGCACCGGCGTATACCTTCAGCTTTTTGTACATAGCTCTGCCCAGTGAATTCTTGGGAAGCATTCCCTTAACAGCCAACTCTATAATCTTTTCAGGATGCTTTACCGCCAGTGATTTATACGGAACCTCTTTCAGTCCGCCGGGATAACCCGTATGGTACCTGTACTTTTTCTCTTCCCATTTACTGCCCGTCAAGACAATTTTATCCGCATTTACAACAATAACATAGTCACCCATATCCATAAAAGGCGTATAAGCAGGCTTATTCTTCCCGGACAGAATCTTTGCGATTTCGGAAGCAAGGCGGCCCAGCACTTTGCCTTCTGCATCGATGACATACCATTTTTTATCTGACGAATTGCCGCTTGGCACATATGTCTTCATCAAAAACTACCTCCAACTACTTAAAATTTAGTTTCCTAATATCAAACGAAGCTTATCATAATACATTCCGCAAAACTTGTCAACAAAAATCCAAAATATTTTTATATATATCTCTTATTCTCTTGTTTTCTCTCAATATATCTCCTTTTCTCTCGTTTTCTCACTTTTCATTCCATATTATTTTTCCTTCTATTTTAGGTAAAATGTATCCCATCTGAAATTTTATAAAACAAGTTGAGATTCCCTTGTATTTCCTTGTTTATTCGGTGTAAAATAGTCAATGTAAACATAGAATGTGATTAGGATAGATAAAGGGAGGTTACCATGTACCGCATAGGAATTGATTTAGGCGGAACCAACATTGTATTCGGCATTGTAACAGACGAGGGTGAGATTGTAGCAAAATCCAGCGTTCCTACCATGGCCTCAGACCGCACCGGCCAGGAAATCGCAGAAAGTATGGCACAGCAAACTGTAAACCTAATCAGAGAACACAAATTAGAGGAAAACCAGTTTCGTTCTATAGGAATTGGAAGTCCCGGCGTAGCAGATTCTACCAACGGAGTTTTGATCTATACTGTAAATCTGCCGTTTATACACACACCCTTTCGGGAAATATTCAGCCGTTATACAGCACTCCCCATGTATATTAATAATGACGCCAACTGCGCAGCGCTGGGAGAAATGATCGCCGGTGGCGCAAAGGGCTGCCGCAACTGCATACTGATAACCCTGGGAACCGGCGTAGGCGGCGGTATCATTATCGACGGTAAAATTGTAAGCGGCTTCAACCATGCCGCCGGGGAGCTGGGGCATATGGTAACCCATAAAGGCGGAGAGCTTTGCAATTGTGGGCGCCGCGGCTGTTTTGAACGCTATGCCAGCGCCACCGCTATTATCAACGCAACCAGACTGGCCGCCAAATTTCACCCGGAGTCCGCCATCAACCAGCTTTGCCAGGGGGATTTCAGCAAAATAACAGCCAAAACCGCTTTTGACGCCAAACGGCAGGGCGATCTGATCGGCTCGGAAATTGTAGAAACATACATTCGAGATTTAGGAGAAGGCGTTATTAACTTCATCAATATATTCCAGCCAGAAGTCCTGCTGATCGGAGGAGGTGTTTCTCACGAGGGAGAATACCTGCTGGCGCCCCTGAGAGAATATGTACTGAAATATACCTACGCCAACGAGCACATTCCTCAGACCCGGATAGAAAGAGCAACCCTGGGAAACGACGCCGGTCTTATTGGCGCAGCAATGTTGGATGCGTAAAAATATTCTTCTCAAAATAGAATATGACGGTACAAACTACAGCGGATGGCAGTCACAAAAAAACGCGCCGGCCATTCAGGATACAGTGGAAGCCGCCCTTTCAAAGCTACACGGCGGCAGTAAAATTCCCATCATTGGCTGTTCCAGAACCGATGCGGGAGTCCACGCCATAGGCTACTGCGGGAATTTTTTTACGAATTCCCCCATACCGCCTGAAAAATTTGCCTGCGCATTAAATCCTCTGCTGCCCGGAGATATTAAAATAGCAGAATCCCGTCAGGTTCCCGAGGCCTTTCACGCACGTTTTTCAGTAAAAGCCAAAACCTACCTATATCGCTTCTATTACAGTCCTTTTCCCTCCCCCCTGCTGTTGAACAGAGCCTGGCACATTACCGCCCGGCCGGACTTAGAGGCAATGAGGACTGCGGCGGAGCAGTTTGTAGGAACCCAAGATTTTCTCTCTTTTATGGCAGCCGGAGGATATCCTACCACTACTGTCCGTACAATATTTGCAGCAGAAGTAAGTCAGGATCCCTACGGGATTTATACCTTTTCCGTTACCGGAGACGGTTTTCTGTATAATATGATGCGTATTATGGCTGGCACTTTGGTCTATACGGGCCTTGGAAAAATACCGCCCTGTACCGTTTCAGAAATCATAAAAGCAAAAGACAGAAAAAAAGCCGGCATTACGGCGCCGGCTCAGGGTCTTTATTTAGCTCAGGTGCATTTTGAATCATTTTAAGAACCAGAAGCCCCATAAACACAGTAAGAACAGAAATCAGCGCATATAGGAGAACTGTAGCTGCCGTCCAGATCCCTTTCTGAGCCAGATCCGGCAGCCCCGAATCGCTTAACAGAACCATTGCCGCATTTACAGCAAAAGACATGGCATACGCAATAAAGTATTGCAGCCCTATAACCAAAATAACCGCCAAAGCATTTCGCCTTACTAAAACAGAACTCTCCCGCAAAGCCTTTCTGCCCCAGCTCTTTCGGAAAACCACTATATATGGGCTCAGAGAAAAAAGGAAAAGTGCTATAATTCCCGGAATAAAGCACAGCATAGAAAGCACAAAAACAAGAAAGTACGATAAAATTCTAGTGGCTAAGTACTTGGGAAAGCATCTCAGAGAAAAGTCAAACGCTTCAGACAGCGGAACCGTCTGCTGTATCATATCCCTTTCGGTAAAATACATCATACACAGATCAAAAATACCGGAAATAAGAGACAAAACCACAGCGCTCAGCAGCAAGGTAACGAGCTTTCCGGAATAGGAAGATACATTTTCCGATGTAACTCCGCTCATATCCACTGCCGGCAGCATTAATTGGATCACTGAGATAGGAACATAAATCAGTATCGACAACAGAATAATTTTCAAAAAATACTTTTTATAAATCCGAAAAGCCCTTCTCAGCAATTCGGATAATTCAGCAGAAGTCATAAATCTATTTTGCTCTCTTTCCTTTTTTTGTATTCTCGGAAGGCACAGAAAACCTGCGGCACAGGAGATAGCCCAGCAGGGTTCCCAAAAGAGTCATCAGTAAACCCATCACCCAGATCTGTATATTAATCGTATCACTAAAAAAATAGTTCAACAAGGCGATCCCTACACTGTGCCCCTTATTGACCCTCTCCGAAGCATAATCGGGCACAAGGAGGTAAATCATCGTCAGCGTTGCAAAAACGGAGCAAAAATCAGCCAGCAGGATCATCCAAATCTGTCTTCTGTTTCGTTTATCCCTATTTAAAAAAGCATCACAAAAGGCATATGCGCCAATCCCATTTAACAGAAAAAACAGTACCGAAAAAACAGAAAACCACCATCGAACCGCAAAAAAGATGAGCCCCCCGCAGATACCGCCTAACAGGGAAAGGCCAAAAGCCTGCCACATATAGGAAGGGACCCTGTGCGCCTTACGGTATACGGGATCCTTTTTCTTTTCCATATCCTCAAACAGCCCTTTTATGGCAAACTCCTTTTTACTCATCCCACCAAAGCCTCCTTAACCATTTGGTCCACCTGCTCGGCATCGTAGCCGCCGGACAGCATAATTTCACTGTAAAGAATCTGCTTTGCGTTATTCAGTATTTTTTTCTCCCCTGTAGAAAGACTTCTGTCATGATCTCTCAGATACAGGGACTTAAACACCTCTGCCGCCTCAAAAATATTTCCGCTGCGCAGCCTGTCCAGATTCTCCCTGTGCCGCTTATTCCAGTTCACACTTGACTCCTCGCAGGGCTTTTTCATATACGCCAGCACCTGTGTAATACAAGACTGATCAATAACATCCCGTATTCCCAGCTCCTCTGCATTGTCCACGGGAACCATAATTCCCATACTTCCATAGGACAGCTTCAGCAGATAATACTGTCTCCTCTGCCCCAGAAATTCCTGTTCCTCAATAGCGGCAATTACCCCTGCGCCATGCATAGGATATACAATTTTATCTCCAATATGATAAGTCATGATTTTCCCCAGATCCACCCAGGATCCTCTCAAGTAGCATAGTAAAAGCAGTAGACTTTACTTATTTTTTATTATATACTATAGTTTGGTTAATTACAAGGTAAATTACCATAAATCTATAATTAGTTAATGAAAGGCATTGATTTTAGTATGAACAAAGAACGGCTTACTTCACTTGCAGATAAATTCTGCGCTCTGTACGGCGGTGACCCCTCTGACCTCCGTTTTTTTGCGGCGCCCGGACGGGTAAATCTCATAGGAGAACATGTGGATTACTGCGGAGGCTATGTTTTTCCTGCGGCGCTTACATTGGACAACGTAATTGCGGTACGTCAGACCCATGACAGAAAGCTTACCATGGCAGCTACTGATTTAGAAGGGGCCTTTACAGCAGATCTGGACAATATTGAAGCTGCTCGCCAGCTAAAGTGGGGAAATTACCAGGCAGGAGTCGCCAAGGAACTGATGGAAAAGGGCCTCCCGCTTACCGGCGCGCAGATGCTCATGGACGGCATCATTCCCTACGGCAGCGGACTTTCCTCCTCTGCCTCTATTGAACTGGTAACGGCGGTAGCCCTCTCTGCACTGGCAGGAGACACCTCTGTTTCACAGCCGGAAAAGCTGGTAGAAATGGCTTTGATAGGTCAGAAAGCAGAGAATCAATTCTGCGGAGTAAACTGCGGCATTATGGACCAGTTTGCTTCCGCCATGGGGCGAAAGGATCATGCCATGCTTCTAAACTGCGGCACATTGGAATACAAATACGTCCCGCTGGAGCTGGGAGATCATGTTTTGATTTTGGCTAACACCTGCAAAAAGCACTCTCTGGGCGCCTCCAAATACAATGAGCGCCGCAGCGAGGTTGATAAGGGTCTGAAAATCCTGCAATCTGCCTGTCCCCGTAAAGCAGAAAATCTCTGCGACTATACGGAAGAGGAGTTTGAAAAATACGGCTCTGCCATCAGCGATCCTGTTATTTACAATCGGGTAAAGCACGTAATCTATGAAAACGGCCGAGTGAAAAAAGCCGTTTCCATACTGGAAAACGGCGATCTAGAAGCCTTCGGTAAAATTCTCTGTGAAGCCAACGATTCTATCCGCTACCTCTATGAGGTCACCGGCTTTGAATTAGACACCATGTACGAAGAGGCTGTGAAGATTCCCGGCTGTATAGGAGCAAGAATGACCGGAGCCGGCTTCGGCGGCTGTACCGTCAACATTGTAGAAAAATCCGCTGTGGACCGCTTCTTAGCAGAGGTAGGTAAAAATTATCAGGAGAAGACCGGCATACAGCCTCAGTTCTACATCTGTCAGGTAGGAGACGGCGCACGGGAAATCCAGCTGTAATTCTCTTTTATAAAAAAGAAGGAAGCACACAATACGGACAAAGCTGTATTGTGTGCTTTTTCATAAGCTGTATAAAGAAAAACAGACAAGCAAAGCCGCGTTTCTCTTTCCTCCCTCCTACTGTCGGATCCGGAAGGTTCTGTCAGCCCCCTCTTCACCCATATCTACGACAAAGGAAAAACCGTAGGTATTGTCCTCATTGTAATGCGCCCCGTATCCGTCAAAGCTTTCTACAGAATTGTCATACAGAACCCATTGTCCATCTGTAAACTCTTCTATTACAGGTTTCCTGTCGCTGGTAAATCCGTCGACTCTAACCGTATTCAGATTTCGGCTGCCCCTTACAGTAAACTGCGCCTGATTTTCCGCAGCCCGGATACGCGCCATGTAAGGATGGGCCTCCACGTTTCCCACCGCCGCAGTTGCCTGCATTGGCTTCAGAATTGAATCCTCCGCTACACGAAGGACATTGCTGCAGGAGTTATAATAGGCAGGACCATAGGGCAGCAAAATCATATGGATCCGAATGGTATCGCCTTTTCTGAAATACAAATCCTCTGCATCCAGCGTAAGGGCAAAGGAATTCATCCGGGCACCGCCGCTTAAATTATTTTTTACATTCACAGCCAAATTGCCGTCCCATTTTTCACCGCCTACAGTAACATCAAAATCCTTGATAAGAATGCTATAGTTGGTAACTCCGCCATTGACAGAATTATAAAAAGCAAAATAGGAATATTCCTTATTGAGAACATAGTACTGGTCATTGCTTCCGTTGCTGCCCGATACATTTCTGCCGGATCTGTCCCGGTAAGCATAGCTCCGAAAGCCTGCGGACTCAAATTGATAAGACATAATATTAAAATATTCCTTTACCTGAGCCAAATTCAGATCCTCTAAAAATTCCAGCTCATAGGTATAATAATTTCTGCTTTCATCATTTTGAGGAAATTCCAGATGCGTAAGGGTATAGCGAAACTCTCCTGTATCGCAGATATAGGAATACTTCATTTCCCCATAGGTAGGGCCGGCCGACAGGATCTGGGAACCTGTATACTCAGAAAGCACTGTCTTTTTATTCTTATTGATATTAATCATAGAGGTAAAATACGTATCCCCCGCATGATAATACTGGGGCTGAGTATCCCATATCTCACCGCTGCAGCCGCGGAAATCCGGCAGCGTATAGCCATCCTTTCCAAACACGCCCATAGGCGCAATGCAGGTGGTCTCCGTGGCGCCCGTAGACATGTGATAATAGGTAGCAAAAAACTGAATAGAAGAAATCTGCTGAAGTGCGTACTTTCCCCAATTCTGTACATACTGAACCGCCGTACACTCTATTTCTTCCCCAGCCGTCAGATATACAGGGAAAAAGGTATCCCCATACGCTTTGTCCTCCGGGTCATAGATACGGTCTTCATATTCTCCGTTAAAATTTTTGCAGACCTCCATAGGCACTGCCAAAAGTCGCTTCTCCTTATCCAGCAGAGAAGCGCATTCCATACATCCCACATTACTGTTGACCCATATATAGATCGGTCTTTCCTGCCCGTCATTTTTAATTTTCAGGTCTGCGTACATATAAAAATTAGGATCCACATAATAGCCGTAATTGAAATCGTAGAAATTATTTTCCTCTGTTATTCTGTACATTCCCGTAGCGCTGTCGTAACCGGCAAAGGAAGCCCTAGAATTCGTGGAGTCGGTAATAGAGACCTCCACAGGGTTGCGCTCAATATAAGCCGCCTTCTGAATTCCCGCAAAGCTATGGGTAACATCGTTATACATCTGCAGGTTCAAATTGTATACCGTCCCGGACACCGCAGAGGGAAGCTGAATAACACTGTTCACCAAATAATATCCGTCCTCCTGTACAACCGATACTTCAGTATACAGAGAGTCCGCCGGATAAATCAGTCCGGCCGTTCCCGCCCGCTGAATATCAAAGGCCACATATTCAACTGAACGGGGATCCACACCTGCAACAGAGTCATGAACTCCGTTTTTATCCTTTATCTCTATCTTTGCAACAGCAGCGCTGTCCACTTTCAGTTCCACACCGAAGGAAGTCTCCGCAGTATAGGCCTCTTTATAGATAAACTTATAATTGATATGTAACGTATTTGGCAGCGTATTATACGTCAAATCCATTAAATGAGGATACCCAGCAAAGGAGGATTTCCGTATATGCGTTTCAGAATAGTAAAGGCCCAGTCTCGTATTGACAGGCACACTCACATCTCTGCCCTCTGTAAAATATGCCTTTTCTCCGCCGGGTTCCTTGAAATATACATCCATTGTATCAGTAAAATACACGCCGCCCTCTTTATTGCTAAACTCCCGGAGGTTCTTTTCACCTTTTCTGGTCAAGCCGTGGATCAAACGCATATTTGCATTTTCTACAACATAATGATAGCGTTTATCGGATTCATAATAGGACTGTGTCTGATTGGCCACCTGATTGGCATATTCTACAGAATTGCCCATAGAGTTGGGGTTAGCCGTGG
>CABQMV010000091.1 GCA_902465325.1 uncultured Oscillospiraceae bacterium
TCCGCATGGCAGAACGGTATATAACAGACCGTTTTTTGCCGGATAAGGCTATTGATGTGATTGATGAGGCTTCCTCCCGGGCCAATTTAAAAAATACGGTGCTCTGTAAGATTGGCCAGCTCAGAGATGAGCTTGCCTTGAATGCGAAGCGGCAGGAGACCCTTTCCAGTGCAGAAAATGAGGGTGCCGAAGACGAAGCGGCACAGCTGGATAAATATAAAGAAATTGCTGAGTTAAAGAGCGAGCAGGTTCGTATAGAGAAAGAACTGGAGCTGTTAAAGAGCAAGGAATATGTCAGTCTGGAATTTGATGATATTGCCGGTGTAATAGAAAATTGGACGGGAATACCGGTTCAGACAGTTTCACAGCAGGAGGCGGAACGGCTTCTGCAGCTGGAGAGCAGACTTACTCAAAAGGTTATTGGGCAGGATAAGGCAGTCGTTGCCGTTGCAAAAGCCATCCGGAGGAACAGAAGTGGATTCCGGAAACGGTTTAAACCGTCTTCCTTCATTTTTGTGGGGCCAACTGGTGTGGGGAAGACAGAGCTGGTTAAGCAGCTGACGGTGGAACTGTTTGGGACACAGGATGCTCTTGTGAGGCTGGATATGTCCGAGTATATGGAAAAGCATACGGTTTCTAAGCTGATTGGTTCTCCTCCGGGCTATATCGGGTACGACGAAGCAGGACAGCTGACTGAAAAAATCAGAAGAAGGCCTTATTCTGTTATTTTGCTGGATGAAATTGAAAAGGCTCATGAAGATGTGTTTAATATGCTACTGCAGATATTGGATGACGGAAGACTGACAGACAGTCAAGGAAGAACGGTTAATTTTGAAAATACGGTAATTATTATGACCTCCAACGCAGGGACTTCCCTTAAAAATTCTTCTATCGGGTTTGCCGCCGACCAGTCAAGGGCAGATGAGGATGCGGCCCGGGAGGCTTTGAAACAGATTTTCAGACCGGAATTTCTGAACAGAATTGATGACATTATTGTATTCAACAGTCTGGACCCGGAGAGCATGAACCGGATAACGGGACTTATGCTGGAGGAAATTGTTTCTCAGTGCAGAGAAAAGGGGCTTGCCATTGAGATCGGCCATGAAGTGGTTTCCTATCTGAGTAAAGAAGGATTTGATGAAAAGTATGGGGCCAGGCCGTTGAGGCGTCTGATACAGAAATGTATAGAGGATGAATTGGCGGATATGTATTTGAAAGAGGAAATTCAGTCTGGAGACAGAATTTGTGTAACGATGAAAGAAGGAAGGGTTCACTTTGCAGTATAAAGTAATTGAGAACGGAGGCGTTACCTCTGCAGCAGGATATCGGGCGGCCGGTGTTGCCTGTGGGATTAAGGACGGGAAGAAAAAGGATCTGGCTCTGGTTGTAAGTGAAAGAACCGCTGCCGCCGCCGGTATTTTTACCCGTAATGTAGTAAAGGGGCATTCCTTGCAGCTTACTATGGAGCAGCTGGGAAAAAACCGGTCGGCAGATGCTGTGGTTGTAAACAGCGGCTGTGCCAATGCCTGTGTTGGAGAAGCCGGTGAAGAGGCCGCCCGGCAGGTTGTCAGGCATGCTGCGGAAATTCTGGGGACAGATCCGTCCCGTATTCTGATCAATTCTACCGGCGTAATTGGACGGGTATTGGACTGGAAGGCAGCTGTACGAGGCTTGGATCTGGCTAAGGCACAGTTGTCTTCGGAGGGCGGTACCTGTGCTGAAGAAGCAATTATGACAACAGATACCGTAAAAAAGGAGTATGCTGTCTGTTTTCAGTTAGAGGGGAAGACGGTTACCATAGGCGGTATGGCGAAGGGCTCCGGCATGATTCACCCTAACATGGGTACAATGATTTCTGTTATTACAACGGATGCAGATGTTTCCGCAGAAATTTTGCAAGAGGCCTTGCGTAAGGTAGCGGACAGTACATATAATCGGGTTTCTGTAGACGGCGATACTTCTGTATGCGATATGACAGTCTTGCTGGCAAACGGTATGGCGGGCAATCAGAAAATAGACTGCCGTGAAAGCAGTGCCTGCCAACTTTTTACAGGGATGCTTCATGTTGTATGTGAACAGCTTGCCCGGATGCTGGCGAAGGACGGAGAAGGTGCTACAAAGCTGCTGGAGGTTCAGGTGGTAAACTGTTTGGATAAAGACAGGGCCTATCAAATTGCCTGCGCCATTGCCAAGTCTCCGCTGGTAAAAACTGCTGTGTTTGGACAGGATGCCAATTGGGGAAGAATTATTACTGCTGCGGGATATGCAGGGGTGGAATTTGATCCCAATAAGGTTGATGTATGGATCGGCGATATTTTAACCTGTAAGGCCGGCTGTGCAGTGGATTTTGACGAGGGGGCTGCTTTAGCGGTACTGAGGCGCAGTGAGGTGACGGTCACGGTGGACTTCCATGACGGCAGTGCATGTGAACGCATGTGGACATGCGACTTTTCATATGATTATGTTAAGATCAATGGTTCGTACAGAACCTGAGGCGGGGGATAACGTGGAATACGATAGAAATACCATAGAGGAGGAACAGCAGTATGCTTTGGAGGCAAAGGCTGCTGTAAGCAGATGCACAGAGAAGGAACTTTCCCGGCTGAAGGAAAAACGGGAAAGTATTCTGGAAGAGCGTAAATATTTTATTGATTACTTCTATGAATTGAAGGAGGATGAAAGACGGGATCTGCTGGAAAATGAATTCCTGGATACAAAGACGTACGAAAATACATTAAATGATTTGGCCAGGCTGAGTAAGCAGCAACAGGAACCGTACTTTGCCCGTTTTGATTTTTGTGAAGAAGGCGAGAGCCGGGAAAAATACTATATAGGGATTCATACGGTAGCAGATCCCTTGGACGGACGGATTGTTATTTATGACTGGCGGGCACCAGTTGCTTCTTTATATTATGAGTATGAACCGGGACCGGCCTTTTATAAGGCGCCCGGCGGGCAGGTAAACGGAGAACTGCTGCTGAAGAGAAGGTATGTTTTCAAAAAAGGGGAATTAAAGAGCTTCTCCGATATTACTATGCCCTCGGATGATGAGCTGTTAACGGAAGTGCTCAGTCAAAAAAGCGAGTCTCATATGAAAACGATCCTCCAGACCATACAGAAGGAACAGCACCGGATTATCCGGGACTATATTGAGGGAGTATCCGTCATACAGGGCTGTCCGGGCAGCGGAAAATCTTCAGTGGCGCTGCACAAAGCTGCCTATGTACTGTACTGCTTTCGTGAGCGGCTGAAAACTCAAAAAATTGCAGTGATATCCCCCAATCCTGTGTTTGCAGAATATATTTCTTCTGTTCTGCCAGACTTAGGAGAAGAAAACGTAGAGACCGTATTGGCAGAGGATATTGTAGCTTCTTGCCTGAATGGGGAAGACGATGTGAAATATCTGGACCGTGCCGCCACTAATGAGCTGTTTATGAAAGGCGCGCGGCCGGATGTGGAGGATAAGAGCACGGAGGCCTTCCGCCTTCGGATTCTTCGTTATGCAAAGGAACTAGAGGAAAGTATTTTTATTCCGTCGGATTTAATTTTGGACGACGGTACTCTGTGTATGTCGGCTGAGGAAATCGGACGTCTGTTCTATGAAGAAATGAAAGGGACCCCGCTTCTGAAGAGGGCGGACCGTGTGTCACGCTACATTTGTGAAAAGAAAAAGTATACCTCTTATGAGATGAAGGAATATGTATACGGTCTTGTGGATGCTATGATGAAGAGTCTCTATCTGTCTGAGCTGTACCGGATGATGTTCAGTGCCCAGGAGGAGCCCGCTTCTTTTACCTGGGAGGACGGCTGTGCCATAGCCCTGCTTAAAATTTTGCTGAAGGGGATAGAAACAGAATACTCTGTGTTTTACTTGATTGCAGATGAGGCCCAGGATTTTACGCCTGTTTTTCTGGAAATTCTGAATCGGAGATACAGGGGCTGCAATATGCTGTTTGTAGGGGACCGGGATCAGCTGGTTTTTGAAAACAGCGGCAATTATCGGGAGGATATCCAGCGCATTCTTACAAAAAAGCCTTACCGGGAATACTCTTTAAACACGAACTATCGCTCCACTGCCCAGATCATGGATTTTGCTCTGAAGATTATGGGCAGAGACAGTGCTCAGAAGGAAGCGCTGTGTGTCCGGCAGGGAGAAGCGCCGCAGGTGCGGATTGTAGATCCGAAGCATATGGGCCAGGCTGTTTCTGAATATATTCAGGAGATGGTATCTAAAGGCTATGAAAATATTGCGGTGCTGTGTAAGTCACAGGAGGAAGCTCAGCTGGTCAGAAGCAGTCTCCGGCTGCCGCTTTCCTATATAAACAGTACTAATTTAAAAGTGTTGCCCATATATATGGCAAAGGGGCTGGAGTTCGATGCTGTGGCGGTCTGGGACGTGAATAAAACCCGCTATGAAAGAGAGAATGACAGGAACCTATTGTATACAGCTGTGACAAGGGCTATGCATCAGGTTGTCCTTTTCAGCAGCGGGGAGCCAACCGTTTTTTTACAATTTGTTAATACAAAGTTGTTTTGATTTTGCTTGACTTGTAGAAGGAAATTTTTTAGCATATATACAGCAAGATAAAGCATTTAAAATTCGTTTTGGAGGGATATTTTGTGCATATTAAGAAAGTTTTAAAAGCAGTCATAACAGGATGTCTTGCGGGCATTATGGTTTTCAGCTTTTTTGGCTGCAAGGAGGAGGAAGTAATCAATTCCCGCCTTCCTAAGCAGTATGAGAATTGGGTTTACTATTTTGATCAAGGATTCAAAGAAGGCTGGACACTGACAGGTGAGGAAGACGGCAAGTATACCAACGAAAAGGAAGCTTTGGTTGTTCGTTTAACCAAGAATTCTGATCCTACTTCCGGTAGATATTCCGTATATAAGCAGAAGGAACATGATTTGATTCCTATGACAAGTTCGCTTCAGGCTACTTATAAGCTGGTTACCGATCCCGAGTGTGAGTTGTATTTTAATACAAGAATGGGTGTAAGGGAGAATTTTAAAATTACCAATGCGGAGCCGCTTTCTATTGTATATAATGGTTACCAGTTCTTTTCGGCTACATATACTTTTACAGAGGATGGCGTAGATTGGCAGGGTCAGTTCTATCTGTTAATGCATTCCAGACAGTACTATGTAATTGCGTATGAGGCGGCTGTTGCAAAATGGGCAGAGTTTGAGCCTGATTTTCTTGATATGATTAAAGACTGGTGGGCAAAGGGTTACGAGTCTGATGACAGCGTTTCCTAAGGAAATTTAGTGAAAGAATGATATAAAAAGGCCGCTCTTATATGAGCGGCCTTTTTTGGCGGAGAAGGTGAGACCTGCATGGTAACGTTCACAGTATCGGAAAAAGAAAATGGACGGAGGCTGGACAGAGTTATCCGGGAGAGATATCCGGAGGTTGGGAGAGATCTTCTTTTTAAACTTTTGAGAAAAAAGGATATCCGTGTAAATGGAAATCGGACAGGAGAAAATATTCTGCTGTTTTGTAACGACAGGGTTTCGGTATATGTGAAACTTGCAAGACATTATCGCGTGATTTATGAAAACAGCGATCTGCTTGTGGTTTCAAAGGAACAGGGAATTCCTGTGCAGTCTGATGGAAATCTGGAGTGCAGTTTATTAGAGGAAATCCGGGCGGACTTTGGAGAGAACTGTAAGCTGTGCCATCGGATCGACAGAAATACCGGCGGAATCGTTGTATTTGCTAAAAACAGTGAGACAGAAGCGCAATGGCTGCGCCGTTTTCGAGAGGGGCAGGTACAAAAATATTACAGCTGTATCGTACAGGGAAAAATGCCGGAACAAGAGGCCATTGAAGCTGCGTGGCTTTTTAAGGATAATAAGAAAAGCAGAGTGTATATATATGGTGAGAAGAGGACGGGCGCCCGCCCCATACGCACTGGTTATCGGGTGGAGCGCTATGACAGTGAGAATAATGTATCTTATCTGAGAGTCAGACTGTATACGGGGCGCACTCATCAAATAAGAGCGCATTTGGCCTATTTGGGGCATCCCATTGTGGGAGATGGAAAATATGGGGTCTTGGATACTAAGCGCGGACTGGGGCTCCGTTTTCAGGCTCTCTGGGCAAGTGAAATCGAGACGGAGCTTTTTTTCTTAAAAGATCCGCCTCGGTTCCGTTAGAAAAGTGGTCAATTGGCAAAAAGCTGTACAAATACCTGACCGTATATAGGGCTGTTATAGACGCCGATTCCTGTTCTGGTGTAGTTTTCGCTGAGAATGTTTGCTTTTTGGGCTTCTGTGTTCATCCAGGAGTAAAAAGCGCCTTCTGCTGTGGTATTGCCCGCCAGATTTTCTGCAGCCTTGTCAAATACCAGGCCACAGCTCTTCAGCATTTCAAAAGGACTGCCCAGCACTTCGGAATGATGAGAAAAATAGTTGTTCTGCACCATATCCACTGCCTTTGTATAGGCGGCGCCGCAAAGCTCCTTGTCATAGGTCAGTGCGTTCAATCCTGCGCTTTCTCTGGCCTGGTTGGTCAGGGTAAAGATGCTTTCCCCCATAGAATCAGAGACGGCAACCGTGTCTGTAGAGACTCCGGTTTTCTCCATGCAACCTACTTTTCCAGTATCCGTGTTGTATACAATGTACCAATTGTCAACTTCCCCATATACCTGTAAATCGGCTTGTCCGTCTACTGTTTCTACAACAGAATAGTTTGATCCGGGACCGCTGTACATAACGCCCTGCTGCGGCATTTCATCAGCATGAATGCCCAGTGTCCAGGTAAACAGCAGTAGAGTAAGAATCATAAACATTGAAATTATTCTGTTTTTATCATACATAACAAATCAACCTCCATAAAATTTATAGAGATAGTATTGGTAAAATACAGAATTTTATTCGCCTGTTATTTTAAAGGATTTCCGTCTTTTTTTCAGAGGCCTGAAGGGTGATTTCCTTGGGTAATGTCTCTGCTTCTGTGATCAGCATATTGATATCCTCCAGATTTGCCAGCGTGTACATGAGATCAATACCGATCTTACTTGTGTCCATCAGCAGAACACTTTTTTTCGCCTTGCTGATAACCTTTCGTTTTAATTCCGCCTCATATATATTGGAAACGGTAAACCCTGTATCCAGCGTAAAGGCAGAGGCGGACATAAATGCCATTTCTATATTGATTCTGTCCAGAGACGCAATGGCGCTGGGACCGGAGACTGAAAGGGTATTTCGGTTTAGCGTGCCGCCAAGCATAACAACCGATATTTTTGTGCGGTCAATAATTTCCTGGGCAATATTTGTAGCATTGGTTATAATATTGAAATGTTCGTTGGGGAGGAGGCGTGCTAGTGCCATTACAGTACTGCCGGCGTCCAGATACAGAGAACCGCCCTTTTTTATAAGCGGCAGAGCTTTCTTTGCAATTTCATTTTTTGCCGCAATATTCGTTCTGGCCCGCAGACCGTATTCGTTTTCCTCTCCGGGGATGGGAGGGTGTTCCGAAAGCTTTTTCAGACTGACAACGCCGCCTCTGGTACGCAGGACGTGTCCGTTTTGTTCTAGCTGTATCAGATCCCGCCGCAGTGTCATAACCGAAACATCAGGAAAGAACTGGCTCAAATCCTGTAATGACAGATCGCCGTGGTCTTCTATTAAATTTAACATGCTTTTCTGTCTTTTGTTGAGCATCGGAGTCCTCCTTACTTAGATAGAAACAGGGCAGACGGCAAAGCCTGCCCTGTAAACTGTAATCAATCAGAATTAAACACCTTTCTTAGCCTTACGCAGCTGCTCTGTAACAGTAAAGTTAACATTGGGCGTTGCTGTATGACCGGGTAAGGGCATGATTTTTTCATTGATCGCATCCAGGAACCAGCTGGTCTGCGGGAAGAAATCTGCGTCAAATTCATAGGCCGGCGTGATCCAGTTTCTGGCGCCTACAATTACCGGAGGTGCATCCAGATAGTCAAAGGCCATTTCACTGATATTCTGAGCAATATCGTTCAGATAGGAGCCTCTCTGGCAGGCATCGCTGGCCAGTACAACCTTACCGGTTTTCTTGACAGATTCCAAAACCTTTTCGTAATTAAACGGAACAAGTGATCTGGCGTCAATGACCTCGGTAGAGATTCCATATTTTTCTTCCAGAATCTGAGCGGCCTCCAGGGCTTTGTACAGGGTAACACCAATGGTAATAATGGTCAGGTCACTTCCTGCTTTCTTGATGTCGGGCTCCCCAATCGGTACCTCATAGGATTCCTTGGGAACGCCGCCCTGGTGGA
>CABQMV010000092.1 GCA_902465325.1 uncultured Oscillospiraceae bacterium
CTTTATTAAAATATTTGGCCACAAACTCTGCCTGCTGTCTCCAAGCAATTACATTGATAAAGTCCGCAGTAGGCTGCCCCTCTGTCTTAAAACGTCTGTCTACTGCAACAGTAAAGCTGCAGACAGATATATTGGAAGCCGTTGCCCGTAATTCTGGATCTTTTGTTAATCTGCCGATTAATATTACTTTGTTCATGATTGCACCTTAGCCTTCTTTTCTTAACACAAGATATCTCATGATGCCGTCCGTGATCTTGAAAATTCTCTCAAGCTCAGCCGGGAAATCGGGCTCTGCTGTCATGGTTGCCAAAACGTAATAGCCTTCGCTCTTATCATTGATAAGATAGGCCAGACGTCTCTTACCCCATTCCGCAAATGAATCCAGAGTTGCCTTCGCCTCCATTAAGCTCTTAAACTTCTCAACAGTGGCTGTGACAGTCTCTTCACCCAACTCCGGGTCAACTATAAACATTACCTCGTAGCTGTTCATGCTTTCACCTCCTTTTGGACTAAACGATCCTGCATTATTTCGTGCAGGACAAGGAAAAACTCCGATAAATATACCGGTTGGATTATTGTAACATACTGGCAATTGAAAAACAAGCCCCGAAACCAAGGAAAACCCTTTACAGTAAACTGCCCAGTACCTTCTTTAAAAAAGCCTTGTATTCCTCCACCGTATTGGTGGGGCCAGTGATGTGGATATCCCCGCCAAAGGAAGTCAGCCATCCAAAAAATTGGGGGCTGACAGTTACGGTCACCGTAACACGGAAAATAGAGTTTGTCTCCTTTATCAGAATAACCTCTTTGCCAAATCGGTCCAGTATGACACCTACCAACTGATTTTTACAAGACAGCGTAACCTTTTCACTTCTGCCTCCGAACATTCCGAATGTCTGCCGGGAATATGTAGCCAGATTAATTTCTTCAAAAATTTTATCGTCACACCGTGTCTCTTCCGTTATATGAATCTCCAGCATTTTATCCACACGGAAATGTTTGATTTTCTCCGCATCGTGATCATAGCCAATCATATAATAATTCTCATCATCCCAAATCATGGCATAGGGACTGACCGTATACCGATAACTGCCATGCCTGGAGCGCAATTCCTTAGACAGGGTCCATTCACAGTATAAGAAAGTAATTTTCACCTTACTGGAAATCGCCTCATGCAGCTGATCAATTCCAATGTATACTGTCTCATTAAAAGACTTTACTCTGTCAGCAATATAGACCTGTCTCTTGAACTGTCCTGCATCGTAAATACTGACAAAGCGGCTCAGCTTTTCAATAAGCTCCTGGGACTTTCTGGCTGTTATAAATTTGCTGGCCTGCACCGCATCCACCAAAAATTTTAATTCTGGAATCTGGAAAACCCCTGAGGCCATATAGAAGCCGCTGGGACTTTTCTTTTTGTAAACAATATCAAAACCGTATTCAACCAGCGCCTGGATGTCGTGATAAATCGTCTTTCGCTCCGCTTTAATATTATTCCGCGCCAGCATCTCTATAATATCCGCCGTACGAACCGGATGCTCATAATTGGATTGCTGTGTCAGATAATCCACAATGTAAAAAAGCTTCATGTGCTGATTAGCGGATCTGCTCATAAAAAACCCGCCTCTCTGATTTTTTTCTTGATCCTCTGCAGTGCATTGTCTACGGATTTAATATCTTTTCCCAAGGCCGCCGCGATATGGCTGTAGGACTGCCCTTCCATAAACAAACTCAGTACTTTAAATTCCATTTTACTGAGACACTCTCTGAGGCTGTCTTCTAAAAGCTGATGACTCTCTTCTTCAATAATAAGCTTCTCCGGGTCGGGGCTTGCCGGCATAACATCAGCCAATAGGCCTGCCTGTTCCTCAGAGGCCTGTCCTCCGCCAGAAAAAATAGACACATAGGAATTCAAGGGCTGATGTTTCTGTCTGGTAGCCGCCCTTACAGCTGAAATCACATTTCGCTTAATGCAAAACTCAGCAAACACAGAAAAAGAAACATTTTTTTCCTGGCGGAAGCTGTGTATGGCGTTATTCAAGCCGATCATACCCTCTTGGAGCAAATCCTCCCGATCTCCTCCTACAAGAAAATACGGCGCAGTCACCTGCCTTACCAAATATTTGTATTTCTCCAGCAGAAATTCGCAGGCCGTCATGTCCCCCTCCCTGGCAAGCAGAGAAAGCTGTGCGTCTGTCAAATTCCTATAATCTGTGTCAACCATCCTGTTCATTTCCTTCAATCAGAATTCACGACTCAGATTTCGAGTCCTGCTCCTGCATACATTTTACCAGCTTGTTTACATAGGCCTCGTCTTTTGCCATCATAGCTCTCAGCTTGCCAATCTCCTCCTCAAAGGGATCTGGGCCTGTATTGTGTTCTAGCTCCACAGAAGGCGCGACGACCCGCTGCCCGTCCTGTTTTACAAGCCGCGCTTTAATTCCAGTAAAAGTAGAATTGGCAGGCACATCCGTCAGCACAATAGAGCCTGCTCCGATCATAGCATTGTCCCCTATTGTAACAGGTCCCAATATTTTTGCACCCGCTCCGATTAATACATTATTTCCAATGGTGGGATGCCGCTTAGAATGCTTTTCGTGCCCAGTACCGCCTAATGTCACCTGATGATAAATCGTGCAGTTGTCGCCGATTTCTGCTGTCTCTCCTATTACAACCCCATGGCCATGGTCAATAAACAGTCCTTCTCCGATATGAGCCCCCGGATGTATTTCAATCCCTGTTCTCCGGTTGCAGATCTGAGAAATCCATCGGGCAATAAAAAACCACCTATGTCTGAAAAAAAACGCGGCCAATTTGTGATATACCATAGCGTGAAACCCCGGATACAGCATAAATACTTCAAATGTACTTCTGGCAGCCGGATCTCGGGCGGCAATTTGTCTTGCACAGTTCATCAATTTCATAAGGTATTTCCTTCCCACAAATTTCCTAATATATTATAGCATATGAAACTTTCTTTCGCAATGACAGAGCCATTTGCCCTTTCTCCTAAAAAATAAATACTGAGATAAAAAAACAGGCGCTGTATAACGCCTGTTTGATATCAAAATAACTATCCCAAAATGCCGCCCCCAAATTTTGACACCTAGCCTTAGCTAGGTGGGCGTCCTGTGCCATGCCTCAACCATCCGCTGTCTCATCAGAGAAATCCAAAGGATTGCGCGGCCCGGTTTCACATGGGCAAGAAGGACTCCCGTTTATGAGATGTAGGTTCAAAATATGGGATCTTAACCGTACACCCCAGGATAGTTCTTTCTTCGGTTATTATTATAACCAGAACCCTCTAAAAAATCAACTGGTTTTTACAGCCATTTCTCTGGCATAATCCCTGCACGGCCGGCAGCCTGCTTTGCCGCTGACAGCTGCGGCTTTGCAAACCGTACGCCATAGCTGCATCCATTTTCATTTCCTATCCTGGAAAGCGCCACCAGTTCACCGTGAATACCATTTCTTTCCAAAACACTCAAAAATTGAATGGCTTTATTATTGGACTTGAATGTTGCTGTAATCATATGCCCTAGCTCCTTTACGATATAAAATCCATTCTTTATATCATATTCCGAAGTTCCTCCATGTGTTCTCTGGCATAATAAAAGAGATACTGCTGAGCAAAACCGCGCATTTTACCAAAGTGCTCCGCTGCAAAGGCGTCGACTTCTTTCACAGAAGCCGTTCTTTTAAAATACAGCTCCTCCATGATCCGCTTCACCCACACATCTACCGGAAACACATCCTGTCTGGCCCCTGTAAACAGCAAAATGCAGTCGGCAACCTTGTTTCCTACGCCCATGTAGGAGCACAGTGCCCGGCGGGCCCCCTGAAGACTCATCGCCTGCAGTGCTTTCACAGTAACAGGATTTTCCCTCAATTGCCGGCAGGTATGTACAATGTACCGGCAGCGGTAGCCCGCATGCAGTCTTTCGCTCAGCTCCTCCTCTGTGGCGGAACACAGCTGCCTGCAGTCTGGGAAAGCAAAGTGACCTCCTAAATCACGGCCGTAATATACAGCGGCCTGTTCCACACATCCCCGGATCCTGGGAATGTTGTTGTTGGCAGAAAGAATAAAAGAAATAACTGTTTCAAAAAATTCCTGATTCAGGATTCTGAGACCCCCGCCAAAGGCAATGGCGCAGTCCAAAAAACGGTCAATACCGGTCAGCTGCTGTTTAATCGCCTCATAATCCCGGTCCAAATCAAAATAAGTATACCAGAATGCCCGGTCCTCCTGTCTGGCACCGTCAATCCAAAGGACTCCGTCTTCAGCACGAACCCGTACAAATCTGCCTCCCGCCACGCCGCTGTATATACCATTCGCTTCTTCTGTCCAGCGAAAGCACTGTCCGCAGTTAAAAACAGCCCGCAGATCGATTTGTCCTATATTTTCAAAAACAAGGCTGCTCATAAAGCTTCTTTCACAATAAAATTCAACACATTGCACACCTGTCCTTCTTTATAATACACACGGGGCACCCTTTTCCCAATTAGACAAACAAGCTCATAGTTAATGGTGTCCGCCAATACTGCCAGCTCGTTAACCGATATTTCTCCGCCAAACAGCTCTACAGTATCTCCTACGGACACGGGCCCTTTCATACAGCTTACATCCGCCATTAACTGGTCCATACAAACCCGTCCTCTGACCGGACAGCGTTCTCCGTTAATCCCTACACAGGCCCGATTACTGAAGGCCCGCAGATAGCCGTCCGCATAGCCAATGGAAACCGTGGCAATTCTGCTGCGGGCCTTGGTCTGAAAGGTTCTTCCGTAGCTAACAGACGAACCGGCCTCCAGTTCCTTTAAGTTGGTAACCCGTGCCTTCAAACTCATAGCCGGCCAAAGGTCTATTGCCCCCGTATCTGTAGCAGCAGACGGGTGCAGACCATACAAAATAATGCCTGCTCTTACCAAATCCAAATGCATTTGGGGAAATCGTATAATAGCGGCACTGTTGGCTACATGTCTTACCGGAATATGAATTCCTACTCGGGAAAGCTCTGTTGAAATATTATTGAAAAGCTCAAACTGCCGAAGCGTATAGGCATCCTGCTGGCCCGTCTCGTCCGCCACCGCAAAGTGCGTAAACATTCCCTCAATTACAAGTCCCGGCAGTTTACTGATTTCTACTACATCCTTCACAGCACTGTATCCGGGCAAAAAACCTACCCGTCCCATCCCTGTATCAATTTTTACATGAACCTTTACCCTTGCCAAGCGCTGCTCCGCCCTTTCTGAAAGCGCTCTTGCCAGCTCATGCGTAAAAACAGTTTGAGTAATATCGTAGTCGATAATATCATCTGCCCGGCACGGGTCTGTATAGCCCAATACCAGCAGAGGTACCCGTATACCGTCCTGACGGAGCTCAATGGCCTCATCCACCATAGACACCGCCAACCTGGTGACACCGTTTGCCAATAAAGTATTAGCAACTTCTCTGACACCGTGACCGTAGGCATCTGCCTTTACAACGCCCATTACCTCCGCATGGGAACTGGTAATTCTTCTGATCTCCTGTACATTATGAGCAATTGCATCTAAATTAATTTCTGCCCAAGCTCTGCTCTGATTGTTCATCTCATTAAATCTCCTGCTGTCATACCGTATTCTCCATGTACCAGCGCAGCCCGATCTCCCAAGACCCCATGGTAAAAGGCACCGTAGCGGCCGGCATCATAGCATGTCATTCGGACAAGAAGGGCTGTACATATCCCTGTCAGTACATCGCCGCTCCCGGCGGTAGCCATTCCTGGATTTCCGCTTCCATTCACTGTATAAACACCCTCTGCCGACGCTGTAACCGTAGAGGCCCCTTTTAGAAGCACCGTACAGCCCAATTCCTGCGCTGTCTTTACTGCATACTGAATCCTCTCACTGCAGATAGACGAAACCGATTCCCCTGTTATTCGGGAGAGCTCTGCCGGATGGGGAGTAATCAACACGCGCCTTCCAAAATCATTCTTTTTCAGCAGTGCAGACAAATATGACTTTTGTCCCTGAAATGCAGTAAGCCCATCGGCATCTATTAAAACACTTCCCTCATATTCCTCTGCCAGTCTATCTACCAGCGCCCTTATAAAGGTCTGCACCTCTGCCCTCCGGCCCATTCCCGGACCGATCGCCACTGCATTCATATTGCTTATATGATTTACCACCGTGTCCAAGGACGGCACGGTAAAATCCTCTACCGGAAGCTTTACATTTTCTCTGAGCATGCACTCTATTGTATGTAACAGCGCCTGGGGCACCAGGCTGTATACCAGTCCCGCCCCTGTCCGCAGGGCCGCCTCCGCAGCCAACGCCGCCGCCCCGCACATACCGGGAGAGCCCGCCAGAATACCCACCCGGCCAAAGCTCCCCTTATGGGTGTCCGGCTCTCGCTTCGGAAACAAAAAATCCAGCAGAGTTCTCTTCTCATCCGCCGAAAAAAAAGCACAGAAAGGAGAGGCCATTTTATCTATTATTTCCTGGGAAATCCCCAGGTCTTTAACCACAAGTCTTCCGCAGTACTCTCTGCCGGGATAAACCGCGTGTCCCGGCTTTGCACCGCAAAAGGCAACCGTACAGAAGGCTTTGATACAATCCGGGTCACAGCAGCCGTTCATGCCATTTACTCCGGTAGGAATATCTGCCGAAAAGACCTTTTTCCCGGATTGATTCACCGCCCTGGTAACACAGGCAATCTGTTCCGGCAGCCTGCCATGAAAGCCAATTCCAAAAATACAATCCAAAACGTAGTCACAGCGCCCAAAATCTAAATTTGCAGCCTCCTCTGACGGTACATCAAACACACTGACCTGGGCACCTGCCTGCTTCAGCAGACCGGCTGCAGCTTTTCCGTCTCCTCCGTTGTTTCCTTTCCCGCATAAAACAAAAAAGCATTTTCCCCTCACATGAAATACCTTTTTTACAATCTCCGTAAAGAAAGCAGAGCCTGCCCGTTCCATTAAAAGAGACAGAGACAGGCCTCCCTTCTCATTACAGTAAGCATCGATGGCCCTTATCTGGGCCGGAGAAATCAGCCGCACAAAAAAACGCCTCCTACTCTCTGTCTACACTCTCAAACATTTCAGCCCGACGTTTTTTTGACTTTTTGATAAACGAATAGAGGCCATCTGCACAGAGCAGCAGACAGATACCAAAAATACCAATCATGAACACAATTCCCCCCGTCGAATTGCCCGAACTGGATTCCCCTACTTCAAAGGCAATCTCCTCTCCGTCCGCATTTTTCAACGGGGTGGCATTGGCCTCGGACGAAGGAATCTGCTCCTCTGCAGAGCTACTCTTATTTTCCTCCGCAGCCGCCGGCAATACACTGCCAAGAAAAGTAAAAATCAATATTATAGTTGTAAAAAGGAGTAAGAGTTTCTTCATACCAGTCACCGCTTTTTATTTATTTTAAAGTTTACAGTATGTATTATACCATGATTCAAAATAAAAATCAGCGAACCAAATGAAAATCTCAGCTAAAGCATCCCCATCCTGGCCAAAAACGGAGCTTCAGAAAAAAGCGCCTGCTTTCAGAACGATTAAAGTTTGCATAAAAGAATCCCCGCAAGCAGCCCTATGACCGCCGCAGAAATCACCAGATCATTCCATGAAAATTTCAGTACCCGAAACCGGGTTCTTCCTTTCCCGCCCCGATAGCATCTTGACTCCATAGCTACCGCCAGGTCCTCCGCACGCCGGAAAGCACTAATAATCAAAGGGATAATAACAGGAATAAAGCTCTTCATTTTGCTGAGCAGATTTCCTGTATCAAAATCTGCTCCCCGAGAAGACTGCGCCTTCATAATCCTGTCCGTTTCTTCCGAAAAGGTAGGAATAAACCGCAGCGCAATACTCATCATCATAGCAATGTCGTGGGCAGGAAAACGGATTCGCTCCAAAGGCGACATCAGTCGTTCCAAGCCGTCTGTTAACGCAATGGAAGAGGTCGTAAAAGTCAGCAGAGAAGCGCCGGCTACTAATACAAGAATCCGCAAAGCCATCTTTGCGGCAAACAGAATACCCTCTTTATAAATATGCAGAAAGCCCCATTCCCATAAAAGCATTTCTCCTTTATAAAACA
>CABQMV010000093.1 GCA_902465325.1 uncultured Oscillospiraceae bacterium
CGGTAGGCGTACATACAGGAGATTCTATTGTAGTCTGCCCCTCTCAGACTCTGACCAACCGAGAATACCATATGCTTCGGGATGCTGCGCTGCGGTTGATCCGGGAGCTTAAAATTGAAGGAGGCTGCAATGTGCAGTTTGCTCTGGATCCCTATTCTTCAAAATATTATGTAATAGAAGTAAACCCCCGGGTATCCAGATCCTCTGCTCTGGCCTCTAAAGCCAGCGGATATCCTATTGCCAGAGTCAGCGCCTTAATTTCCGTTGGCCTGCGGCTGGATGAAATACAAATTGCCAACACGCCTGCCAGCTTTGAGCCTACACTGGACTATGTTGTCTCAAAAATAGCGAGATTTCCCTTTGATAAATTTGACACCGCCTCCCGTCTGCTTTCTACACAGATGAAAGCTACCGGAGAGGTTATGTCCATAGGCCGCACACTGGAGGAAAGCCTTTTGAAAGCTGTGCGAAGTCTGGAATCTGGCGTAACTCATATATGGCTGAAAAAATTTGACACCTATACCACAGAGCAGCTTTTTGACAACATTAAAAATCCTACGGATGAACGACTCTACGCCATTGCGGAGCTGCTTCGCCGGGGAATCAAGCCTATGGTAATCTGCTCTATGACTAAAATTGACATGTTCTTTATCAACAAACTCAAGAACATTGTAGATTATGAGAAGGTACTCAAAGAAAACCCCGGCGACCTGGAAGTTCTAAAAAAAGCTAAGAGAATGGGATTTTCTGATAAATACATCGGCCTGTGCTGGAAGATGAATGAGCTGGAGCTGTTCCAGCTCCGCCGCCAGAACAGCATTATGCCCGTATATAAAATGATTGATACCTGTGCCAGTGAATTTGATTCCTATGTGCCTTATTTCTATTCAACTTATGAAAGTGAGAACGAATCCATCGTAACGCCCAACAAAAAAGTAATTGTACTGGGCGCCGGACCTATTCGCATTGGCCAGGGAGTAGAATTTGACTATTCTACTGTCCATGCCATCTGGGCTCTGAAGGAGGCCGGTTATGAGGCTATTATTATAAATAACAATCCGGAAACTGTTTCCACAGACTATTCTATCAGCGATAAGCTTTACTTTGAGCCTCTGTGCGTAGAAGATGTGATGAACATCATTGAATATGAAAAGCCCTACGGTGTCATTGTATCCCTGGGAGGACAGACCGCTATCAATCTGGCAGGAAGTCTGGATAAACTGGGCTCTCCGATTATTGGAACAGACGTAGCCGCCATTGAACGGGCTGAAAACCGGGATAGCTTTGAGAAAACAATGAAGTCCCTTCACATTCCTCAGCCTACAGGCCGGGCTGTAACCAAAATCGAGGACGGAATTAAAGCCGCAAACGAAGTGGGGTATCCTGTGCTGGTACGGCCCTCCTATGTACTGGGCGGCCGGGCTATGCATATTGTACACAACGACGATGCTCTCCGCCGTTATCTGAGCAACGCGGTGCTGGTAAGCGAAGACCAGCCGGTGCTGGTAGACAAGTATCTGCTGGGAAAAGAGTTAGAGGTAGACGCAGTCTGTGACGGAGAAGACGTATATATTCCCGGAATCATGCAGCATGTGGAAAAAACGGGCGTCCACTCCGGCGACTCCATCAGCGTGTACCCTCCCTTCTCTATTAATCAGCAGGCTCGGGACACTATTATAGATTACACCATCAAGCTGGGGCGGGGCATTGGAATCAAAGGACCTTTTAATATCCAGTTTATACTGGACGATAAAAATAACGTCTATGTAATAGAGGTAAACCCCCGTTCCTCCCGTACTGTTCCTTTTCTTTCCAAGGTAACCGGTGTAAATATTGCAAATATTTCTACCAAAGTTGCCCTGGGCCAATCCCTGAAGCAGCAGGGCTACGGTACCGGAATCCACACAGAAAAAAAGCGGTGGTACGTGAAGGCGCCTGTATTTTCTTTCTCAAAGATACGGGGCGTAGATGCCTATCTGTCTCCTGAGATGAAATCCACAGGAGAGGCCATTGGCTATGACGACCGCTTTACCCGTGCTGTCCACAAGGCCCTGCAGGCAGCGAATATGAAAGTCGCCAACTACGGAACCGCTTTTGTCACCATTGCCGACAGCGACAAGCCCCGGGCACTTCCGCTGATACAGAGGCTGGCCAATTTGGGCTTTAATATTGAGGCTACTTCCGGCACTGCAAAATTTCTGGAGAAAAACGGAGTACGCGCCAAGGTCAGAAAGAAGCTCAGCGAAGGCAGTGATGAAATCCTGGATTCTTTGAAATGCGGCCATGTCACCTATGTTATTAATACCTTAAGTGAAAGCAGCGGTGCCGGTCACAGAAATGACGGCTTCTTGATCAGACGCTTCGCAGTAGAAAACAATGTAACGACCTTCACCTCTCTAGATACCCTGGAGGTACTCCTGGAAGTGTTGGAAGAAATCACCATTGGTGTTTCTACTATAGACAGCTGAGGAGAACTCTATGGAAAATAAAAAGTATACAATATGGGCCAATCGCCTGCTGGCCAGCTCTATCTACGAAATGACACTTCAGGGAAACACCTCCTTCATTACCGCGCCAGGTCAGTTTATAAATATACAGCTGGACGGCTTTTATCTGCGCAGGCCCATCAGCCTGTGCAGCTGGGAAGAGGATCAGTTTACCATCATATATAAAGTAGTGGGCAAAGGAACCCGTTTCATGTCTACCCTTTCCGCGGGGACAGAGTTGGATATTCTGACCGGTCTGGGAAACGGCTTTCAGTTGGAGGCCGCCCGGGACAGACAGTCTGTCGTGATTGGAGGCGGCGTAGGCGTCCCCCCCATGTACGGACTTGCCCGGACTATGGTAAAAGCCGGCATGAAACCACAGGTTGTACTGGGATTTAATACCAAAGAAGAGTCTTTCTATATTGAACGATTTCGGGAATTGGGGCTGGAGGTTACGGTAACCACAGCCGACGGCAGTCTTGGAATCAAGGGCTTTGTTACAGACGGTCTGTGCAGTATAGATTATGACTACTATTTCTGCTGCGGACCAAAGCCTATGCTGAAGGCAGTCTATAACCGGACAAATTCCAGGGGACAGAGATTTTCGGGACAGCTCTCCTTTGAGGAGCATATGGGCTGCGGATTCGGCGCCTGTATGGGCTGCAGCTGTCATACCCTGACAGGCAGCAAAAGAGTGTGCGTAGACGGCCCGGTATTTAAAAGTGAGGAAGTGCAATTGTAATGGAGCAAAAAGACCTTTCTGTTTCGTTAGGAAATATAACGTTAAAAAATCCGATTATTCCGGCCAGCGGTACCTTTGGATTCGGCTATGAGATGGCCCGCTTTTATGATATCAATCAGCTGGGCGCAATTGCTTTAAAGGGAACTACTAAGGAAGCACGGTTTGGCAATGAAACGCCTCGAATTGCGGAGTGCAGGGAAGGAATTCTAAATGCCATTGGGCTGCAGAATCCAGGAGCAGATAAAGTGATTGAAGAAGAACTGCCTAAGCTGGCTAAGGTATACAGCGGCGTGAAAATTGCCAATATCTCCGGCTTTTCTATTGAAGAATATGTATCCAATGCGACTGCCTTTGATACGCGCACTGATGTAGATATTTTGGAAATCAATATTTCCTGCCCCAATGTAAAGCACGGAGGGATGGCCTTTGGCACAGACTGCAATCAGGCTGCCGCCGTATGCCAAGCAGTAAAAGCTGCTTGCAGCAAGCCTGTCTATATGAAGCTCTCTCCTAATGTCACGAATATTGTGGAAATCGCGTCCTCCTGTGAGGCAGCAGGGGCAGATGGTCTTGTTCTGATTAATACGCTGCTTGGAATGGTAGTAGACTCCCGCACCGGCCGTCCCTGCGTCAGCACAGTTACCGCAGGCTTTTCCGGTCCGGCAATCAAGCCGGTTGCTCTGCGTATGGTATATCAGGTAGCCTGCCAGGTAAACCTCCCTATTATAGGAGCAGGCGGGATTGCGAATGCAGACGATGTGATAGAGATGATGTCCGTGGGCGCTTCTGCCGTACAGGTCGGGGCACAAAACTTGGTAAACCCCTATGCCTGTCTGGATATTCTGAAAGAGCTTCCCAATAAGATGGAGGAGTATGGGATTCTCCGGCTCAGAGACATCATTGGAAGAACAGTAAAGATGAGAAAGGATGTATAAAAATGTGTATAAAGAAGGATGTCATAATTGCTTGTGATTTTAAAGACAGGCAGGATACGCTGGCCTTTTTAAAAATTTTTGAAAAATCTAATACAAAGCCCTATTTAAAAATAGGAATGGAATTATTCTACGGCGCCGGTCCGGACATTGTCCGGGAAGCGAAGGCTCTTGGCCATCGCGTTTTTTTGGATCTGAAGCTCCATGATATTCCAAACACAGTAAAAAAAGCCATGAAAAATCTGGCGGTACTGGGCGCGGACATGGTGAATCTGCATGCGGCCGGCACTATCGAAATGATGGAAGCCGCACTGGAGGGATTAGAAGCCGGTACCGCTGCAGGAGGCACGCGGCCTCTGCTGATCGCAGTCACGCAGTTGACCAGCACCAGTCAGGAGCGTATGCAGAAGCAGCTTCTGATCTCCTCTACTATAGAAGAATGTGTAGCGCATTATGCACAAAATGCCAAAATCGCAGGGCTTGAGGGCGTAGTTTGTTCGCCTTTAGAAGCAGGCCTTGTCAAGGAAATATGCGGCCAGGAGTTTCTGACAGTCACACCGGGAATTCGTTTTGCCGATGACAGTAAAGATGATCAGGTGCGGATTACCACCCCTGCCAAGGCCAGAGAAATTGGAACAGATTATATTGTAGTAGGCCGCTCTATTACAGCAGCGGCAGATCCTGTCGCTGCTTACAACAGAGCGGTAACCGAATTTGTAGGATAAAGCACTTTGCTTTTATAAGTTCATCCAGCGGGGGTCGGAAGGATTGGCCTGAAAGGCCTGAAGCTTTGCCACCTGACTGGCATTGATATAGCGCTCCTCAATAGCAGCTTCTATCAAAGCATCATAATTAGAAAGAGAAACATTTTGAACCTGGGCCTGGGCCAGCCGCTCCAAGCCCTTTTTCAGTCCGTACGTAAAAATAGAAGCAATACCGAGTACCTGTGCGCCCGCCTCCCGAAGGACCTCTACCACTTCAATACAGGAGCCGCCTGTAGAAATCAAGTCTTCCACAACAACTACCTTTGTACCGGCATCTACCTTTCCCTCAATTTGATTATGCCGGCCGTGGTCCTTTGCTGAGCCTCTTACATACGCCATAGGAAGATTGAGAATCTCCGCTACCAGCGCTGCATGAGCAATTCCCGCTGTGGAGGTCCCTGCCACCAGCTCACAGTCCGGATAATGTCTGCGGATATTTTCCGCAATTCCCTTTTCCACCAGCCGTCTAGTCTCCGGGTAAGACAGAATCAGCCTATTATCACAATAAATAGGGGATTGAATCCCGCTGGCCCAGGTAAAAGGCTCTTCCGGTTTTAAAAATACGGCTTTAATTTTCAACAGTTCTTTGGCAACTTGCTTCTCCATTGTCTTCTTCTCTCCGTTTCTCATTTTGAATCTTTTTTTCATGCAGCAGCTCTAGTTTATTATACGGAATTTCAATTTTGTGAGCCTGAAAAGCCTCTATAATATACCTTCGGGCAAGACGCTCCACCGGCGCCTGCTGCAGCTTCTTCACCTTTGCTATAATTCTGAGCATAATGGCGGAATCGCCAAACTCCACAATTCCCAATACCTGAGGCTTTTCCAATAACTGGTCACAGTCGGAAGCCATGGCCTCCATGGCTTCCTCCAATACCGTCGTTACTTCCTCTACTGTATTTTCATAGGGCATGGGAACATCAATTCCTGCATATACCCCGCCCCGGGAATAGTTGGTAACAACTGTAATCTCTCCGTTTGGAATTACATGGAGCTCCCCTGTCATGGCCCGCAGCTTCGTAGTACGCAGCTGTATATTCTCTACGGTACCGGTTACCCCTGCCACCGAAACAAAATCGCCAATTTCAATCTGATCCTCAAAGATAAGAAAAACACCGCTGAGAAAATCCTTGATCAGGCTCTGAGCCCCAAAGCCTACAGCAATCCCACCAATTCCCGCTGTGGCCAGTAAAGAGCCCACCGTATTTCCTAATCCCAGCACGCTCAGCAGAGCACAGACCGCTATAAAATATACAATAATATCCGCCACATATACGGCTAATGCAGATATTGTTTTAATTCGTTTTTCATTTTTCCCCCTGCTGATCTGCCGTTCAAAGGATTTCTTCAATACCCTCCGTATGATCCGGAGAATAAATTTCGTTGCAATCACAATAACAACTATGTATAAAACTGCATCTATAAGCTTTGCTAACGGCACCGCAAAGGTTCCAAGGGCTGCCTCATAGCTTTCCTTTAATTCTTCAGACAGTGAGAAAATCCAGCCCGTCATTTTAAACCCCTTCCAAAATAATTATTTGCAGCAACTATTTTACCATATTAGAGAATAAAATGCGAGGCCGGAACTTCACACTGAATTGGGTCGTTTCCCCAAAGCTTATGATCTGACCGGCGTGCACATTCACCTCCTCTCCTGCGGCAACTGGCTGTCCGTCCACATAAGTTCCGTTAGAGGAAAACAGATCACGGACAGTCAGGCTGCGCTTATTCTGAAATATCACCGCATGACGTCTGCTTACACAGGCATCGTTGATAGGAAGATCCGCCCATATTTTGTCACGTCCTACGGTAATTTCCTCTTTCCCCGGCAAAGCAGTTCCCGACAGAAACAGCGTCCATATAACTGTCAAAGCGCCTCTGCCCGGCGTCGGCATAAGACAAAGCTCTCCTACAGCGGAAATAGCAAACCAAAAAGGCCATATCAGCAGATTTCTGCACCACACAAGAAATCCGGCTGCCAGAAGGAAAATCATAAAATTCCACAAAAGAAACCTCTGTCCCCGTCTTTCTTGCCAAATTCTATGGGCCCCAGCCCTTTTTTCTCCCCGCCTATCCTTCTGCCGGCGGTCAAAAAAACTTCTGAGCGGCAGGTCAGGGATTTTAATAACAGACCACCACCGGGCCCCTCTTCTGACAGGGAGCAGGTCCCGAAGCACTTCAGCGGGAAACGCGCCGCCGTCCTTTTCCCACTGTTCAAGATGAAAAAGAGCCTCTGCAATCAAATCCCGACAAAAACAGTCACTTTCCTCTGCATGAAGTAGTAAAATAGTAAACATATCCCGTATAGAATTATTATTTCTGTTTATACTAGCGCCCGGCAAATATACAAATTCTACTCTTTCCATTACACCGGAAATGAAAACAGCATCATATCCCGGCTGTTTTTATAGGAGAAAGTGTAGATGACGAAGATCTCAAATAAAGAATACGAAGAGTATTAGCATCAAGCCAATGTGTTACACAGCAGAATGTTGACGCCAGATGGGCTGCGGATTATATGCGCTGGGTTTGACAATGATCCATAGAAGATCGGCAAACACATGCTGGGGATGAATGTAAAACTGCAATCTGAAAACAGAAAAAATTTTAAAAGGCTATTGACAGGGACAAAGTCCCCACCTGTTAGAATGGTTTTTGAAAGGGGGTGCTGTGTATATGCAGACCAAAGACATCACCGATGCGCTCGGCATTACAAGAGAGCGGATCAAGTATTACAAAAAGGAGGGAGTGTTTGTTCCCGAGAATCCCATAGTCAACGGGAAAACCAAGTATACCTTCAGGGACTTCGAAAACCTGAAACGGCTCGTTATACTTACTAAGTCTGGCTTACAAGCAGACCGGCGCCTTCGTATAAACCGGTTATGTAAGCCGGCGACACCGAGCGGAACAGAAGAATAAAACCAAAGGGCATAAAAGTCAGGATCCTATGATTCATGCGGGGCAAAGAAAGGGATCTCCTGATTTCCCTTTCTGTATCCTGTTTCATACCCAAATAGGTGTAGGAAACCGGCTCGATGGCGGGCGGCGGCGTG
>CABQMV010000094.1 GCA_902465325.1 uncultured Oscillospiraceae bacterium
TTTTTTGATTGTCTCTACAGAGTATATCCTGTCTATAGCGGCGGCCGCTGCTTTTACTGCCCTTTGGGTCAAAAACGTATGGTATGAATACTGCAGTACCAATCTTTTGGTTATTCTCTTTTTAACGGAAATTTTTGTTGCCTGTACGGCAAGCTATTTATATTCTTATGTGAGGTGCAGAAAAAATGGGCTATATTGATTTTAATGATATTACATTAACCTTTCAGACCAAAATACAGAGAATCCCTATCTTTAAACATTTTACCAATTCTGTAGAAAAAGGTGTGTTTACTACGATATACGGCGCCTCCGGCAAGGGAAAATCCACCCTGCTGAATCTTGTGGCCGGGCTGGTAAAGCCAAATACGGGAACAATCTGTGTAGACGGTCAAAATATCAGCCATTTTCATGACAAAGAGCTTTGCCGATACAGAAACAAAAAAATCGGATACATTTTTCAGGCCTTTCATCTGATTCCCGAACTGACTGTGGCAGATAATATAGCAGTGCCTCTGCGTATGGCGGGAATACACAAAAAGCAGGCCCTTCGGCTGGCAGAGGAAGCATTAGAACAGGTAGGAATGGGAAACCGAAAAAAAGAGTATCCTTACACACTGTCCGGCGGCGAACAGCAGCGAGTAGCCTGTGCCCGGGCATTGATAAATAATCCCTCCATTATTTTGGCAGACGAGCCCACAGGAAATCTGGACAGCAGGACGGGAGAAAACATTATTGCCATTTTGAAATCAGCGCAAAAGGAGATGGAAGCTACTGTTTTATGTGTTTCCCACGATCCCCGTCTGATTGAACAGGGAGATGTCCGCTTAAATATTGAAACCTATACACAAGCGCAATAAAAAGACTCTCCTTCTCTACAGGGTTTGTCAACAGCCAAAAAATATGTTACTATGTCCATCGGGTCTGCGGGCCCATAACCTACAGCTTACCAAAGGAGCATAGCTTAAATGATTACTGTTACAGACCTGAGTCTCTCTTTTTCCGGACAGCCGCTGTTTAAAAATGTGGATTTAAAATTCACACCCGGAAACTGTTACGGCATTATCGGCGCCAACGGTGCCGGCAAGACTACATTTCTAAAAATACTGTCCGGCCAGCTGGAACCCACCTCAGGAAGTGTAACCATTCCTGAAAAAATGCGTATGTCTGTACTGAAGCAGGATCATTTTGCTTTTGACGCATATACCGTACTGGAAACCGTCATCATGGGCAACCAGAAGCTGTACGACATTGGAAAAGAAAAAGATGCTCTCTATCAAAAAGAAGATTTTACCGAAGCAGACGGTGTAAGGGCGGCAGAGCTGGAAGAAATGTATGCGGAAATGGGAGGATGGGAAGCCGAAAGCGACGCCTCAAAATTAATACAGGGCATGGGAATGCCGGAAAGCCTCCTCACACAGCAAATGGCCGATGTAGCAGACAGCGATAAGGTAAAAATTCTGTTGGCCCAGGCACTGTTTGGAGAGCCGGACATTATTTTATTGGACGAGCCTACCAACTAATTGGATATTCATGCCATCCACTGGCTGGAAGAATTTCTGATTACTTATCCGGGAACAGTCATTGTCGTTTCTCATGACCGTTACTTTCTTAATAATGTATGTACCCATATTGTGGATATTGATTACAGTCAAATAAAAATGTATGTAGGAAATTATGAATTCTGGTACGAATCCAGTCAGCTGACCCAGAGACTGATCAAGGCCCAAACTAAAAGAGCAGAAGAAAAAATTGCGGAGCTGCAAAGCTTTATTGCCCGCTTCTCCGCCAATAAATCCAAATCCAGACAGGCGACCAGCAGAAAAAAGCTGTTGGATAAGCTGACCGTAGAGGATCTTCCCGCCTCCTCCCGGCGCTATCCGTTTGTAGGCTTTTCTCCTGACCGGGAGCCCGGCAAAGAAATATTAGAAGTTTCCGGTATCTGCAAAAAGCTAAACGGAGAACCTCTGCTGAATCAGCTGTCTTTCCGCCTGGAAAGAACTGATAAAGTGTGCTTTCTCAGTAAAAATGAATTAGCCGTTACCGAACTATTCAAAATATTGGCCGGTGAAACCCAGCCGGACAGCGGCTCCTTCAAATGGGGAAGCACTGTAAGCTATTCTTATTTCCCAAAAGACAACAGTCCCTACTTTGATGGTGTCAGCTTAAATCTGATTGAATGGATGCGGCAATTTTCAACAAAGGATAACACCGAAACTTATCTGCGCGGCTTTCTTGGCCGTATGCTTTTCTCTGGGGAAGAGGTTTTTAAGCCCGTAAATGTACTGTCCGGCGGCGAACGAGTACGCTGTATGTTTTCCCGGATGATGCTTTTTGGCAGCAACGCCCTGATATTGGATCAGCCTACCAATCACCTGGACCTGGAGTCTCTTACAGCAGTAAATAACGGACTGAAGGCCTTTGGAGGAGTTGTCCTCTTTACCTCCCATGACCACGAATTCATACAGACCGTAGCCAATCGGATTATAGAAATCACACCAGAGGGCCTTATAGACCATCGATGCACCTATGATGAATACCTGGAGCGCCGTTCATAAACCGCAGTGTAAAACTGCTTTGTCAGCGCCCCGCCAATACCCGCACCCTCCTTAAATATGTTATAATATACCATATGATTTGAATAAGGGAAGGGTATGATTTCATGAACAAAACTCTGTTAAAAAAATACGCCCGTCTTCTGGCCGTAAAGGGCATAAATGTCCAGAAAGGACAGGGCGTTGTGATAACAGCCGCCGCCAGCCAGGAGGAATTTGTCTGCGCCATTGCAAAGCAGTGCTATCAGGCTGGCGCTAAATGGGTGGATGTGGAGTGGACCAGCCAGCAGCTGGATAAAATTACGTATCAGGAGCAAAGCCTGAAAAGCCTTCAGGCCGTCCCCCAGTGGAAAAAAGAAAAGTACCAAATGATGGTGGATCAGCTGCCCGCCACTATATATATTCTCTCAGAAGACCCCGACGGTTTATCAAAGGTAAACAGAGATAAGCTGCAGAAGGCTTTTGTAGCACAGCGTAAAGTCAAAAAAAGCTATATGGACCAGATAGACGGCCGACAGCAGTGGACCATTGCGGCCGCGCCATCCCCCCAATGGGCCTCAAAGGTTTTTCCAAAGCTTCGCAAAAGCGCCGCCGTTGAAAAGCTTTGGAAAACAATTTTACAGACTGTCCGGGTAGAGAAAGAGAATGATCCGGTAGAGGCCTGGAATAAGCATAATCAAGAGCTCAGCAAGCATTGCCAAATTTTAAATGAACTGGAATTAGACAGTCTTCACTATACCAGTAAAAACGGCACCGATTTTACAGTAGGTCTTATCCCGGAGGCCCGGTGGATGGGAGGAGAGGAAACCACTGCCCAGGGTATTGCCTTCAATCCAAATATGCCTTCAGAGGAAGTCTACACCTCTCCCCGAAGAGGAAGAGCAGAAGGGAAAGTGGTGGCTATAAAGCCGCTGTCCTATCGGGGACAGCTTATAGAAGACTTCTCCATAACCTTTAAGGACGGACGGGCTGTAGCAGTTCAAGCCGCCAAAGGAGAAGAAATTCTGCGGGATATGATTGCCTCTGATGAAAATGCCGCCTATCTGGGAGAAGTCGCCCTAATCCCAAAAGATTCTCCCATCTCCCAAAGCGGTATTTTATTTTATGAGACCCTGTTTGACGAAAACGCCAGCTGTCATCTGGCACTGGGCGCTGGCTTTCGCAATACACTGGAGGGCTATGAAAATTTAAGTCTGGCACAGTGCAGTGAAATGGGTATCAACGACTCTGTAATTCATGTAGATTTTATGATCGGCGCCGACGATCTGACAATTGAAGGGATATCCCGAAATGGTACCCGGCACTGTATATTCGAAAAAGGAAATTGGGGGTTCTGATATGGCACGAACAAGGACAAAAAAAGAATTCAGTATGAGAGATTTAATTTTCATTGCCCTTTTTACAGCGCTGATTTGTCTGATCGCTCCCTGGTCCTTTCAGAGCAGCACTCCTTCCGGCATTCCTGTTACTGCGGCAACCTTTATCCTCTGTCTGACAGCAGCGTTACTGGGCTTTAAAAGAGGGATTCTCTGCGTAATCCTTTATTTGCTGCTGGGAGCGCTGGGCGTACCGGTCTTTGCCGGCTGGGCTGGAGGATACCGCCACCTTTTGGGAAGCGCCGGAGGATATCTGATAGGATACCTTCCCCTTATTATAGCCGCAGGCCTTATCATAGACGCCCACCCCCGGAACGCATACCTCTTTTTCACAGGTATGCTGGCCGGTGTTTCCCTGTGCCTGCTGACAGGTGCAGTATGGCTCATGTTCCGGCAGGACCTGGGCTTTGTCCAGGCCTGGGATACAGCAGTTCGTCCCTATCTGGCCGCAGAGTGTATCAAAATTTTCTGTGCCGCTATGCTTGGCTACCCCCTGCGTGCCTTGGTAAAAAAATTTACTGGGTAAACAAAAGCAGAGCCTACCGGCAAAATATTCCATAATTTATATACGACCATATGATTTTGGCACTGATAAAATTGAAATCTTATGGTATACTAATAATGTAACAAATTGTTTAAAAACTTTTATTAGGAGGCATAGGAATATGGCAAACAGAATTGTTTTAAACGAAACGTCTTATCACGGGAAAGGCGCAATCCGGGAAATTGCCAGCGAGGCTATAAGCAGAGGCTTTAAAAAAGCTTTTATTTGCTCTGACCCTGACCTGATTAAGTTCGGTGTCACAGGAAAGGTCACAAAGGTGCTGGAGGATGCCGGCCTGGTCTATGAAATCTACAAGGCTATGTATTACCAACTGTCGCTCGTGGCTATCCAGATATGCGTGGTAGGTTTTATCTCTCATAGGCTTGTCCTCCTTACACTTTCATTATATTTTTGCTTTATTTCTGCGCTTTGCAAAAACAGAAACTGCTGTATCCACCATTACAACCAAACTCCAATCAAATCGTTTACTTTCTTTTTCACTTTCAATGCTTTTGCGTATTCCATAAGGTTAGGGATATTCTTTTTCAAGTCTTTTACATAGCCCTGTATCGCTTTATTAAAAATCTCCTTATCCATCTTGTTCCTATTTCGCAGCACATCACAGATAGTACGGTCACGGTCATAAATGCGGACTTTGTGAAAATCAATCTCACCCTCGGTTTCACCTAAAGTAACCAGTTCAGGCTCAACTCGATAAGCCTTAATAAAAGGATACTCTATTTTTGTGCGCTGACGAGAAGTGTTCTTGTCTATTGCAATATTCCATTCAGCAGGGTTTCTGTCACTATATCTATAATAGAACAAAGCAGTTTCCATACAAAGGACTGCATCAGGAAACAGGCTATTGATAATTACGATTTCACTATTGCCATAATCTTCAATCCAGTGATAATAACCTCGCTTAATCTTTTCAATCAGTCCTTCATCAAGCATTCGCTGAATATCCCTATAATATAGCTTTTCAGCATTAAGTTGAGCTGTTGTCATAATATAATCATAATCCGAAAAAATATCTCTAAGAATTTTTATATCTTTCTGTTCAAGCATAATTCCACCTCCGTACTAAACCGCACGCAAATTTAATTAACAGTGGTATGGTTTTATACATCGTACTCAATTTTTATCGCAAAGTCAATGCAGTAAATCAAACAGCTTTTAATCATTCGATGGTGTGGTTTACTACATAAAAACAGCCACTCTTGTCCTTAAAAAAGGCAAATGGGTCTGAGAGTTATCAGCACGCTATTTGAAATTTTGATGAGGCAATGGCATACAGATTTATTGTTCGTTTTGTCCTGCCAACCTCGATGGAATAAGGCTTTTCGGCACTTTCCGCATTATCAGTTTCATCATATTTTTTGATTTTCTCAAAGGTCGAAAAGCTATGTACCTTAAAACCGAAAACCTCACGCTTGTCCTCATATTTGATAGATTGGAGCATTTCCGTTGCTTCTGTAGGAATGGATGCGCTGACCCATGCCATAGAAGGCTACATTACCAAAGGTGCCTGGGAAATGACAGATATGTTCCATCTAAAAGCAATTGAGATTATTTCCAACAGTCTGCGGGGCGCAGTGAACAATACGCCGGAAGGACGGGAAGGAATGGCCCTGGGACAGTATATTGCCGGAATGGGCTTTTCCAATGTAGGACTGGGAATTGTCCACTCCATGGCCCACTCTCTGGGCGCTGTATATGATACGCCCCACGGTGTAGCAAACGCCATTCTCTTGCCGGCGGTAATGGAGTACAATGCGCCGGCTACAGGCGATAAGTACAAATATATAGCCAAGGCAATGGGCGTAATCGGTGTAGACAGTATGTCCCAGGAGGAGTACCGGAAAACTGCTGTAGACGCCGTCAGAAAGCTTTCTGCCGATGTTGGAATCCCTGCTGATCTGAAAGAGATTGTTAAAGAAGAGGACATTCCCTTCCTGGCGGAATCCGCCTACGCAGATGCCTGCCGTCCCGGCAATCCCAGAGACACATCAGTAGAGGAGATTATTCAGCTTTACAAATCCATGATGTAATATTTCAAATTATATGATATACTGAGCGGTAAGTTAAAAACTTACCGCTATTTTTATATCAGGAGTTAGAACATGAAAAATATTGTATCAAGAGGAATCAGTCTGGTACTGACATTGCTGCTCGGCTGCAGTGTATGGATCCAAACATCCGTATCCTATACCCTTCCCGAAAGCGTCCGTCAAAAGGTCCAGGAACGCACAGCCGGAGAACAAATGCTGTACGCCGCTTATGTCCTGCCCTATACAGATGAAGAGGAATACGCAGATAAAGCCATGAAGGCCATTTCCCAATGCGGAATCAATACCATATGGGTGAACGATGAAGTATACAGTGAACGCCACCGGGCACTGCTGTTAGAGAAAGCCCATAAATACGGACTGAAAGTCATATTATGTCTCAGGAGCTATGATATGGCGCTGGCAAAAAGTCTTGTTGAAACATGCCTGGACCATCCGGCTCTCTATGCCCTGTCTCTGCCGGACGAACCTCCTATGGAACTGCTTCACGAAGTAGTTCCGTATACAAATTACTTTAAATCAAAAATTCCCGCTGAATCAGCGGTCCGGATTTTTTGTAACCTGCATGCCAATTACACATTCCTGGACGGCAGCAGCCATCCGGATACAGAAGCCTATTCCCAGTATGTTTCTGATTTTTTGATGCTGAATCCTGTGGATATGGTCTCCTTTGACAACTATGCCCTGAGCAACTTTGAAGCCCCTGAAAATGGTTATGACCACGATAACTACAGCCTGTCTCTCTTAATTGAAAATCTGGCCACAGTAGCCGCTCAGGCAAACCGTTTTGGAGTAGAAAGCGCAGGCTTTATGCAGTGCGGAACGGACTATACCAGCCTTCGGCGCCTGAGCCAGGGAGACATCAACTTGTATATGAATCTGTACGCCGCCTTTGGACTGGATATGATTCAATACTTCGTCTTTGCAGAGACAAAGGGCTTTGACGGCGCTCTTACCTGGGACTCAGAGCCCTTTGGAGACGGCACTTTATATAAAAGGGTGCAGACAGGGATTGACCGCATGAATGGGATGAAGGGAATCTTTTTAGATTATACCTGGAAAGGCTTCCGAGCTTTTCAGACAACAAACTTTCTGGCAGACATGGATGCGCATATTCCGGAAAAAG
>CABQMV010000095.1 GCA_902465325.1 uncultured Oscillospiraceae bacterium
CATATCCCCCACTTTGCGCAGGCCGAAGCGCTCCTGAAAAGAGCTGCAAAATCCCAATACCCCATACAATACTGCCCCCGGAAGAAAAACCGATTTCATAAGCTGAGCCAACAGCTGAGCTGCCAACAAAAAGACACCGCTCTGAACGGGAACCGCTACCGTAGCCAATGCAGGCATTACACTGATATTTAAAGCTTCCAGATCAGAAAAAAACTGTTTGCCACAGGATATGACTGTAGTAAAAGCTGCCGCACAGGGAACAGATAAGGCAATTCCCATGGCAATCATCAAGGAATCAGACCAGGGCGGCTGATCACAGTCTGCCGCAGTCATACAGAGTGCACAGGCAAAAGCAACAGCCAAAATTGCGCCGATGGGCAGCGCATTTTCCGAAAGCGCTGAAAACAAAGCTTTTAGCACTGCCAGCAAAAAGCCCTTAAAGGAAAACTCGAAGTTTCCGCTCAATGCTGCTTCTATGGCCTCCCTGGGAGAAGGCAGTACATCTATTTTGTCTCCGTATTGACCTAATACATCGGCCAACTCCCACAATCCGTTTTCCATTTTTTCCTCCTTTCCGCTTCGGGCACCGCCAATGGTCAAACTAAGGTTTCTATCATGTCCAGAAGTTTTGTGGCCAGAGGCAGAGACAGCAGCATAACCGTCAATTTTCCCGTGAGCTCTACGCCTCCCGCCAACGCATTCTCCCCGGCACTCCTGCAGATATCTGAGGTAAAATGCGTAATATAGGCAACGCCCATAATTTTTAAAACAGTTTCAATATGTTCGTTGTCTGTAAAGCTCCTGGTCAGCTCCATAGACTGGGTTATCTCCGGTAAAATAGCCAGTGCCGTCACCACTACTGCCGCTACCGATACCGGTACAGTAAGTTCAGGGCGAACATTTTTTATCAGCATCCCTGCCGCAGCCACCACCACTGCCGCAATAGAAACTTTCAGAATCAGTTCCATGATTTCCGCCTTTCCTTCAGATATTGAACAGATTCTTCAATGTCTCAAAAAGCTCAAAAATTTCCTGTGCAATTACCAGCAGCACAACCACTAGGCCGGCAATTGTGACCATAAGGGCCTGCTCATCCCTCCCAGATTTAGATAACAGTGAATTCAATATGGCAACGATGATCCCCACCGCTGCAATTTTAAAAACCAGGTCAATATTCATACAGTAAATCCTCTCTGCGCTACCACATTAAAATGGCTGCGATACAGCCGGCAGCCAGGCCCAATTTTATGTACAGGCTTCCGTCTCTCTTTTGTTTTTCCTCTGAGGCAGCACAGGCATTTTTCAAGCGTTCCCACAGCGCCTCCAGATTTTCCTTCTGCATATCCCGGTCTCCGCAGCCCAGCAACTTGCCTGTCTCCTCCAGCAGAGAGATTCCCTCTTCCCCCAGAATTTTCCCCTCTGCACAGTCAGAACAGGCGCGCTTCCAGGCCTGCTGACCGTCCATCCCCTCAGAAACCATATAATATGAAGTTTTTTCATAGAGAGAATGCGGGTATCTGCAGAATTTAGCAGCTGTGGCAGACATGGCCTCAGGCAGTGTATAGGCCTCCTGACATATTTTACTTTTCAGATACACAACAGATTCCGCCATATTTTTATAAGTCTCTGTTCTTTCCTTTAGCTTCTTGTCCATACTTTTTCCAAAAAAGTATCCGGATCCTATTAAAAGAAGCGCTGCTGTTGCTTTAAGAATTACCGTTCCGCTCACCGGCGCACACAATCCTTTCCACGGTACCCGGTCCCTTTCGCGAACTGAGTACCACAATTTTTTCAAAAATCCCCTCTATTTCACACGCCTTCAGATCCTGCTCTCCGTACCCGTGGCAGGTAGCAATCAACCGAATTCCCGCCCAAGATGCTTGTCTCAGTGCAGCAGTATCCTGTACGCCTCCAATTTCATCTGTCACAATGATATCCGGCGACATGGCCCGCAGCATCATATAAATCCCCACACTTTTGGGACAGGTATCATAGACATCGCATCGAGGTCCCATATCGTTAGAGGGGACGCCCAGATAGCAGCCCGCAATTTCAGACCGCTCGTCCACCACCCCTACCGTAAATCCGTTCCAGGAAAGATTCCTGGCCAGATCCCGCAGCATTGTGGTTTTGCCGCAGCAGGGCGGCGATAAAATCAGCGTATTGTATATATCCCGTTTCCCCCTTCTGATTGCCGACAGAACCGCATTGGAACAGCCTTTCATTTCTCCGGATATTCTGATATTGAGGCTTCCTATATCACAGATTCCTCTTCCTTCTATATACCTGCCGGCCATTCCAATTCTATGCCCTCCCTCTATGGTAACAAAGCCTTCTTTTATACTTTCCGAAAAAGCATATACGGAACCTTTGCACAGACTCTGCAGGATTCTGGAAAGCGCAGCTGCATCCGGCTCATACTTTACTGTGATTTCGTCCCGCACCGTAACCAGCAGGAGAGGCTGATGTACTCTCAGACGAATTTCCTTTAAATCGTCAAATATTTTACCGTTTACAGCATATAGATCCATTAGACAGGCTCCTGCAGAGCCTTGAAGCTTGTCCAGAATCTCCGCCTTTACTCTTTCCTTCCTCATCTCTCCTTCACCTCCCTGTCCTTACACGTTAAGTATATTGGGGCCAGTCCAGAAAAATGACTAAACTTTCAAACTGACAAAAAGCACTTTTTTACCAAGGCTTTTCCTCCTCCGCAGAAATTCCGCGCCAAGAACCCGAAAAAAGGAAAAAGAACTTGTACTGCAGGTAAATATAGGTTATAATGGATAAGAATGTTTAGAATCTAGTTTTGGAGGTATACTATATGATATCAGCAGGAGACTTTAGAAACGGCATGACATTTGAAATGGACGGTGGCGTTTATCAGGTAATTGAATTTCAGCATGTTAAGCCGGGAAAGGGAGCTGCTTTTGTTAGAACAAAATACAAAAACGTCATTACCGGTTCTATTGTTGAGAGATCCTTCAACCCTACAGATAAATTTGAGCCTGCCAGAATTGAGCGCAGAGATATGCAGTATTTATACAGTGACGGCGATTTGTATTATTTTATGGATAATGAAACCTTCGAGCAGCTGCCTATAAACGCTTCTACTGTAGGAGACTCTTTAAAATTTGTAAAGGAAAACGATGTCTGCAAGATTCTTTCCTTTAAAGAAAATGTTTTCGGTATTGAGCCCCCCATATTCGTTGAATTAGAAGTAACAGAGACAGAGCCTGGCTTTAAAGGCGACACGGCAACCGGCGCTACCAAGCCCGCTACCGTGGAGACAGGCGCACAGGTAAAGGTACCGCTATTTATAAACATAGGCGACAGAATCCGAATCGATACCCGTACAAGCGAATACATGGAAAGAGCTTAATATAAAAATTTTGCGGAGGTGTAAAATGGGTTATTTATCCGAAAGAATCAGCTATATCAGAGGATTGGCTGACGGTCTTGAATTGGGAGAGGAAAGTAAGGAAGCCAAGGTACTCACTGCGATGATAGAACTGCTGGATGATATGGCCTTCTCTGTTGAAGAACTGGAGGAGCAGCAGGACCTGATTAACGACGATCTGGATGAAATCGTAGGAGAATTAGAGGATTACGTATATGGAGACGAAGACTGCGACTGCGGATGCAGCGATATGGAATTTGAAGAAGTGACCTGTCCTGCCTGCGGCGCGGAAATTGAGCTGGACGATGATCTGCTCAGCGATGACTGCTCTTATTTTACCTGTCCCGCATGCCATGAAAAAGTTGATATTGACTGGTCCTCCTGTGAGGATTCCTGTCAGTGCAGCTGCAGCCACGACAAAGAGTAAATAAGAAAAGAAATTTGAAAGCAGGCCGTTTTGAGGCGGCCTGCTTTTTTACGCAAAAGAACCGCCGCAGTTCCTGCAGACGGTTCTTTTGCTGTTGCTACCGGGAAGCCATAGGAGGGATTCGGGGAATGAAATCCACAACTTCCCGTTTTGAAAAAAGATTTTATATATTGGAGCTTATAAGCCTTCTCATGAGACGGCTGGCAGCAATGCCGTCCTTCTTCTTCAGAACACATTCAATTTCATCTGGGTCTGTACTGTCCAGAATGCTCTCTAGATAATCAAGCCAGCAGGCACTTTCCCCTACGGCTTCCTGGGATTCTTCCCTGTACGGAAACTGGTCAAAGGTAATATACCCGTTATACTCAGTACGTCTGAGCCAATATATGTATTCCAGATATGCCAGGGTGTTAACGCTGCCTGCAATCATATCATCATCCCATCCGCCGTAATTATCGTTCATATGTACTGCCATCAGCTTTCCTCCGTACATATGGAGCAACGCCACCGCTTCAGCCGGATTCTCACCGGAATAATAGGAATGTCCGTAATCCATGGCAACGCCCACATTAGAAAGGCCAAGCTTCTCAATCATAAGCAGGGTCCCTGCCATAGAATCCATATAACAAAAATTTCTCGGTTCCCTGGGTTTGTATTCAATGGCAATGTTCATCTCCGGGCGGTACTGAGAAAGCTCCCGAATTCCCTCTTCAAACAGCCTGCGCTCTCTCTCGTAGTCAGCCTGAAACCGGTAATCGTAGCCATCCTGTCCGGGCCAGAGAGCAAATGTATTGCAGCCCAGTTCAAGGGCAAAATCCATGTCCTCTTTTGCCTCATCAAGAGCCTTCTGCCGAATGCTTCTGTCAATATTGGACAGAGAACCCTGACGGTAAATCCGATCGGATGTAGAATCCATCATAACACAATTTACCTTTAAGCCTGTCTTCTTTATACAGTTCTTGATCTCATCCTTGGCATTTTTGTATTCCTCTGACATACTGATATCCACAGCACTGAGCAGCGGAAGCTGCGCGACTCTGTCAAATTTCTCCGACACCGTAAAGCGCCGGTCACTGTATGCGCTGCAGTATCTGTCACAAAAGGTACCTACATGATCAATAAAAACTGAATATTTTCGTTCCATTTTCTAATGTCCTCTATTCCTAATTTATATTTTCCATATATCAATTCTTCCGGCAAAATGGGCTTTTATTTTTATATAGTCTGCAGACTTAATTGTGTTATTGCTGTCAATATCCGCCGCCAGAAACGAAGCCCCTGTCAGCTGCGCCGTACCCCCTATATACTTTTTAATTCGTATATAGTCGCTGCTGGTAATTCTGCCGTCTCCGTTCACATCTCCCTTGACCACGATGGTGTAATCCGTGTCATGGCAGGTAAGGGTCCCTCCGGTCCCCACAAAATCACCTTTTGTGCCGGAAAGCGAAAGGGCTGAAGTATCCTTGATCAGGTCAAAAAGCTGCTCTCCTGTCCGTGCCCCGGGAATGTAGAGATACGACCCGTCAATATAGCAATTGGCGCCCGTCTGAAACTCCAGCGCATTTTCCGCCTTCTCCAGCAAAGCAACCCAGTCATAGGAATCCGGCTTCTCTCCCAGCTCCAGAATGCCAGCCTTGGCAAACCGCAGCTCAGGATCAGACAGATATTCTCCAGTACAGGGATTAAACCAGGAAACCTTATAATACGTTTCGTTAAGCTTTTTAAAGGTCCCTGTAGAACGGGTACGGCTATAAAAATACGCTACAATTCTGTCATAATCCTTCCGCGCTACAGAATAGTACACATCTGAGCCGGCAGGCAGAAAACGGGAGGCAGATTCAAACTGCGGCTTCAGCAGCCACCATTGCTGCTCCTCCAGAAATGCTTTCATATAACCCAGCTGGGCAGCAGCCGGCAGCTGCAGACTTTCCTGCCAGGTGATATCCATGTCAGACCGATACAGGGTTTCATAAGAATCAGAAACCTTATCCGGTACAGCGCCCCCCCATATGCCAGGAGCGTCATAGGCACTCCAAATCTTAGCCGAGCCGTAGCCATAACCATACATTCCGTTTAAATAGGAAGTCCATCCCTGCGCTCTGGCGCCGGCTGTAGTCGTCCAGAAATGGTCATAGCGCCCTTCATAATTGACAATGACCTTTTCCTTCCCGTAATACCAGTAGTTACTAGCCTGATAAAAGGGAAACTGACTGTCAATATCAAAACCAAACTGAGACGCCCACCAGTTATGTCCCTCTACCTCTCCAAAAGCCGAATTAGAGGCCGTGGTATAGCTGGAATGCTCTTGATGAGCAGTTAAAGGACTTTTATAGGGATCATATCGGTGAATCCACTCTGCAACTTTCTTCCAGGGATTTGTCTCTGCGGAAAAATCACTCTGATCCCCTCTCTCATAATAGTAATCATTGTCACATTCCTGGGCAGTGGTCCACATAACAGGATAAGAGCTATATCTGGCTACCCAGTAGCGGCAGAGCCGTTCTAGGTTTTCATCTGAAATTTTGTTCATATAGGCTCCCAGGGAGGTTGGATAGCTAAACTGGGAATTAGCATGGACAAAACCGTAAGAGGCAATCATTTCAAAATATTTGTCAAGCTCCTGAAACTGCAAAAGCAGCTCTTCTGAAAACTCCTCAAATACTCCGGTCAGCCCATCATTTCCATAGGCATTGGTCCAGATTCCCAACGGCTCACTTTGTATAACAGTAAAGCCTTGTTTGGCACGCTCCTCCAGTATAGCAGGAAAGCGGCTTTCCAAGTCCTCCAGCAGCATATGCCAGTGGGTATCTCCCAAATAGAAAAAAGGCGTCCCATCTGCATAAGTAAAATACCGGGTTCTGTCCTGCACACTGACAAAGCCGCGTTGATAAATGGGCAGATCACCCGTATAGGCAATACAGGAGATAGTTCCCTGTCTGTCATGCAGCCCTGTATCAGAAGAATTGTTGCACACCGTCCTGTATCTCCATTCTCCCAGCTCTGTCAGAGCAAAGCGAACCTTCCAGACTGCTCCGCCGTCCCAGAATCCCGGTACAGTGAACGTGGTTCCGGTTCTGCTATTGGTAAAAACCACATCCAGGTTCACGTCATAATAGGGTGCTTCATATTTTTGAGAGGCCGCAAAAGACAATTCCTGCGACAGCCATTGCTCTGCCGTCCCCGAAGCAGCCCAGGTCTCATAAACGCTAGCGGAACAAAACGCCGCAATGCCGACTAGCAATAAGCAAAATAATATTTTTGTGAAAAAGGCAGCTCTTTTTTTCATTATTACGCCTTTCCGCAGGATCCGCAGACTGCCATTTTATCCGTACAGAAATTGATAATTTCTGTACCGTCCTCCATGGTTTCGTCAATTTGAAAACTAATTTCCGCAACGCCCAGACAAATGGCTTTTTTCAGAGACAGCTCCGGAATCTCCGAACCACCGTCAAGGGCCAGGGGCGCACCGGTTCTCCGCCGCAGATTAAAAATAGTATCCAGGCAGTCGTTTGCGTTTTGATGGAACTGATCCGGAGAAATGTCCAATGCCAGGGCCTCTGCGCGCTTTGACATAACCGGTTCCTGACAGCGCTTTGAGTATAAAGCCACAGGAACCTCCGCACAGTCCGCCACTTTCCGGGCCTTAGCACATACAGCGGGAGCGGCAATAACAATAAGAGGAGATTTTTTCATATTTCCGGCTTCTACAATTTTTTCTACAGTCTGGATATCTTCAGCCGCAAATGCCGGAACCGCATACCATTCTTCCGA
>CABQMV010000096.1 GCA_902465325.1 uncultured Oscillospiraceae bacterium
CTGCGTTGGCTGATAAAAACGCGCCGCTGATCCCCGTTCCGTAAAACATAGCCAGACACGCCACCACAGATTCCTTGGCCGCCAGGCCCGCCAGCAGAGCAACGGCCAGCTGCCAGGCGCCAAAGCCCAGGGGACGGAAGGCCGGCGCAAGAAAGCCGCCCAAAGCAGCTAAAATACTACGCTCTGGAGCGGAGGTCATTGTCAGTGTACAGTCGAAGCTCTGAAGAAACCACAAAATAATGTTCATTACAAGAATAAGGGTAGCCGCCTTTTTTAAAAAGTGGCTGATTTTATCCCATACATGACGCATAGTATCGCCGAATCCCGGCATGCGGTAAGGGGGGAGCTCCATAAGGAACGGCGCATCCTGGCCTCGGAATAATGTTTTTTTAAAAACCAGCCCAGAGAACCCCCCCATAATAATCCCTATAAAATACAGACTAAACACCACCAGTTCCTGATGCCTATCAAAAAATGCACCGGCCAAGAGACCGTAAATCGGCAGTTTTGCAGAGCAGGACATAAAAGGGATCAACAAAATGGTAAGTCTTCTGTCCTTCATATTCTCCATGGTTCTGGCCGCCATAACAGCAGGAACACTGCAGCCGAATCCCATAAGCATAGGAATAAAGGCCTTTCCGGACAGTCCAAATCTCCTCAGGGTCCGGTCCATTATAAAAGCAATCCTTGACATATAGCCGGAATCCTCCAGAAACGAAAGTAAAAAAAACAGAATGGCAATCTGAGGAAGAAAGGATAAAACTCCGCCAACACCTCCCACAATTCCCTGAACCACTAAATTTTGCACCCAGGCAGGCGCCGACAGCTTTGTCAAAAATGCAGTTAAGCCAGCTGCAGCGCCCTCATTGAACAGATAATCCACACCCTTTTGCAGCGTAGCGCCCGGAGGACCAAAGGTAGCAAAAAAAATAAAAAACATAATTCCTAAAAAAATGGGAATTCCCCAAATTTTATGAGTGAGAATGCGGTCCCATTTAGCGGAGGCCGCTTTTTCTGTAGAGCGTTCTTTCACAAGGCATTGCGTCACCAGGTTCCTTATGTACCGGTAGCGGCTATCCGGACTGTCTCGCCAACAGGGAGGGCGCTCCGGTACAAACGGTCTGTTATTGGCTTTTTCAATAGCCGCGACCAGTAATGGCAATCCTTTGGCTGTCTTTGCGGATATAGGAATTACAGGAACTCCCAATTTTTTAGAAAGCAGCTGAGCATTTACAGACATTCCCTGTTTTTCTATTTCATCCATCATATTTAGGCCGACAATTACCGGCAGGCCTTGTTCCAGCAGCTGTAAGGTAAGATATAGATTTCTTTCCAAATTTGTACTGTCCACCACATTAACAACTACACTTATATTTTTTTGTTTTATAAACTCTACTGCAACCTGTTCTTCCATGGTATAGGGAAAAAGAGAATAGATACCGGGCAGATCTGTGAGCTCAATGATCCTGTGATCAATTTTTATTTTTCCCCGCTTTTGTTCCACCGTGACACCCGGCCAATTGCCAACATATTGGTTGCTGCCTGTCAGTTTGTTGAACACCGTCGTCTTTCCGCAATTTGGATTTCCAATAAGAGCTGCGCCCATTTGCGGTTTTGGACGGGAAACCGCTCCCCAGTCAAAAGGCGGCAGTACATTTTCACCAGGGCAGGAGACAGCCGCAGCTTCTGCGCTGGACAGAGATTCCTTTCCCACCATTATATGCCCCGCATCCTCTTTTCTAAGAGACAGCTCAAAGCCCCGCAGCTGCAGCTTTACGGGATCTCCCATTGGCGCCACGCTGACAGAACGGATAACAGTCCCGCAGGTCAAGCCCATATCCTGCAGCCGCTGAACCAATGGAGGCGTTCCGTCTATACATTTTATTACAGCGGACTGTCCCGGTTTTAAATCCTTTACTGTCACAAAAATCACCATACTTTTTATTTATTTGATCGCTCAGAAAAAGAAACGGTCTCTTGGTTATTTTATGAAAAAAAAGCAAAAAAATGCCGTAAAGCAGATGCTTTACGGCATTTTTCATACTATGTTATGGAATTCGCCAGACAGACATTACTTTCTCTTCTTAATTGCTACTGCAGAGGAAAGCGCTACTGCTGCCAGTGATACGATACCCAGGTCAAATGTCTGAGCATTTCCGGGCTTCGTAGTAGATCCGCTGCTGCCATTGCCATTTCCGTCAGAAGGGCTGGTGGAAGGATTTACAGAAGGACTCTCTGAAGGCCCATCGCTGGGCTCTACAGAAGGCTCTGTAGAAGGATCGTTGGAAGGCTCAGGAGCTTCGTTTCCGGTAGCTGCGGCATACAGCTCAGCAGCCTCTGCATCGGTTACAGCAGCTTTGTACACTCTGGCAAAAGCCATCTTGCCCTGCATTGCTGTAGCACCCCACATATCGCCAAGATAAGACTCACCAAGTACCATCTCTGTGTTAGTGTTATCGTTAACAGTTTTCAGAAGGGTCTGAGTTCTATCAAGCGTAACAGCCAGCTCACCGTCAATATAGAATTTGTTTGTAAGTCCATCGGAGGTTCCGATAAGGTGTACCCACTGGCCAGCAGGCAAAATAGTCCCCTCTTCCGTATAAGCGTTTCTCATGTCGAACACACCGGCGTCGTTCAGGTCACCGCAGCGGAAACCAACAGTGGTATCCATGCCGTCATTGTACTGCTGCAAGTGCAGAGAAGATCCTGCGGACTCAATGAAGACCATGTTGGTCTGTTGATCCTCAAGATAAATATAAACTTCCAGGGTAAGTCCTTCAGTCAAATCGTATCCGGCAAAAGCCTCCGTACCGGAATAATACAGACAGCCGTCGGAGAACACCGCAACCGTACGGTTTAAGGTACTGTCCGTTTCTGTAACCAAATCAGCAGACTGCAACTCTTCAAAAGTATAATTTCCCGTTTTATCGTCGGCACTGCCGTCAGAAAAATCCGCTTCAAAGAATAAACTGTCCGCTAATCCTTCAGCGCCGCTTGCTACAGGAACCATAGCCATTGTAGCAACCATTGCCAAAGCAACTAACACAAATAAACTTTTCTTCAGCATAAAAATTCCCCTTTCTAAAATTAAAGAATCTGTGAGTAGTATATCATAATCTTTTTCCTTGTCAAGTATTTTATAAAAACTTTATCTATGTAAATTTATCCCGTTTTTTTCGACCGATATTATTTTTTATTATGCATTTTAGTAAACGTTTTTAATACACTTCTATTGCCTGTTTGAACAATTACCGGTATAATACTACATATTATTTTACACAAAGAAGGAGCACATTATGACCACCTGGAAGGAGATAATAATTCATATAAAAACCTGCGATCTGGAGGCCGCCTCGGCTATTGCACAAATGATTGCCTCCCGGGGTATTTACATTGAGGACTATTCCGATTTTGACAGTCAAATACAGCAATTCGGTCCTGTTGAAATAATAGATGAACAGCTGCTGATCCGGGACCGTACCACCGCGAAGCTGCATATATATTTTAGCCCCGATGAAAATCCGGCAGAAAGCATATCCTATATGACAGCACGCCTGGATACCCTGCAGATTACCTATACAATGGAAACGGCTTCCGTCCAGGAGGAGGATTGGGTAAATAACTGGAAAAAGCATTTTAAGCCGACGCCTGTAGGAAGCAAACTTCTACTTGTACCCACATGGGAGCAGGAACGGGTAGAGCCCTCTCTATCCCTGGGAAGAACCACGCTGCTGATTGATCCCTGCATGGCTTTTGGTTCGGGGCAGCATGAAACAACACGGCTTTGTATGGAATTAATTGAAAAATTTGTCACGCCAGAGGCTCAGGTTTTAGATGTGGGTACAGGAAGCGGCATTCTGGCAATTTCAGCACTTTTATTAGGCGCCCGTCAGGCTGCCGGAATTGATATTGACCGACTTTCCGTAAAAGTTGCCGCAGAAAACGCACAGCTGAACGGAGTCGGCAGCCGTTTTACAGCCAAACACGGAGATTTGGTAAAAGATATCCAGGGCACTTTTCAGCTTATCACAGCCAATATTGTGGCCGATATTATTCTGGAGCTTTCCCCTGACGCAGTGAAGCTGTTATCCTTTGACGGTACCTATATTGTATCCGGTATTATTGAGGAAAGAAAGCAGGAGGTCCTGGACATGCTTTACCGCCTGGGATTCTATGCTGCAGAAGAAAAAAATTACAGAGGCTGGTGTGCCATCGCCGCCCGAAGAAAATGTCAGTAAAACTAAGGAAGCTGTCTTAAAGACAGCTTCCTTAGTTGGAAAAAATCATCCCTCGTAAACAATATTACTCTTTATCATTTCGTCAACATTTGTAGCATCCCACCATGCGCCTGCAATGGCAACCTCTTTGGTAACTGCTTTGCCTTCCAGCGCATTGACGCATTGCTCAACTGCATTGTATCCAATCTGATAAGAATCCTGCGCTACCGCACCCAAAAGCTTCGGGCCGGAAGTTTTCTTTATCCATTCGATCTGCTTGGTCCCTGCATCAAAGCCGCAGAACTTGATGCTGTCATATTTTGTACCTGCCGCACCGATGGCATCATAAACCTGCTTTACAACACCTTCATTGGACATAAAAATCGCTTTCGCATTTTTTTCAAACAGGGCTTCCAATGCTGCTTTATACGCGTTATCCGCATCGCCGGGCTTTACTTCCTTTTCAATAACATATTTGCCCTTTGTGGAGCTGTCAGCATCTGCCAGCGCAGTGAAGGTATCAATAAAGCCGGAAGCTCTGTCAATACCGGTCTGTGTCTCGTCATGCTGAATAATACCCACTACATACTTTCCGTCTCCGGCGGCAATATCTCCCTTGATTTCCTCAAAGAATTTCTCAGCCCCCAGGCCAGCGGCTTTTGTATTGCTGGTGGCAACAGATGCAACAATTGGGTTTTTATTGTTTTTATTCAGTGTTTCTACATCGTTGGCCCAGATACCGCTGTCAAACTGGACAACAGGAATCCCTCTGTCCTTTGCCTGCGTCAGCATATCGGAGAAGCCCTCGCCAATTGTGGCCAAAACCAATCCTGCAACATTGTTGGACAAAGCCGTCTGTACCATTTCCATCTGCGAAGGAAGGTCCTTTGCACTTTCACTGGCCGGACCGCGGAAGGTAATGGTATAACCGTATTTCTTTGCCGCATCCTCTGCTCCGCTCTTTACCGATTGCCAGAACGCATGGGATTCCCCCTTGGCCACTACCGCAATCGTCTTATTGCCGCCATTTCCCTGGCCGTCAGTTGCATTGGGACCGGACTGCGTATCACATCCGGAAAATGCAAACATCGTACCCAGCGCTAACGCGCCTGTCAAGAGAGCTGCTGTAATCCTTTTCGCCTTTTTCATTTCACTTTCTCCTTTACAAAATTATATTTTTTCCCATCTGGGTTATCTATATCTTTTTAATGTAACTTTTTAGATGCTTCCTGACGCAATGTACAAAACTCTTCTGCCCGTTTTTCCTTAAAGTCCTTCATTTCTTTGCGCAGTGCCCGTACGGCCTTCCGCTTTTCCTCTTTTGCCATATCGCTTCTGGATACAAGAAGATCCATCTTTATCTGATATTCCTCGTACAACTCTCCGGTAATCCGCTTATGGCGGGAAACGGAATCTTCAATTTTCACGCGGGCAGCCTTTTTCTCCTTAATAACATCCATTAATACAGCAAACACAACAATAATCCCCGTCAGAACATAGGTTACATAAGTGGCATTCAGGTTCAAATTAAACTTTGCCAGGACAAAATTAAGTCCGCTCCGAATAACCACCAGCATAACCGCACCAATCACCGAGCCCGTAACGGAAGCCACACCGCCGGCAGCACTGGTTCCTCCAATATACACACCGGCAATGGCGTCCAGCTCCATACCGTTTCCAGTGGCTGCCGCTACCGTTGTAAAGGAAGCGGACCAAAAGATAGCGGCAATGCCGGCGCCCAGACCAGTCAATGTGTAAGCAATAATTTTATATTTGTCCGTATTGATCCCCGAAAGCCTGGTTGCCTCTTCATTGCTTCCGATAGAAAGAATATAGCGTCCAATCTTATTTTTATACATCAGGTACATACACAGGATCATAAGCCCCAGCACCCAGAAAAGTCCTACCGGCAGTCCGTTGGCATTGGAAAAAACCTTATTGTACCAGGTTCCTGTGGGAAAAAAGATATTGGGGGCCTTCACCAGCAGCGCACTCATTCCCCGGGCAAACATCATAGTTCCCAGCGTAGCAATAAAAGCCGGCAGCTTCAATTTTGCAATAAGAAATCCGTTAATCAGCCCAAACAAGGTCCCTATGGCAATCATAATAGGAATCACCGCCCACAGAGGAACAGTTCCTGTCGTATACAGCTTACCTGCTACCACGGCAGAAGCAATACAGACAGTACCGATAGACAAGTCAATTCCTCCCGTTGCAATAGCAAAAGTAACAAACAAACCCATAATAGCATAGGGGGCCAGGGACTGTGCCATACTCAGCATATTATAGCTGTTTATAAAATTCCTATTCAATATAATAAAAATCAATATCAAAGCGGCTAAAGCAGCTAAAATAATCAGCTTCTGCTTCCCCTTTGACTGCATAGTACTCTTTGTCTTGACTCCGAACCGACGGAGTCTTCTTGAAAAAGCAAGCTTTGTTTCTGTTGTCCAATTGTCCATTTTACGCCTCCCGCATTGTTGCATATTTCATAATTTCTTCCTGTGTTGCTTCTGAAATATCTAATTCCGCTGTGACACGCCCCTCGCACATGACAATGACCCTGTCACTCAGACGCTGGATTTCCGAAAGCTCAGAAGAAATCATTATTACCGATTTTCCCTGTTGTACAAGTTCTTCTATCAATTCATACATTTCACTTTTAGCCCCTACGTCAATTCCCCTGGTGGGCTCATCAAATATAAAAATATCGGAATTTTTCAGCAGCCACCTGGCTACAATAACCTTCTGCTGGTTGCCTCCGGATAAATTTTTAAGCTGCTGCTCCATAGAGGGCGTCTTTGTTTTCAGCTTTTCATTTACCTGCCGGGTGGCAGCCTCGGCCTTCTGATTATCAATAAAGCCAAATTTAATATAGTCATCCAAGGAGCTCAGCACTGTATTTTCTGTGACGGATTTAATCAAAAGCAATCCGTACCGCTTCCTGTCCTCCGACAAATAACAGATTCCGTTCTTTGCAGCCGTTTGGGGAGATGTAATGGAAACCTTTTTTCCTTTTATATAAATTTCTCCCCAATCAAAGGAATCCGCCCCGTATATGGCTCTGGCAACCTCTGTCCGTCCCGCCCCCATAAGGCCGGAAAAACCGAGAATTTCACCCTTTCGTAAAGTAAAGCTCACATCTTTTATGGTATTTCCGCTGGATAAGTGG
>CABQMV010000097.1 GCA_902465325.1 uncultured Oscillospiraceae bacterium
TTTTTTCTGACGGGATACGGAGCCTGGACGGCATGGAATGCGCAGACCACAGAATACCGCATCACAGTAGAGAAGCAGACAACGCTGAGCCAGTTAAATATTGTAATGGTTTCTGATCTCCATCTGGGAGGGATTATAGGCTATGAGAGAATGGAAAAAATGGTGCGGGAAATCAATGAACTCCATCCGGACCTGGTTTGCATAGCGGGGGACCTGTTTGACGGAAACTTTAATGAGATTCAGGAGCCGGAGAAAATATCTCAGCTGTTAAGAACAATAGAAAGTCGATACGGCGTATTTGCCTGTTGGGGCAACCATGATATCGGCCGTACCTTTGGTAAAATGAAGTCCATGATAGAGGACTCCGGCATCATTCTTCTGGAGGATGAATGCCATGAGGTGGGGGGGCTGTTTACCGTTGCAGGCCGCCTGGATGCAAAAAATGCGGACCTGCAGAAGACAGACGGGCCTTCCTTTGAAGACGCAATGGCGGATATAGACCCTTCTCTTCCTGTTATTTTACTGGATCATCAGCCCAGCCGCCTGGAGGAGGACAGCGCGATGGGGGCCGATCTGGTTCTGTGCGGACATACTCATAACGGACAGATTTTCCCTGGAAATCTGGTGGTTGCCTTGTTGAATGAAAATGCCTACGGCTATTCACAGAAAAACGGCACGCATGTTATTGTTTCCTCCGGCTATGGAAGCTGGGGGCCTCCTGTGAGGCTGGGAAGCATTTCAGAGGTTGTTCATATAACAGCGGACTTCGCCAGCAATTGATATGACTTTTATTGCTTTTTGTATATTGACATAGGCCGGTCAGGAGACTATACTGTTGCTTGTGGCTTTTATGCCATAGGTTAGCAGAGCAGGTATTGCGCGTTAAGTACCAGGGGATGGGAGTAGAGCCCTTGGGCGAAAAGTCTTTTAGTATCAGACTTGCGGTGCAATATTTCATCCGCTGTATGGGTTCCTGAAATAATAAACATACAACGACTGCTCTTCTTGCGCAAGTATTCAGCGAAGGAGAGTTTTTTTATGAAGAAAGAAAACATTAGAAAGCGCACTGTCCGAATTACTTTAACCGCGGTCTTTTTAGGCCTTGCACTGGTATTAAAAAGCTTTTTGTCTTTTACCATTCCCATCTTCGGAGGAAGCGGTCTGCGGGTGGGCTTTGCCGGTATTTTTACTGCCTTTCCGGCTTTTTTGTTTGGACCGCTGTACGGCGGCATTACTTCGGGCCTTTCGGATTTTCTGGGATATGTTATTAAACCGGAGGGCGCTTATATCCCTTGGCTTTCTATCACTGCATTCTGCGGCGGGGTCATAAAGGGCCTGATATGGAAGCTGCTGCGGGATAAGTCCATTCCAAAGCTCAAGGCGGGGATTGCCGTGGTACTGTTGATTTTTACTGTATTTGCGGGGCTTGTCTGGGGCAATCTAAAAGCCGACGGCATCAGCTCATCTCTGGTAGCGACACAGAATACTGTCTTAAATGAACAGCTGAAGACGGCTCAGGAGGCCCTGGAAAAGGAAAATGCGGACCTGGAAGAACCCATCAAGATTACTCATAAGCTGATTGTTCAGAGGGCGGTGGCAGATGTAAAGGAAACCGATATTTCACCTATTACTGAAATGATTCTCAGTTTTTCTAAATATTCCTCTGCCAAGGCACTGGCCGGAAATATCAATCTGTTTACCCTCGGTCCTGTCTGTGTATCGCTGCTGGGCTTTCTGCTGCTGGGAATTGATTCTCTTGCCTGTCGGAGAAGAAAGAAAGTATTGCGGGCCGAGCCGGCAGGAAATACAGCTGTAAAGACGGAGGTTCCGTACATAAGAATTTTTTTGGCGGTTTTTGCTTCCGGATTGTTTGTCACCATTGTCAATACGGAAATTCTGAGGTTTTTTATAGCCGGTTGGGCAAAGCGGTCTTTTTGGCTGCTGCTGATTCCCAGGCTAGGTGAGGAAATATTAGTTAGTATTATTCAGACTTATTTTATTTCAGCACTCTATGGAATTTATGAAATGGGGGTAAAACGGTTTCGATAATGATGCTGCCTGGCGGCACTTGAAGCTGGACTCTGTTTTTGCTAAAATAACAAATGGTTTTAGTTAGGAAAGGATTGATTTTAATATGGAAACAGAGGAGTTTGGCAGTAAAGAAGTGGCTTCTGCCGCCTTGAGAATTGCAATCTCTAAGGATCGGGAAGAAGAAAGGCTCCTTCAGACGCAGTTTGCCGAAGCCGGTATACAGACTGCCGGTGTAAATTTTGGCGGAGAGTTTATCTCTTCCGTTACAAAAATTATAGAGCGAGCTATTGTAGCATCTAAACGGGAGGGCCTTATAAAGGAATCCCATGTAGAGGAAGGCGCTGTGGCAGGTGCCGCAAAGGAAGCTGTGTCTCAGATCGTAAACCGTGCCATTGGTCTTAATGTAGGAGGAAAGCTGGCGATTGCCAGATGCGGAGATCATATAAGCGTCGCGATGTTTTTTGGCGTTGGGCTCTTACATTTGAATGAAATGGTGGTAGGCCTGGGCCACAGGGTGATATAGAGAGGATTAAAAGGTGGGAAATATGTCAGTACAAATCGCAATTGACGGCCCTTCCGGAGCGGGTAAGAGTACGATCGCCAAAATATTGGCGGGAGAACGGGACTTTATCTATTTGGATACAGGGGCGATGTATAGAGCCTTTGGCCTCTATGCAATCAAAAACGGTCTGGATTTTGTATCGTGGGATGCGGACAGGGATTTCGGGCTGCTGAGAGGATTGCTGGACCGGTTTACTCTTGAAATTGAATATAGAGACGGCAGCCAGTATGTGATTGTCAATGGCGAGGATTTTACAAGTCAAATCAGATCGCCTGAGGTTTCTCTGGCTGCTTCTAAGGTAGCGGTTGTGCCGGAGGTGAGGCGGAAACTGGTGGAGATACAGAGGAGGATTGCAGCAAAAAATGATGTGGTCATGGATGGCCGGGATATTGGTTCTTATGTACTGCCCAATGCAACCGTTAAAATTTTTCTGACAGCGTCGCCGGAGGACAGAGCCCGCAGACGTTTTTCAGAGCTTCGGGAGAAGGGAGACGAGGAGGTACAATATGATCAGGTGCTGGAGGACATGAGATTTCGAGATCAAAATGACAGCACCCGGGCCTTTGCGCCTCTGGTCTGCGCTCCGGATGCGGTCAGGGTAGATACAACAGGATGCAGCCTGGAGGAGGCAGTGGCGAAACTCAGAAAAATTGTGGAGGAGCGGTTATGCTAGGAGTGAAACTGCTGCGTTTTTTTCTGCGGGTTGCTTTTTGTACATTTAGACGAGTCCGCGTAACTGGGCTGGAGAATGTTCCGGAAGAGGGAGCGGTGCTGGTTGCCGCCAATCATGTGGGAATGGCGGATATGTTTATGATCGGTTACCGGATTCCCAGGCTGATCCATTGGATGGCAAAAGAGGAGCTTTTTAAATATAAACCAGTTGCGAAATTTATTACCTACTTTGGGGCCTATCCAATTAATCGAAAGGCGAGAGATACCTCGGCAGCCAGAACGACCTTTGAGCTTTTGAAAAAGGGCGAAATGGTCGGGATCTTTCCCCAGGGAACTAGGGCCAGAAAAGGACAGCCTGTCCCAAAGGCCAAGGCGGGACTGGTAAAATATGCCGTTGAGACAGACACGGCAGTACTTCCTGTGGCCATCTGGGGGCGGACGCGTATTTTCGGCAGAATGTATGTAAAGTTTGGGATGCCGTTTAAGTTCCCGAGGCCTGAGCCAGGAGAGCATTATGATAAAAAACAGTATTTGGAGATGTCTCAGAAGCTGCTGGACGATATTTACGAAATGGGGGGAAAGGGTTGAAGGTCATAAAGGCTGATACCGCCGGCTTTTGCTTTGGCGTTGCGGGTGCTGTGGAGAAGGCTTTTCGATTAGCTTCAGAGGGCGGAGAAAAGATCTATACTTTTGGACCGCTGATTCACAATAGCTCTGTTGTTAGAAGGCTGGAAGCAATGGGGGTCCAGGTGGTAGACACCATAGAGGACCGCCGCCTGAAGCAGGCTTCCGTTATTATCCGGGCGCATGGGGTTGCTCCTGATATTATAGAGCAGCTGCAGGCGAAAGGCTGCCGGATTACGGATGCGACCTGCCCCTTTGTAAGGAAAATACATAGCCTGGTCAGGACAGAATATGCAAAGGGTAAGCAGATTCTCATTATTGGCGATCCAAAACATCCGGAGGTTCAGGGCATCAACGGACATTGCGGGAATAGCGCATTGATTTTGGAATCAGAGGAGGACGCTGACCACTTGTCAGAGACTCTGGAAAGGGACACGGAGATCAGTGTTGTTACCCAGACTACTTTTAATATTAAGAAATTTGAAAGAATCTCAGAAAAATTAAAAAAAGCATTTGACAAACTTAAATTTTTTGATACAATATGCAGTGCGACAGCTTTAAGACAGAAAGAAGCAGAAAAAATTGCCGCGCAGGTTGATTTAATGATTATAGTAGGAGGACGCAATAGTTCAAATACTCTAAAGCTCTATGACGGAGCAGTCAGCTATGCCGCAATGTTAAGCTGGTGGAGTCTGCTGAAGAGTTGGATCGGAATTGGTTTAAAAATATTTCAAAGGCGGGTGTGACAGCAGGGGCATCTACTCCCAGCTGGAGCATTGAGGAGGTTATTGGTGTAATGAGTGACATTGATTTTATTGAGAATGAGGCAAAGACTGCAGCGGAAGACAAGAGCTTCGAATCCATGCTGGAGGATACTTTGACCACAATTACAAGTGGAGAAATCGTGAAAGGCGCTATCAATAAGATTGATGACAAGGGTGTCTATGTTGATTTGGGCTTTAAGTATGAGGGCTTTATTGCCATAGATGAATTTGCACCGATCCCGGGAATTGAGTCTGAGCTGCCGAAGGTAGGCGATGAGGTAGAGGCCAAGGTTGTTCGGGTAAGCGATAAGGACTGCGAGGTTGTGCTTTCCAAGAGACGTATTGATTATGCGAAGAACATGCAGATAATTGAAGATTCCTTTAACAATAAGACTCCTATTTCCGTTACTGTTACAGAGGCTATTAAGGGTGGCTTGATTGCTTTTGCCGGCAGCGTAAGAGTATTTATTCCGGCTTCCCAGGTGGCTATGCGGTTTGTAAAGGATATGTCGGTTTTTGTAGGACAAACATTTGATGTAGTGATTACTTCTTTTGAAAAGGGTCCGAAGGGCAGGCTAAAGATTGTTGGTTCCCGCAAGATTATTCTCCAAGAGGAATGGAATGAGAAGGAAGAAGCTTTTTGGGGAGATATGTATGAAGGTAAGGTCTGCAAGGGTGTTGTAAAAAGCTTTACAAACTTTGGTGCGTTTGTAGATATTGGCGGATATGACGGTCTGATTCACCTGACAGAACTGTCCTGGAGAAAGGTTAAGAATCCGCAGGAGGTATTGTCTATAGGCCAGGAGGTAGAGGTAACCGTTCTTTCCTTTGACAGGGAGAAGAAGAGAATTTCTCTGGGCTACAGAAAAGCGGAGGAAAATCCGTGGAAGGATGCGGAGAACCTGTACCAGGTAGGAGATATTGTTGAGGTTACGGTTGTAAGATTCGTAAGCTTCGGCGTTTTTGTAAATATCGCAGAGGGCATTGACGGTCTGGTTCATATTTCCCAGATTTCCAACCGCCGGATTAAGAGTGCGGCTGACTGTCTGGAGATTGGCCAGAAGGTACAGGCAAAGATCATTGATACCAACATTGCCGACCACAAAATCAATTTAAGTATTAAAGAGGTGCAGGCTTACGATCCTCCGTATGAAGAAGAAGAGGAGGAGACCGAGGCAGCTCCCAAGGCTCCTAAAAAGGTGAAAAAGAAGAAGGAAAAAACTGCTGAGGAGGATTCCTATAAGCAGGAGATCGTTTCTTCCGGCGCTACGATAGGCGATATTTTAGCTTCCAAGGGAGAAAAGACTGCGGAATAAAAAAAGTTTATTTCACACCCGGCAGACTACTAGACAAGGCCGGTCGGGTGTGTTATAATATATAACTGCTGCGGCTGATATAAAGACAGCGAGCAGAATAGAATATGCGGATATGGCGGAATTGGCAGACGCGCACGGTTCAGGTCCGTGTCTTAGCAATGAGGTACAGGTTCAAGTCCTGCTATCCGCACCATGGCGAGTGTTCTTATAGCATTTGAAACGCTGTAAGAACACTCGTCTTTTTTTGTTGTTTTCATCCGGCGATGGTGGATGGGGCGTAGTTGACGACTACGCCCTTTCTTGTGTTTACGGACACCTCCGGGGCGGGCAGCGGGATGAGGTCGGGGATCTCGATGGCACCCACGCAGTTGTAGTGGATACGGAGCCGCTGCTCCCACACTCCGTCTACCTTCTCGGCGTTGAATACCTCGATCTTCTCGATGAGCTCGTTGAGCATCCGGGGCGTCAGCTTACGGGCGCGGGTGTATTTGCGGACCAGGGAGATGAACATATCCGTGGTCATGGACTGGCTGTTCTGCTTGTCGATCTCGGCGCGGAGCGCCTTGATCTTCTCCGCCAATTCCTTCTGCTCCTCCTCATACCGCCTCGACATTCTGGCGAAACGGTCATCGGAGAGTTTGCCGGAAGCATTGTCCTCATAGATCCTCTCGAACAGGCCATCCAGTTCCTCATCGCGGGCTTGCAGGGCTTTCAGCTCCTTCTCCTTCAGCTTTCGGTCGGTGGCCTCCGCCTGCTGGGAATGGCCGATCACAGCCTTCACAAACTCATCCTCAAACTGGCTGGCAAACTTAGTCAGCCGCCGGATCTCGCCTAAAGAGAGAATATGAGTGATGGTGGAGCTGTTCCACATATACGGTCCGCGGAGTTTGCTTTTCCCAGGACGATTGACGCCCTTTTCACGCCAATAGGCGATGGGGGTAAGGATTTTCTCCTCGGAGAATATTGTGGCGATCTGCTCCGTTCCATAACCATCCAAAGTCATTCGGAATACTCGGCGGACTACCTGGGCGGCCTCCTCATCCACGATCCACCGTTTGGGATCGTCGGGGTCTTTCTTGTAGCCATAAGGCGGCGGCCCCATCGGCTCACCGGCATTGCCCTTGATCTTGTTGCTGATCCGGCGCTTCTTGCTGATGTCGCGGGCGTACCACTCATTGAACAGGTTGCGGATAGGCGCCAGCTCGTTCTCGCCCTCGGCGGTGTCGATGTTGTCCGAAACCGCCACCAGGCGGATGTCGTGCTCCGGGAAAAACTCCTCGGTCAGCCGCCCCACCTCAATGTAGTTGCGGCCCAGCCGGGACAG
>CABQMV010000098.1 GCA_902465325.1 uncultured Oscillospiraceae bacterium
GGCGGCCTGTTTACCGTCTTGACTAAGCAGAATACCGGCTCCGTATCTCTCTGCCTCTGTTGCAATTGCTCTTACAGCGTCTTCCTCTAAAGGGACGGTAAAAGACAGGGCGTCGCAGTCAAAGCCGCCTTCCCGGAGCGGGCTGTCCTCAGGGAGCGAGGCATCTACAGGGGCAATCCAAGCCTTCGCGGCAGTGCGGATATTGCAAAGAGCTCCGTTTTTACTGGTATCCGCAAGAACAATAAGCCCTAGTTCTTTGGCGTAGTCAATGGTACTTTTTAGGCACACCATTCCGCTGAGACCATAGGCCTCAAAGGCTGTAATATCCAACAGGACGGCTGCGGCCTTATCCTTAATGCCGTCTAACGCAGCCTTATGAAAGGCAAACAGCGCAGCGCCTATACTTTTGTAGGCGCATTTTACCTGCAAGGGAAGTTCCTCCCAGCAGGGAGACAGCAGCAGAACGGCTTTGCTGTGAACCTGCTGTGTTCGTTTTTTTATATAGTCTGAGAATGTCGTGGAAATCAATCCTCCTTTTTATTTTATCTATATTCTGCGGTCAGTCCTGAAAAAGGTCTCTGAGCCGCATGGGAATTTCTTTTTCGGGAGTGGGAGACGGTTCTGGGATATCCTGCCCGTATTCATAGATGGTCCCGCTGTATTCCTGTCGGAGCAGGGTCACCAGGGAACCTTCTTTTGTAAGCGGGTCCATTCCGGAAATGTCGGTGACCTTTCCGCTGTTTTTGAACTGTGCCCAGTCCTTTGGAACCGTAATTTTAGAAAAATAACTGTCGGAGAGGTCATCATAGTTGCCTATCAGACGGGGGTTTGCTTTCCCTAAAAAGGCGTAATATTCTTTGTGTGCGTAATTGGGAGAGCTTCTCTGACTGTATAGCTTTTCCACATTTAATACATTATAGTAGGGATAGAGATATCCGGGGTTATAGTAGAGACTTTGGTTCATAACGTCCTTGGTTGTTTTCAGGTACATAAAAGAGAGCAGGGCAGCGGTACAGGCAAAAATGCAGACCCTGGCTGCTGTTTCACTCCTAGGGGGGTTATTCTGAAACTTCCTTAAAAAAACAGGGAGACGAAGCTCCTCCAACGAAAAATGGGTCAGTAGGTTTGGAATCAGTATCATTTCCAGGGCTTTATAATAGACATTCATGCGGGAGGCAATTAAGTCAAATCGGAAGAACCCGCAATAAATTATAAATCCCAGCACATAAGCATTGAAACAAATTTTTTCAGCCCGGCACAGCTTGCTCCGGCTTCCCAGGTACAGCGCTACAATGACAGCGAGAAAGGCAAGTCTGCTGAGTAAAGAGAGAATACTGTAGGAGGTTTCCTCCAGATAGCTGGTGATTTTCAAATTCAGAGCTTCCGGCAGAAAAGAGACCAGCTTCCAGGGAAGAGAGGAGCTGGTAAGAAAAATCAGCGCTGCACAGAGGCCTCCTGTGGCTAAAACCGTCAGCCCAATATGGCGCTTTACAAAGGCTTTTCCTTTGTCCCATTTTTCAAACCAGTAAGGAAGAAGCAGTAAAATACTGATTACCGCAGAGGTGTGTATGGTACAGGCCAGCGCTGTGCCCAGAAGCAGATACCCGATTCTGTTTTTAGAGGAGGTCAGCCAGAATCCCAGCAAAACCAGCATTATGGCCAGCACCTGCCGCAGGCTGCTTTCAAAAAACTGAAGCCAGTACAGAGCGTAGGCCACAAATAGTCCCATGTACCTGTTGGTACAGGCTTTGGTTACAATTAGGTAGAAAAGTCCCATGACCAGCAGCGCATACAAAAATATAAATACCGTATAGGGGATCCCCAGAAACTTTGCTACGTCATTTAAAAAGGTATAGCCAATCTCATAGTCCTGCCCGGTGGAATCGGGAGAGGTGTAGATCTGACAGTAAGGAAAATAATCGGTCCCCTGTCCGCAGCGAAGCGCCAGCATAAGAGTAAGCAGTCCGAATACAACTGGAAAAAGGAAAGCTTTCATTGGCTTTTTATATTCTGCCACTGCCAGTATCAGTAATACTGCAAACACAAACAGACGAAACATGAATTAAACCGGTCCTTTCCCTGAGTTTTACTATCTTATTCTAACACATTCAAAAGCATTTGGAAATCGTCCGGAAGAGGTGCTTGAAAGGTCATTTCCTGTCCGGTGGAGGGATGCTGCAATGTAAGCTCGCCTGCATGCAGGGCCTGTCCGGACAGGCCCCTGGAAATTTTTCGGCCGTATACGGGATCGTCCACTACGGGATGTCCAATATATGCCAGATGAACTCTGATCTGATGGGTCCTGCCGGTCTCCAGCCGGCATTTGACCAGGGTAACCTCCCGATATCGGTGAAGTACAGTAAAATGAGTAACGGCCCGTTTCCCGCTGCCGGGAGTCACCGCCATTTTTTTTCTATCTGTAGGATGCCGGCCTATGGGGGTATCTACTATACCGGCATTCTCTGCGATGATCCCTTCTGTCAGGGCGTAGTAAATACGAGAGACCTTGTGCTCCTTTATTTGCTCTGCCAGCGCATTGTGGGCGCGGTTGTTTTTTGCGACCACCAGCAGTCCGGTGGTATCTTTGTCGATGCGATGCACAATACCGGGGCGCCGTATTCCGTTAATATCCGAAAGATCTTGGCAGTGAAAGAGAAGGGCATTGACCAGAGTGCCGCTGCTATTTCCGTCTGCAGGGTGTACCACCAGTCCCCTGGGTTTATTAATGACAATGATATCATGGTCTTCATATATAATGTCCAGCGGAATGTTTTCTGCTTCTACAGATAATTCCATGGGCTCTGGAATCTGAAGCTCAATGAGATCTCCTGTTCTGAGGCGGTAATTTGCTTTTAAAGGCTGTCCCTGAAGAGAAACGCCGCCCTCTTCTATAATTTTCTGAAAATAGCTTCTGCTTCTTCCTGGCAGCTGATTGCCCAGGGCCGCCGTAAGGACCGTATCCAGTCTCCTGCCGCTGTCTGCTTCTGTCGCTTTATACTGTGCTGTCCGGCTGCTCATGGCGTTTCCTTTCGGCGCAGGAAAGCTGGTCTGTACAGCAGCTGCTTGTTATGCCCGGACAGCAGAACGGTCAGGATCATGCCGATCCCTCCGCAGACTACGCAGATATCCGCCACATTGAATACGGGAAAATCATAGCCAAATATAACAAAGTCCAGAAAATCAATTACATAGCCTTTTGAAAAACGGTCAATCATATTGCCTATGGCTCCGGACAGTACAATCCCCAGTGAAAAGGCCAGCAGTGTATTCTTGCAGTAGAAGATTGCAGCTATGATAAACAGGGAGGCAATTAGAGACACGACAGCCAGTATCACAGCGTTTCCCGAAAAAAGACTCCAGGCTCCTCCGGTATTGCCGCAATGGGTGAGATAAAAGAAGCCGTCAATTACAGGATTCTTCTGTCCAAAGGCGTAGAGGTGAGAGACAATGTATTTTGTAAGCTGGTCGGCAGCCAACAAAATCAGGGCTGTAAAATAGACCAGTATCATTTTTTTTATGCTAATATGTTCCTTCATTTTTATAAAGTCCTCATTCTTTCACTTTTCTGGGCGGAGCGCAATCAAGGAGGCCATGGCGCCCTTTGTCACAGGTCTCAGAGAATCCCGTCGATGTGAAAAATACAGATCCTCCCGACAGCAGGTACAGTCCTGGGAAACTGAGATATTCTGGGGCGGCAAGCCGCTGGCCAGCAGACTTTCGTATATAAATGCTTTTAAATTCAACTGCCATTTATTATGGGTACGTCCCGGTTTCACAAAATTCTCTCTTTGAACCAAGGAAGGGAATTTATCCTGAAAGGCCTGGAAAACATCAAGGCTTATTTCAAAGCATTCCTGGCAGATTCCAGGTCCTATTGCCGCAATTAAATCTTTGGGCTGTGTGCCGAAGCACTGAGCCATTTTTTCTGTGACACGGGAGGCGATTTCTCCCAGTGTTCCTTTCCAGCCGGAGTGAGCAGCTCCGACGGCTCTGTGGACCGGATCCCAGAATTGAACCGGGATACAGTCTGCGTGGATCGTACATAGGACAATCCCTGGCACACAGGTAATCAGCGCATCTGTTTCGTCAAAGGCCAGGGGTCGGGAAATCCCAGTACCTCTGTGCTCCTCTGTAACCAGTCCTACCCGGCAGCCATGGGTCTGACGGCCGCATACTATAAATTTGTAGTCTATTTTCAGTTCCCGGGCGATTTTGCCAAACCGTTCCCGTACATTCTCCGGAGAGCTGTCTCTGGAGAAGCTCAGGTTTCCATCTCTGCGCCCGGTAAAATAGCTGATTACACTGTCTTCCCCTATCAACGAAGCACCGCCTTTCCAATATAAATTATACGATACAAGCACACCAACGGCAAGTATTATATTTCTATATTGTATGCTTATATGATAGCATAATTTTATACTGTTTTGTGAAGAAGACTGTCAATGGCACAGATAAAGACTCATAGGAATAGAAAAAATAGTAATTGAATTGCACAGTCTTTTCCTTTACAAATCAACAGCCCCCCCGAAATTCGTTTTCGGGGGGGCTGCATAAAACGGTGGGATCAGATGGCATGGGACCGCACATTGCGCGGCTCTACCAGCAGCCTTATGGCTGTTCTTTCCTCTCCGTCAATCAAGATATCGGTAAAAGCGGGAATACAAATTAGCTCAATACCCGATGGTGCAAGAAACCCTCTGGATATAGCAACTGCTTTAACAGCTTGGTTGAGTGCGCCCGCCCCGATAGCTTGAATTTCTGCGGTGCCCGACTCTCGGACAACGCCGGCCAGTGCCCCGGCCACTGAATTAGGATTCGACTTTGCAGAAACCTTTAAAACGTCCATTTTTTCTTCCTCCCCGAAAAAGTGATTACAGTTAATAGATAATACAGCAATCCAAAGAAAATACAATTATTTCCCGTATTTTAAATCCAAAAAATAAAAGCAGCCCAAAGAGGAGGCACAAAGCGTCTGGCCTGAAAATAACTTTGCAGGATTATGTCGGAACGTATTATTTCCCAATAATTGACTTCCTCTTGCCGTAAGACCTTTTTTTTGATATGATTTATAAGAAAGGAAGACTTAGACGGTTATGAGAGTCATTGCGGGAACTGCCGGCGGCCTGAGGCTGAAGACCAGAAATTCAGAGGATACCAAACCCACTCTGGATAGGGTAAAGGAAGCGATGTTCAGTATGCTTGCCCCCTATCTGAATGAAGCGGCGGTTTTGGATTTGTTTGCGGGCAGTGGCGCATTGGGCATTGAAGCGCTGAGCAGAGGTGCAAAGTCCTGCGCCTTTTCTGACAGAAACAAGATGTGCTGTGATATCATACAGCAGAATTTAACCCATACCGGTCTTTCAGGCAAAGCCAGCCTCCTTTCTATGGAGTTTACCGGTGCGCTGAAGCTCCTGGCTGAGCAATCAGGACAGTTTGATCTGGTGCTTCTGGACCCGCCGTACAATAAAGGCTTTGAGCAGCAGGCTATGGAGCTCCTTGCAAAGTACGGCCTCTGCGCTCAGGGGGCTCTGGTCGCTGTAGAGAGAGCGGCCTCGGTCAGGCTACCCCAGACAGTAGGGCCTTTTACCTTATTGAAGGAAAAGAAATACGGTACCGTAGGCTTATCTATATATGAAAAGAAGGTTTAATGAATTATGCAGAATAATTTGAGAACAGGGGTGTATCCAGGCAGCTTTGATCCTCTGACCAACGGTCATCTGGACATTATAAAAAGAGCATCGAAGCTGTTTGACAGATTGATTGTAGGCGTTCTCCACAACGATGCCAAAAAAGCGATTTTTACTATGGAAGAGAGGGTGGCGCTGATCAGAAAGTGCACATCGCATATAGAGAATGTGGAAGTCGCTATGTTTAACGGACTGCTGGTGGACTTTGTAAAAAGAAACAACGCGGCGGCCATTGTAAAGGGACTTCGGGCGGTTTCCGACTATGAGTATGAGCTTCAGATGGCTATGCTGAATAAGCATATTGATGAAGAGGTAGAGACCATCTTTTTAATGGCAGATATCCAGAACTCTTTTCTGAGCTCCAGTGTGGTCAAAGACCTGGCGAAGCATGGCGGAGATATTACAGGACTGGTGCCGGAGGAGATAAAAGAGGATATTACAACGAAATTGAGAATCCCTCTTCACTAATTCTTTGAAAAGTGGTATAGTATATATTGAGTACAAGGGTTTTACCAACGAAGGGAGTTAAAGACGATGGCAATGAAAGTAGAAATTATCAACCTGATAGACATGCTTGAGGAAATCGTAAATAACGGCGGAAAGGTTCCCTTTTCCAATAAAATTACAGTGGATAAGGATGAGATTCTTTCTGTGCTCAATGAAATGCGGATGCGTCTGCCCGGCGATATTAAGATGGCCATCGGTGTTATGGAGGATAAGCAGAGAATCCTGATGCAGGCTCAGAAATCAGCCAATGATTTGTTGGCGGATGCAGAGGTGAAACGGGATGCGCTGGTGGACGAGCATAAGATTACACAGCTGGCTACAGAGCAGGCCCAGGAGACAGTGGAAAATGCTCAGCGCAAGGCCAAGGAGATGCGGATCGGCGCCAGAGATTATGTGGACAGTATGCTGGAGGAATTCCAGCAGTATCTGCAGGAGAAAATTAACGAGATTGAAGAAAACAGGCGTAGCCTAAAGTAATTAGTGCAGCGATGGCCATATGGCAGAGCTTGCCGCAAAGGTATTTTTTGCAGGACAAACCGGCATTCGTGAGAATGCCGGTTACTTGTATATGTACAGAAATCCCTGCCCAGCCGGCAGCAGCGCCTATCAGGCACAGCTTCCAGCTCCGAGGGAATGCCGACTGAGAGAGGTTGGATATCCCCGTTGTTATTTCCAGAATTCCTGAGAGCCATTCCATTCCCGCGGGAATTATGCCTACTGCATTCAGTACAGCGGTAAAGGCTGCAAAAAACAAAATAGCGGCTGCAATGGGGATCATAGACATCATGGCCTCTGTCATGGCATTTGAAAGCATAGCTGCTGTACTGAGACTAGAGGGCTGTGCGGCAGGTATGTATGGGCAGGCAGCCTTTGGGATGTATTGCTGTCTACGGTTTTTAAAAAGTATGCCGGTCATAAGGGCGGATAAGATATGAATCAGCCAGAGGGCGATCCCGAGCCGGCTGTCTCCCAGCATACCCACGCCTACGGTGCCGATAATAAAGAGGGGGCCGCAGTTGTTGGTAAAGGCAGACAGTGTAAGGGCTTCTTTTTCCGTTATAAGCCCTTTTTTGTACAGGTCTGCTGAAACC
>CABQMV010000099.1 GCA_902465325.1 uncultured Oscillospiraceae bacterium
CCGCATTGATTGCTCTGGGAATGTTTGTCTCTTCTCTGACAGAAAGCCAGATTATCTCCTGTGTTGTCAGTCTGGGTTCACTGCTGCTGGCATATCTGATGAATTCTCTCACAGGCCTGCTGCCCTCCACGGCTCTGGGCAGTCTCTTCTGCTATGTACTGCTCTTTATAGCGGCAGCTCTTATCATATACTTTGTTACCAAAAACTATTTGATACCGGCGGTACTCTCTCTGCTGGGAACCGCCTGCACATTTCTGATTTATTTTCTGGATGCTTCCGCTATGGAAAACAGTTTTCCGTCCCTGCTAAATCATCTGGCTCTTTTTGATAAATTTTACAATAGCTTTATAGACGGAATGCTGGACCTAACGGCTATTGTCTATTATCTCACAATTATTCTTGTTTTTTCTTTCCTGACGGTGCAGATAGTAGAGAAAAAGCGTTGGAGCTAAGGAAAGGGGCTATTGACTATGAAAAATTTCAAGGAATCCTTTAAGAGTAAAAATCTGAAGCTGGGAGGCTATAGTCTCCTGCTCTCAGCAATTGTGATTGCCATTGCCATTGCTGTCAATTATACGGTCTCTGCTCTTCCCTCCACGCTGACCAGGTTTGATATGACAGCCGTTTCTAAATATACACTTTCTGAACAGACAGAAAAAATTGTCCGGGGTATTGAGACAGACGTCACTATATATCTCATTGCTGCCTCAGGAGAGGAGGACAGTACACTTACAGAAATTTTGAACCGTTATCGGGCAATGAATGACAAAATCCAAATTCAATATAAAGACCCGGTGCTGTATCCTACTTTTACACAGGAATACACCGGCGAAGCCGTGAGCAGCAACAGTCTGATTGTAACCAGTCGGCTCCGTTCTAAGGTAATTCAATACAGCGATATTTATGTGACAGATTACTCGGGCTATTACACAACAGGAAGCGTATCTCAGAGCTTCGATGCAGAAAAACAGATTACCTCCGCCATTCACTATGTGGCCGCCAGCTCGCTCCCCAAAATGTACTATCTGACCGGGCACGGAGAAGCACAGCTGGGCAGTACCATGGAAGGTTATATTGAGGATGACAACATTGAGCTGGTCTCCTTGAGTTTACTTTCCGAGCAAAATGTGCCGGAGGACTGCGACTGCCTGCTCATAAATTCACCGGCCAGCGATATTTCCCAGGAGGAAAAAGCGCTCCTGCTCTCTTATCTGGAGAGCGGCGGTAAAATGCTTATCCTGACAGGGCAGACGGACACAGGGCTGACAAATCTCTATGCTCTGGGCGCCGAATACGGAATTGAGGCCTCCAATCAAATTGTTTTTGAGGGAAACAGCAATTATTATTATCAGTATCCCTACTACCTGCTGCCCGAAAAACAGAGCCATACTATCACAGACCCTATTATTGACGGCAACTACTATATTCTACAGCCTATTGCCCACGGTCTGAAGATAAAAGAAAATATAAGAAGCACGCTGGAAATTACCGGACTTTTGCAGACAACAGACAGCAGCTATGCCAAGGCAGACCCTCAGAATGCCGCCACGCTGGAGCAGGAGGAGGGAGACCTCAAGGGCCCCTTCTATACAGGAATTGCCGTAACAGAAAGCTTTGACGAAAAGGAAACAAAGCTAGTCTGGTTCTCCTCCTCTAATATGCTGGACGATCCTATTAATACTGCCGTTTCAGGAGCCAATTCTAATTTGGTGTTAAATGCGGCGGGATGGATGTGCGACAGAGAGGAAACGGTTTCGATACGCTCTGTCAGTCTCGATGCTGAGCCACTGGTCGTTACAAGCGGTCAGAAAAATCTCTGGACAGTCATTTTATGCGTTGTCCTTCCTGTAGGAACTCTGGCAGCAGGCTTTGTGATCTGGACAAAGAGGAGGAGCCGCAGATGAAAAGGCAGAGTAAGCTGATTATTGCATTGGGAGTGCTGGCAGCTTTTATCTGCGGGTACTTTGTTGTCTCTCATTTTACCCAAGAGGAAGACGCTTCCGGTGCAGAAGCACAAGAAATTATAATTGCCCAAATGGAACCGGAGCAAATAGAAAAACTGGATTTTACCTATCAGGAGCAAGAGATCTCTCTTTATAAAACAGAGGATGGGCAATGGCAGGTGGCAAACGCACAGGAATTTCCTTTAGATTCTGATAAGGTAAACGCCATGACCGCTGCTTTTGAAGCCGTCACAGCCGCCCGGAAGGTCAGCGAAGACGCCTCTCATCAGTCGGACTTCGGATTAAACACGCCCCAATGTACCATTCGGGCATCTACCGCTGACAGTACGGTCACGCTCTGTCTGGGAGACTACAATCAGAATACGGACAGCTATTATGTATGCCTGGCAGATTCTGCTGTCTCCTATCTGACAGACTCGACCCTGGCAGACCTCTTTTGTGTATCCCTGAACAGTTTGATTGCCTTGGATTCCTGGGAGTCCCCTTCTACCGCCAACATTACCCGGGTTGAAATCAACGGCCTGACGCTTCAGAACTATCCGGAGGGGAACCCGGATTACTATCTTGATTCCCAGACCTGGTTTATACAAACGGACGGTGAGAAAGCCATTGCCGCAGATGCCGAGGCCGTAAGCACGCTGCTCTCCTCTCTGGCTTCTCTTTCCTATTCTGGCTGCGCCGCTTATAACTTTACAGAGGCAGATAAAGTTGCCTACGGACTGGATACGCCCTCCTATACTGTCTCGGTAAATTATACAGAGCAAACGGAGGATTCCGAAAGCGAAACAGAAAAGGTACTGGTATTTTATATTGGAAATGCCTGTGAGGATGGCGGATATTATGTATTGCGCCAGGGAGCTTCTATGATCTGTACAATGACCTCGACTACGCTCTCCTCTGTCCTTTCCGCCAGTACAGCTGAGCTAAGGGACGATACGGTATTTGCTATGAGTCTGGAAACCGTGTCGTCAGCTCAACTGATTACGCAGGCAGGCTCCGTAACGATCGATGCCGATGACGGAAATGAGCACGAAAGCTTTCAGACCTTCTTCAGCGCTCTGACAGAGCTCACTGCTGAAGGACAGGCAGCGTCTCAGGAAAACAGCGGCACCGCCCCGGCCCTTACTGCTATATTTATCCGAAATACAGAAAATTTCGCAGAAATGACCTTCGGGCTTTATGAATATGACACCAATTTCTACAGGGTTATCTTCAATGGGCGCAGCGATCTGCTGATTGGAAAGAGAGCGGCGGAAAAGCTGATTTCTCTTGCAGAACCGGCAAACTAAAGCAAAAGCTGAGTATGTAAACAGAAGAGACTGCCTCAAAAGAAAAAATGAGGCAGTCTCTTTCTATGCTAAAAATACAACCAGGAAAGGAGCTTCCCTTTTTTGATAATAAACACATATGTTGGCTGTGTAGCAAATTGCCTACATAGTCCGTAACAATTCTAACGCCCTCTTATACAACGGGTCAAAAGAGCAGCCACAACTTCCACAATCCTGGTCCGCAAGCTCAACAGCTTTGATTAATGCTGTCGTAACAGCTTTATCAGCACCATTTTCCTCAACAGCTGACAACCATGTTTTTGAAGGAGCATCAATTAAATCCCATCCGGACTCAGCAAATTGAGTGATAATTGTCTTCAGTTCTTCTTGTTGATTATTCATGTTCATACCTCCATTTTAGGGCTTAGCCCCATTTTTATAGCACATACTTTCACATATGATGCAGCAGTTAACTACCTTATATTTAATCATATCCATACGCTGTAAGCTTGTCAAATATATGCAACTTCGTCTAGCGCAAAGAAGCCACAGGAAAATATCCCAAAAAGCATATTATGAAGATGTCAATTTTCTATGTAAATGGACGGAGTTTGTTGTGTATAGACCTGTGAGGTGTGTCTATCATTTCTTACTAAATCTGCAGTAGCTTTTGAGATTTTCTGCTTTCTTTTCCTTTTCCGCCATGCTTGCAGTCTTGGTTTATCCACCGAGCTTTATTTTTTTGATATATTGAACAAGCTTTTTCTCATATATTGGATTGCAAAGAAACTATTTCGTAGATATGGGGATAGTGATTAAATGGAACAGGAACAGACACCAGAACTAAAAAAGTATGTACAAGTGTTTTTAAAAACGGCGAGAATCATGTGAAAGATCAATTGACGGGAAAACGAATTACGCTTATTAATCAAATTAAAAAAGAAATCACCGCAAATGAGTAAAAATGACAGGCCATTTTTATTTTTATGTGGTATAATATAAATATATTACACATTTAGAGCGAAAGAAAAGCTCCCTATAAAATAGGAAGCCTTCGTCATATTTGGAAAATAATAATTACAAAAAAACATTATTTTAACAATTCCCGTAAAACGTGTACCTTCTCTATTGCTACCTTTTCAAGATCACATGCTTCACGAATTGATTTCGCAACTTTTATGCGATGTTCCCTGTCTAATAGCTGCTCCTTCATATCGTCGGAATAGAAAGACATCGGAATATGATCTTTAATGCCTCCCCAAAATTTCCCAATCGTGTCATAAGTTTCTGCCAGATTGAGCAGTTCTTCCTGATGTTCGGCATAGTTCTGACTAATTTCTCGAAAAAAAGCCGCACCGGCGCGCCGCTTCGTTTCCATACAATGGCTCGTATCATTGCCAAACACCATACAAAGATGATTAAGTCTCTCCGGTTCATCGGCAGGAAAGTTTTTATCAAAAAGGAAATCAGCGATATAAGCTTCTAACCCCACTAAACCATTGGTAAAATAATCCTTTTGTCCATCATCAGCTCTAAACATAGGACGGTATGCCAATTCTAAAATCCAATCCAAAACACTTTTAAGTAAGTCAAATTTATCTGGAAAATGCCTTTTCTCATCAAGCAGAAGAATTCCCATTGTTTTTGAACTGTCTGCCCAATCAGATGATGTGAAAAATCCATCGGCCGCATAACCGGTTATTACACAATATTCCGTTATAGGGCCAATAATCCCCCTAGCTAAGACGGGGATTCCTCTATCAATGCTCTCCTTAATGCGCTGTCTGCATAAATCTTCCTGACCAGTTAAAGGAATATAGATATATTTATAACCTAGTTCACTATCATCTAAAGCAAATACTTTTAATTTCGGATGTATATAAGTTTCCCAAAATATTCCAAGGGCAACTCCATTAGATACATCCATCCCTGTTTTGGCTGTCGTACAAACATAATAAATGAAATCCTTGTGCCGACTTCGGAAATAACGGATAAAATTTTCCCATGTAAACTTCTGAGAATCAACCGGGGAAATAGGATACGGATCTGGAATTCAAGAAAATTCATCAGGAGAATATACTCTAAAACGGCAACACCAGCTGTTCAAATAAATAAACATACAAGAACCATCACTAAAGGCAAATTGCGCTATATAGCCACCCGTTTTATAATTTCTCTTTGGAAATAATGTAAAAGGATCTATATACTTTTCACAAAAACGCAATCCTCCTCCATCATATCCAAATTCAACTCTCCAATTATTATCCATTTGTAATAAATTAGAATTTGCGTATATAATTTTTTGTCCTTCTAAATGCTCTGTTTGATCAAAAAAAATTGAGCCAACATATGTCTTAGCTTCAGACACCAAAATATTAGACACTTTAATAATTTTTTCCCTACTAAAGTTTCACGCATTTCTTTCGATACAGGAATATTTCCAGGAAAACTTGGTTGCACAAGCATTGCCCCTTCTCATTATATTATTGTAACCTTAATTATTGATACGAATATATTACAATTTGTTTTTAGGCAATATATTCTTACTACAATTTCAACAAATACTTTTTTATTAATGGTTTTATAATTTTCACTAAAAAATTTCTAGAATTCGATTTTAATTTCTAAAGTATTCAACTATTATAATATTTCCTTGTGAAATCAACATTATCGTTCTGTAAGTATGTTTGTAAAAAATGTTTTACCAGCTCCACTACATCCAATTATCGCAATTATCATTTCCAATATATCATACTATTTATAGCAGCAACTTTAGCGAAAGGCTAAATTCCATATACAGTGATGTGGAAAACGCCAAGAAAATCATAAAATGGGGTGCTATCATCGGAGGCTGCATTGCTGCTGTTCTTCTGATTGTCGTGATTGTTTTGATTTTTAGCTTTGTATATTGACAGTCATATTTTAAGAAAGGGTATGGGGTATGGGTCAAGAATATTTATTACAAGTGCAAAATGTAACGAAACAGTATGGAGAGAAAGTCGCCTTGAATGATTTTTCTATGGATATTTGTCCGGGCGAAATTGTTGCACTGATTGGAGAGAATGGCGCTGGAAAAACTACGCTATTAAATATCATTTGCGGATACAGCAAACCAAGTGCCGGTCAAGTGCAATATAAAGGGAAAAATATCGTTGCAAACCCATTGATAACACGGGAATTTGGCGTTTTGATTGAACCGCAGTTTTTGGATTATATTTCTGCGGAAGAAAACCTACGGTTACTTTCACAACTGACTAACCAAAAACAGGACACACGGATTAAGGAACTGCTGGAAAAGACAGAACTTTATAGCAGCCGTAAAAAGAAAGTCAAAGAATTTTCTTTTGGTATGAAGCAGCGGCTCGGTCTATGTCAGTGTTTACTTACAGAAGTCGGCTTCCTGATTTTAGATGAACCCTTTGTTGGCCTTGACCCAATCGGCAAGGAGCTTTTCAAACAGACCATTTTGGATATGGCACATAAACAGAATGTACCAGTATTATTTTCAAGCCATGATTTAGATGATGTAGATGAAATTTGCGATAGAGTGGTTATGATTTCAAAAGGCAATAAGCAGTTAGACCAGCCCCTCGAACATAAGCAGACTTATACCGTCAAGATCGAATGTACAATCTCTGATGATATAAAGCGGTCGCTTATAGAAAAATGTGGCGAATTAAGTTTCTTTGAGGATAAGATTATATTTCAGGACGAAACGCTTATTATAGATATTCAGAAGATTTTGCTGCAAAAAGGCCATTATATTTGTGGTTTCTCCGTCCAAAAAAATAATCTCAAAAGCCTGTTTGGAATGGAGGGATAAGAATGAATACGCTTGCAATTATCACGAAAACAGAATTAAAGAAACTATTCCAAAGAAAAGACTCGTGGCTCATGTTTACAATTTTGCTTGTGCCAATTTTATATTCCGTTGGTTTAGCTTCTAATTCAGATATTATCACATATACGGGCGCAGGTAATATAACGGCCATAGGATGCAAAAACATGAAGGGTTATGAGAGGAAACGTGAGCTTCTCCCGTTACGGAAA
>CABQMV010000100.1 GCA_902465325.1 uncultured Oscillospiraceae bacterium
GCTTGTCTCCACAAGTAATAAACAGATAAAATTCTGTCTGCTGACGATTGCAAAGAAAAAGTGTTTTTACCATTTTCATATCCAGCTTTTCATTTACAGTAATACAATCTTCCATTGTAATTACTTCGTCCGTATCAACACGTTCAAACGGTATCTGTAAATCTTCTAATGTACGGTAAACCTTTTTCTGTAACTGAGTTTTGAATTTCTGCGGAGCAGATTTTTGAATTTCGCTAATAGTAATCATTTGAATTGTCCTCACACACTTGAATTTTTCACAATCATAATGTATCATAAGAACACATATTTGAAAAACGAATATTTATCATATAAATCATAATAAAATCAGATATTAAAAAGGACAATTCTATTATGGATATGAATATTCAAAAATATATGTCGTTTGTAAAAACGATTGAATACGGCAGTTTTACGAAAGCTGCCGAAATACTGAACTACTCTCAATCAGGTATCAGCCGTATGATCGGCGATCTTGAAAAAGAGTGGAAAGTGGTATTGTTAGAACGGGGCAAAGGCGACGTCAAACTGACTTCGGACGGTTTGAAATTATTACCTTATACCAAAAGTCTTGTGGCAGAATATGAAAAGCTGCAAATGCAGGTTGACGAATTGAAGGGGCTGCAATCCGGGCTAATTCGTATTGGTACATTTTCAAGCGTGGCCACCCATTGGCTGCCAAATATCATTAAAGAATTTCAAAAGGATTATCCGCATATTGATTACGAACTATTACTTGGTGACTATACGGAAATAGAGGAATGGATTATGAAAGGGCGGGTAGATTGCGGATTTTTGAAGTTGCCGACCCATCCCGATTTCGAAACGATTTTTTTAGAACAGGATCAGTTAATGGCAATTATCCCCGAAAATCACAGACTTGCCGAATGCAAAAAATTCCCCGTTACATCGCTTTGTGACGATCCGTTTATGCTGCTTGAAAAGGGGGCAAAAGCCGAGATTTCGGAGATTTTTGAACGCTGCGGTTTAACGCCAAAAGTGCATTTTACTACCTGGGACGATTACGCCATTATGTCAATGGTAGAAAGCGGACTTGGAATCAGCATTCTGCCGCAGCTTATCTTAAAGCGTGTGCCGTATAAAATTCTTGCAAAGGAGCTTGATGTTCCGGCATACCGCAATATTGGTCTTGCGCTGAAAGATAAAAAAACTGCTTCTCTTGCCGTGAAACGGTTTCTTGATTATTTACAATACAGATAATTTTGCACCCAAAAAGTTGCTTCAGAAAAAAAGCTAAATCTTAATTCTCCGCTAAGGATATCGCCCTTTCCTGACAGGAAATGACTTTCCGCTCCGCAATGCAATCTCCTCCCCCTACCTGTCCCAACAGCAGAGGAGAGCGTGGATCATGTACAGCCAAGGAAGCGACAGTTTTCTGAAAGCCGGCATTGGCATAGCAGTAGAGGCAGCCACTTTTACAGCTATGATAAGCACCGATATCAATGCTGGCAGCACACCCACAGTCAGCACGCTGATTCCGGTCTTTTTCAATGTGCAGCCGATCCCCCCTTATGCGTTCAAGACGGCTTGTATCTATACAGGCTGCATGCTGCACGCCAAATTTACTGAAATCACCTTTCTCTGCACAGGTATTCAGAGAAATTCCTCTTTCTGCCGCTATTTCACAAAAACAGCCGACTAATTCCTCCTCCTGCTCGGAAGATGGAGGGACAATGCCAAGAGCTGCCGCTTTACGCTGAATTCCTTTGTATAAATCAAGAAAACTCACTGTGCACATATCGGTGTATCCGGACAGCTTCTGAGCCAATTCACGAAAATATTTAATATGATAGGAAACCGTATATTGATCGTTCAGTAAAATCGGGTCGTAGCGCCACACCACCCGTTCCTGTCCCAACTCAGAAGAGAGCTGGCGGAAAGCTGGAATAAGTACATCTTTTTTTGAGGGCAGATTTTTCTCAATGTCGGAACCATATGGATTTAAAGTAAATTGAAAATAGCAGGGGTACTCGCTCAGCTCCTTCAGCCGGCCCAGCATAGGAACCGGATTCTTTGTCCAAAAAACAATGCCGTCAACAACATCCCGGCACAGTGAAATTCTGCTGATTCTCCGGGGATTCATAGGATTGCGAACATATACAAATTCTTCCTTCAGGCGGTTAAAAAACCATTCGGAATAATAGGAAGGGATGTCGGTTCTTCTGCTGGCACTTATAATCATAGATTTCCTTCTTGTAAAACCATTGACAGTCTAATGTCCAAAAAGAAAAAGAAACGACAATTTTCTATTAAAATCATCGCTTCTTTTGGGGTGAATGATGGGGCTTGAACCCACGACCTCCAGGGCCACAATCTGGCGCTACTGCCAACTGAGCTACATCCACCGCAGGAAACAGACTCCGTATCAGAGCAACGGTTGAAAGTATACTAGATTTATCTTTTTTTGTCAATAGGAAATTTTACTTTCCCGAAAGCCTCTTATGCAAGCTTCCCTGTAGCCATTCTCCTTGGACTGTGCTATGCTTAGGCTATAAACTAAATTTTTTGTTTTAATTATTAAAACCACCTAACCAACCTCTAATTTTGCCGACTATATAGGCGTAATAATCATAAATCGAAACGAAAAGGTGCAAAATGAAAACAAACGAAATACTAAAACGGATTGGTGACAGAGAGTTCCTCAATAAAATTTACCAATTTTCATATTGCAGATGTAATACTTCCTATGAAGCGGAGGATTTATGTTCTGATATAATTTTTGCGGTAATAGTAGCTATACATAAACAAGAGCGCATTGAAAATTTTTATGCTTTTGTATGGGCTATTGCCCACAGAGTTTATGCAGATTATAGCCAAAAGCGAAACGTAGAACGTCAAATGTATAATATTGAAAACAGTGACTTAGTATTAACATCTAAAGAAAATGAAATAGATGAATTTATTGGAGAAGTAGCCGAGCAAGAACAAATAAGCAGGATTTTGAGCGAAATTGCTTTTTTGTCAAAGGCATATCGTGAAGTAATGGTGATGTATTACATTGATGAATTAAAGGTTAAAGATATTGCTGCAAAGCTAAATATCAACGAAACAGCAGTAAAGCAACGTTTGTTTTCTGCACGAAATTCAGTTAGAAAAGAGGTTAAAACTATGAATGAAAGAACTTATGTCTTAAAACCCATCAAATTGGCACTTTCGGGAACCGGAAATCCTTGCGGAAATGACCCGCGCTCAAAAGCCGAAAGGATGTTTTCACAAAATCTAATTTACTTGTGTAAAGACAAGCCGAAATCCGCAAAAGAACTTTCTAAAGAACTCTGTGTGCCCATGCCGTATATTGAGGAAGAGTTGGAAATTCAATGTCACGGCGAAAATGGGAAATACGGTATGCTTCGCAAACTCGATAACGGGAAGTATGTAGTAAATATCCATTTGGTTGATTACGAAGAGTACGATCAAGCGAGTAAGATTTATGAAAAGCATCTTTCTGAGTTTTGCAAGGTTATTAGAAACACGCTAAAGCAAAATGAGGAAAAAATACTGTCATTCCCTTATTTGAGTGAACAAAAAGATCTGCGTTTCATTATGTGGTCTTTGATTTCAAGGACTGTTTGGGATTTTGAGGAAAGAATCAATAAGGTGCTTGCAGAAAAGTATTTTTCTGATATTACTCCAGTTAAAAGGGATTTTTCTTGTGTCGCTATTGCGTATACTGATGAACAAAAGCCTATATTTGATTTCTATGGTAGTGATGGAATTGATGCAACCTCCGTTGGTGGTTATAAATCCGTTTTTGTTTCCAACATTTACGGTAAGCACATAGATAAGCATTTCCATTGCGGACACAATCTATCCCACGATCAAAAACTTTTAATGGTACTCAAAACAATTGGGGGAATTTCGACTGAGGAATTGTCAGAAACCGAAAAAGAAATAGCAGCCAAAGCCATTGAGTGCGGTTATATTTGTAAAAGCGGAAACATAATAGAACCTAAAATTATTGTAATTGATAGAAAGAATGAGATGGACTTCTATAACCTTTCTTTCGACTTCAATAATGATATGGACAATATTATTGAACAGATTGCTGCTGAACTCTCCAAGTTTATGCGAACTCATATTCCTGAACACCTAATAAACGAATATCAGATCTATATGAAACTTATTGCGGGCATTAGAATTCTCTCAAAGTCAATAGATGAATGTATCAACGAAAATCTGCTTGTAGAACCCGAAAAAAGGGTCGGTGCAGAAGGTATGTTGATGATTGTAGAAAAATAAAACCAACTTATTATTTTTTACAGTTGTCGTACTCATTTATAACTTGAAAATCTCAATGATAAATGGTATATTAAACCTATAAAAATGTTTGTTGTTGTGCAGAATTTTCAACTTGTGTCAATGCCTTCCACAAGTTAAGGGAGGAACTGTAAACCAAGCCTCCCTCGTCAAATGGAGCTAAGAGGCGATTTATTCCTAAATTGACGCAGCCATACAGGAATATCAAACAGAAATGCGAAGGAGCCTTATGCAATACATACATTATTATTCATCTCCCTTAGGACGCCTCCTGCTGAGTGCCGATGAAAAAGGGTTAACTGGCACATGGTTTGAAGGCCAAAAATATTACGCCTATCAGCTGGACCCGGAGCACACAGAAAAAAGCCCGCCTGTCTTTGTCCAGGCGGACCGTTGGCTGGATCTCTATTTTTCCGGAAAAGAACCGGATTTTACTCTCCCCCTCCATGTGACTGGCACCGTCTTTCAGCTGGCTGTATGGAAAATTTTGCAGCGTATTCCGTACGGAAAAACCATTACCTACGGAGAAATTGCACAGCAGGTTGCAGCACAGAAAGGACTTCTCCAAATGTCCCCTCAGGCAGTAGGCAGCGCAGTGGGACACAATAAACTTTCTGTTATCATCCCCTGCCATCGGGTGGTGGGAAAAAATGGCAGTCTTACAGGATATGCCGGCGGCCTTGACAGAAAAATCAAGCTTCTGACACTGGAAAGAGCAGATACGAAAGCCTTTTTTATTCCTAAAAAGGGAACGGCACTCTGACGGAGGCTATGCAGAAGCAGGTACCGAAAACCCTTATACAGTATAAAAAGCAGGAGAATCGCCATGACTCTCCTGCTACTATAATTTGTACAGTATTTTCTACTTTTTCAGCTGTTCGATTCTTTGAAGCACACTGTCATACATAGACTGATACTTTTCCTGTTTGGTCCGCTCTTCCTCAATAACAGCAGCAGGTGCCTTTGACACAAAACCCTGATTAGAAAGCTTTCCATTTACCCGTTTCAGTTCCTGTTCCAGATTCGCCTTCTCCTTCTCCAGCCGAGCCAGCTCCTTTTCAAAATCAATGAGCTCTTCCAGAGGAAGGAATAGCTTCGCCACACTGACAGCCGCAGCCGCAGCTTCTTCGGGAATCCCCTGTTCATCTTCCTGTACCTTTACCCCTGAAGCAGATGCCAGCCGGATAAAATAGGGAACTGCCTCCCGGAAAAGTGAGGTGTGGACGGAATCGGTGACTATAAAAAGCTGTGCTTTCCTGGAAGCCGGTACATTCATTTCCGTCCGGATTGCCCGGATGCTCCGAATCGCCTCAATAATCACATTCATTTCCACTTCTTCCTTCCCATAGTCCATGGTACTGTCAAATACAGGCCACTGAGAAATCATAATACTTTCACAGTCCTTATACAGATGCTGATACAGCTCCTCTGTCAGGAAGGGCATAAAAGGATGCAGCAGCTTCAGACACTGTACCATGACTGTATTCAGCACATACTGTGCCTCCAGTCTGGTGGCATTGTCTCCGTCAAACAGCCTAGGCTTTACAAGCTCGATATACCAGTCGCAATAGCAGTCCCAAATAAAATCAGAAACCTTTGCCAGCGCTACGCCCAGCTCATATTTATTGAGATTTTCCGTTACCTCCTGCACCAGCCGGTTAGCTCCGGATAGAATCCACTTATCCGCAACAGTAAAGCGGCTGGGGTCAACCTTACTAAAGTCCGGATTCTCATCAAAGTTCATCAGCACAAACCGGGTGGCATTCCATACCTTATTGGCAAAATTTCTGGCGTATTCACACTTCTCCGGCAAAAAGCGCTGATCGTTTCCAGGAGAATTTCCGGTTATCAATGCAAAGCGCAGGGCATCTGTTCCGTACTCGTCAATAACCTTTAACGGGTCAATCCCGTTTCCCAGAGATTTAGACATTTTACGTCCTTGGGCATCCCGTACCAATCCATGAATCAGTACATAGTCAAATGGAACCTCTCCCATTTGCTCAATACCGGAAAAAATCATCCGGGCCACCCAGAAGAAAATAATATCATAGCCGGTTACCAGTACATTAGTAGGATAAAAATATGTCAGATCCTCTGTCTGCTCCGGCCATCCCAAAGTGGAAAAAGGCCACAACGCACTGGAAAACCAAGTATCTAGGGTATCCGGATCCTGCTCCATCTCCGTACTTCCACACTGCGGGCATACGGTTACCGCCTCTTTAGAGACCTCCATGTGGCCACAGCTTCGGCAGTAATAGGCAGGGATTCTGTGTCCCCACCACAGCTGACGGGAAATGCACCAATCCTGTATATTCTCCATCCAATTAAAATAGATTTTGGAAAACCGCTCCGGCACAAATTTGGTTTTCCTTTGCCGTACTGCCTGAATAGCCGGCTCCGCCAGAGGCTTCATTTTTACATACCATTGAGTAGAAACAAAGGGCTCTACTGTAGTATGGCAACGCTGACAGGTCCCTACATTATGTTTATGGGGCTCTGTTTTTATCAGATATCCCCTCTTCTCTAAATCCGCTACAATTGCCTTCCGGGCCTCATAGCGCTCCATACCTGCATAGGGACCGCCGTTTTCATTTATATATCCTCTGTCGTCCATAATGCGGATAACAGGCAGCCGATGCCGCTTTCCCACCTCAAAGTCATTGGGATCGTGGGCCGGTGTAATCTTCACCGCACCAGTTCCAAAGCCCAGCTCTACATAATCATCTGCTATAATAGGAATTTCCCGGTTGACCAAAGGCAGAATAAGCATTTTCCCTATCAAATGACTGTATTTCTCATCGGCAGGATTAACTGCCACAGCCGTATCACCTAAAAGTGTCTCCGGCCTAGTGGTAGCAATGGTCAAGGTCCCGCTGCTATCTGCCAGAGGATAGTTAATATACCAGAAAGAGCCCTCCTG
>CABQMV010000101.1 GCA_902465325.1 uncultured Oscillospiraceae bacterium
GGAGCTGGGGGCAGACCTATGACTTTATTTCCGCTGTAAAATTTGCTTCTAAAAAGAGAGCGGCAGAGGAAGACGCAGATGCGGTTTCTTTTATAAAAGAGAAGCGGGAGGCTGTCAAGAAATCCTTTAAAAATTTGTTTGCTCTGTTTGGCGGAGGAAGGGAAGCGGGATTTCATGAAATGGAGGCGGTTGCGCCCTGTATCCGTATTTTGTCGGAGCTGGTGACAGAGTTTGACAGACGCTATACACAGGAAAAGACAGAAAACCGTATCATGAGTTTTTCTGACCTGGAACATAAAGCGCTGCGTGTATTGCGGGAGCCTGCAATAGCGGCTGTGTACAGAGAAAAATTTCAGGAAATCTATGTGGATGAATACCAGGATACCAATGAGCTTCAGGAGGCAATTATAGGGGCGGTCTCAGGTCCCGGCAATGTCTTTATGGTAGGAGATGTAAAGCAGAGCATCTATGCCTTTCGGCAGGCCTGTCCGGAGCTTTTTCTTCAGAAGGAACAGCGATTTTGCGAGGCTGCTTCTATGCGGAAGCCGGATCAGGACTGCCTTGTCAGACTATCTGTGAACTTTCGGAGCCGGCAGGAGGTAATTGCTTCTGTCAATCAGGTTTTTCGGGGGATCATGAACAAACGTACCTGCGGTACAGAATACGGGGCTGCGGAACAGCTTTATTACGGGGCCTCCTATTACGATGCCTATCCGGGGAATTTTAAAAGTGAGCTACTGCTGTGTCCGGGCGGTCTGGATCAGGAGACGGACCGAATTGCTTTTCGGATCCGGGAGCTGATGCGCACCGGCTTTTTGGTGTACGATAAAGAGCTCTCCGGTCAGCGGCCTATTACCTACCGGGATATTGTTATTTTACAGAGGAGTGCTAATACTACAGGTCCCCAGATGGTTCAGCGGCTTCAGGCCCATGGAATACCCGTGTATTCCCCTGAAAAAGGAGGCTTCTTTCAGAACTATGACGTGAATGTTATTTTATCCTATATCAGGCTGATGGATAATCCTCTTCAGGATATCCCTCTGCTGACAGTACTGCGTTCCGCTCTGGTTGGCTTTGATGATACTATGCTGGCCCAAATCCGGCTTCATTGTCCCCGGGTTCTTTTATACGAAGCTATGCTCACAATGGAGGACAGCCGTGTACAGGCTTTTTTGAAGGAGCTGAACGAGCGCCGAGAGAAGGCTAATTCCGTGCCCATTTCCCAGTTTATTTGGCGGCTTATAACAGAGAGCGGCTACTATGAGTACGTGGGGGCTGCAAAGGGCGGCGCCCGGCGGCAGGCAAATCTGCGGATGCTCTTTGACCGGGCTGTGGCCTTTGAAAACGGGAAGAGAAAGGGCTTTTTTCGTTTTATCAATTATATTGAACGGCTGCAGCAAAAGGCTTCTGAGTGGGACGGCGCTTCCGATTTTAATGAGGGAATGGATGTTGTGCGCGTTGTCAGTATTCATAAGAGTAAGGGGTTGGAGTACCCGGTGGTTTTTCTGGCGGGGACCGGCCGGAAGCTTCTTCCGGTTCCTGCAGCGGGAAAGCTGTCCTTTCATAAGAAACTGGGGCTTGCCATGTATGGCTATGATAAAAAGGAGGATCTTTTTGCTGGTACGGTTATGAGTCAAAGCATTGCTCTGCTGAAGCGAAGAGAGGAACTGGCAGAGGAAATGAGGGTTCTCTATGTGGCGATGACCAGAGCCCGAGAAAAGCTGATTCTTACTGCTTCCGGAGAGAAGCTTTCTAAGTTTGAGCTGCGGGAGGAGAGCCCAACTGCCTATAGAGTGCTTTCTGCTGCTTCTTATGTAGATTGGATTGCTTTAGCGGCAGGGGAGTCTTTCTGGACCTTGGATACAGAGGCTTTTGAATCGGAAGTCCCAGCTGTGTCTGTGACAGAGCCTTTGCCGGAAATACAGGCCCGGCCTTCTCTGGTAAAATGGCAGTATCCTTATGCAGCGGAAGCTCGGCTGCCCTTAAAAATGTCAGTGTCTGAAATAAAGGGTAGAAGGCTTGACTGGGAGGAGGAGACTCCTTTTTATCCGGAGGATATGCTTTCAACGATGCCTTTAAAGGAATTTTTGGAAAATCAAAACAGAGGAGAGGGCGAAGGTCAGCAGTTTTCTCCGACCCAAACAGGAACTGTGCTTCACGCCTGTCTGGAAAGAGTAAATCTGGATGCCTGCCGTCTGGCATTGGCTGAGGCGAGGCCTGAGGAAGCAATGGAGCGTCTGATAGCGGATACTGTACAGGAGATGGTGGAAAAAGGGTATCTTCTGCAGGAGGAAAGCGCTGCTGTTGATCCCTGTCTGCCTGCTGCGTTTTTTCTCTCGGAAACCGGAAAGAGAATGCTGCGCAGTCAGCGGATTAGACGGGAAGTCCCTTTTACACTGTTGAAGAACGCAGATGAGATTTTACCCGAAGCTTCGGGCAAAGTTGCAGTGCAGGGGATTATAGACTGCTGCTTTTTAGAGGACGGAGCCTATGTCATTGTAGACTACAAAAGTGATCAGGTGCGCGGGCAAGCTCTTCGGGAGAGGGCCAAGAGCTATAAAACACAGCTGTGTCTGTACAAAGAAGCATTAGAACAGATTACCGGTATCCCCGTAAAAGAAAAGATTCTGTTTTTCTTGAGAAGCGGTGTTTCTGTAAACGTTTAAAAGAGATAGTCCAGAACCTGGCTGGCGGTAATGTCTTTTCCTGTTTTTAAATCTGTCAGCATATTATTGTAAATAAGATAGAATTCTCTGTTAGACTGAAAATTTCCGGTGACCAGATAGTATTTTACCTGAGAGGGGTCTGTTTTACCCAGATTATAACACATTCCTTCCAGCGTTTCTTCCGTCATATTTGTATCGTAGGATTCCAGAAACGGGGCAAAAAATTCATTGAAATTCTCCTGGTTGTCGGCAGTAATCGTGTGGTTTACAAACCCGCTGAGTAAAAAATACACAATATCGTCAGACATGGAAGCGTGGATTTCTAGAGGGTCTGCATCGTCGTAGTATTCTACAATATCGCTGCTCAGATAGGCGCCGGTGTCCCCAATAAAGCGTATTAGATTGATTGCAGAGCTGCCGGATATCGTGGAGCTTCCCTGAGGATAGTTGATCCCTGTAGAGTAATTGATATCAGAGGTTTCTGTATCAATAAATTTTATCGGATAGGGAAGTTCGCATTTTATAGAATTTATACCGGAGATAAAATCTGACAGAGAATCATAGGTGAATGTGGTATAACAGGGAATATCAATTCCCAGCAGTGAGGTGAGATACTTGGCAGTGCGTTCCGCCCCGTACTGACTGAAATACTTGCCCAGACTGATTACTTTATTTCCGGTCTCATGATCTACTGTTTTCAGATTTTCCGGTATTAAGAGAAAAGACAGTTCCTGCGTTACAGGGCTGTATTTTGAAACAAGAAAATTAACTGCCTCCCGCTTTTGCGAAGGGGCCAGAATATAGAGTACATTTCCGTCATAGTAGTCCTGAAGCTCATAGCGGAGCGGATCGTATAAGTTGCCTGCAGGCGGAAGGGGCGTAGGATTTCCCGGCTCCTGCTGAATTTCTTTAGGATCATATTTCAGAGCCGTCACATAGCCTCCAATACAAAGTGCCAGAAAAACCACTGCTGAAAGTGTAAAAAGAAAACGCTTTAAATTATCCATTCTTATTTCTCCTTTTCCCCATCCTGTTTAAAATTGGCCAGAGGATTTTTGCTGACCGCTTCTTTTAGGCGGGCGTTGTTTACGTGCGTATAAATTTCAGTTGTCGCCACGCTGTTATGCCCCAGGATTTCCTGAAGTGCTCGGATATCTACATCTCCGTAGGAATACATCAGTGTTGCCGCCGTGTGCCGAAGCTTATGCGTTGAATACTTTTTGGGATCCAAATTGGCCAGCGTAATATATTTTTTTACAGTATACTGCACTGTTTTTGTACTGATTCGCTGTTTCCTCTTGCTTAAAAACAGTGCCTTTTCATCTTTGCCTTTTATTTTAGGCCGGACCTGCAGGTATTTTTCTATCGCGTCCACGCAAGCCTGATTTAAATAAATGGTGCGCTCTTTATTTCCCTTGCCGGTAACCACCAGGGTATCTCCTGAAAGATCGCTGGTATTAATTCCTACCAGCTCGGACAGCCGCATACCGCAGTTAAGAAAAAGCACGATCATACAGTAATCCCGTTCCCTGTGCTCTCCGTCAATTACATTCAGCAAAGCCTGACACTCTTCCAGTTCCAGATAGCGGGGCAGGGTTTTGGTTATTTTCGGGGAGTCCAGTTCTGCAGCGGGATTGTTTTCAATGAGATTTGCCTTGGTCTGAGCATATTTGAAAAAAGAACGGAGACAGGCTACCTTTCTGGCTCGGGTTACTGCCTTGTCGCCCCGCTCGCGGTTTATGTAGTTTAAAAAAGCGTATAAATCTGTAAGCGCAATCTGATTAAGCATTTCCACAGTAAAATGCTCAGGATTATCCAGTCCCTTTTTTGCCGATAAAAAGCCGAAAAACAGCAAAAGATCATAACGGTATTCTTTCACAGTATTTTTTGACTTGCCTGCAATGGCTTCCATATAGATAAGAAAATCTTCACAGAAATCGGGCAGACGTTGACTTTTTTCCTCTTCCCGATCGGCTTTATGTGGTTTGGACAAGATAAAACCTCCTTTCTATACTTCCCGTACAATTATACAAAATGTTTTAAAGGATGACAAGAGAGGGAAATCAGGCCCTTTTGGTAAATTGGTGACCGCATTTTTGGCAGTTGACGGAGAGTTTTTTTCCGCCCTGCCGGGGAACCCGCAGGTGTGCATTGCATTGTGGACAGTTAAAGTATTTATAGGTTTTGCGCTGAGAAAAACGCGTTTTAGCAAATTGTAGCTTGGCTTTCATAGGTTGCCAGAGCTTCAAAAACTTTTCGTTTTCCAGCCGCCTTTTCTGAATATTGCGGGAAAGAATTCGGAAAAGGGCCCAGAAAATGGGGAGCCAGTCCAGGGCCTGAATCCAAAAAATTCCCGTTGCCGCGGCTATTGTACGGAGCAAAATCATCAGTACTACAGAAAACAGAATCAGGGCGATTCCAGCTGGTCGCCGCCGTATCTTCCCGCCATAAATTTTCTTAAGAAGTTCATTGGGAAACACCTCCTTTTATATTATACCATACTGTTGGGAATATAAAGAGAACGCCTCTGTTATCAATGATACAGAGCGAGGGCGATTAAAAATGCTAGAATCCGTATGCAGACCGTTTCTAAAAGTAAAATATTGATATTGTAAAAAAAGAATGATAATATATGTGGCATTAAAAAATAAAATATAGGAGTAATTTTAACGATGGAAAAGTTAAAGTTTAAAATTTATTTCGAAGAAGGGAAGCCTGTTTCCTTTGAAAGCAATCGCATCATTGTACGGAGATTTCAAAAAGACGATTGGCATGATTTACAGAAAATAGCACTTAGTAATGTCCGCTCCCCCTTCGCTGATTGTGACGAAGCTTGGCCCACAGACGATAATTCTATCCAGGATATGGTCACTTATTTTTCGCAAAATGATCCATTTTGGGCAATTGCCGCAAAAGAGGTAGGAGAAGTAGTTTGTTTTGTTAACTTTAATGGAATAGATGATCATAAATGTCTTGACATCGGACATGTGATGAATTCCGATTACTTTGGCCGGGACTATGAATATGAAGGTTTATGGATGTTGTACGATTATGCTTTTACCTATTTATCAATAGATTCAATACAGGCTAATTGGGCGTTGGCCGATAAGAATAAGTTGCTCCCATTACAAAAATTAGGGATGAAGGCGGTAAACACATATTCTCATCCTAAGTTTACTGAAAATTCAGACGGCAATAAGTCCTTTTTTGAGGGCTGTACTTTAGCGATACAAAAAGTAGATTGGATCAATACCGTATATATTGATGGAAAGGGGAATGACGATGTTTAAACGAACATACTTCCAACGAATCGCAGCAAATAATCAAAAATGTCTCGCTTCTATACCAGAGAAAATTGTTGTTCATGAAAAATACCGTTTTGGATATACAGAAGCAGATTGCAGGCAATCCTTAATAGAGTTTCACCATTTTATTTCCAAGTTATATAAAGAATTGGAAAATGAGCCTGAGAGATTTAAAATGCCCTGTATCCCTGAGATCGCTGGTAATACTTCTGGTCCGGACTATATGAAATCCTATCATGCTTTTTTTGGCGCCGTTCATTTTCTTCAAAGTCTTGGGCGGGCTGGTAAAATACGGCAAGATGGAGAATTTGCCGTGCTGAATATAGATGGGCCGCTGCTAATAGAAGCCTGTGCTGAGTTGAAGGTAAAAAATCCTGACCAATATTTTACTGTCTTTCAAAACATAGCGTTCGGCTATTCCCAGATAACTGAAACATCTAGTGCTATTTCGCCATCACAGAGGACGGCGAAACCGTGCGGGTGGAGAATGAGGCCGGTGTGGGCTTTCTCAATGCCCCCATCTATGGAGAGCTGGAAATCACCAAAACCGACAGTGCGGACGGGACGAGGCTTGCCAACGTCGGATTCCGTATCCGGGATTCGCTGGGCGCAGTTGTGGCGGAGGGCTACACCGACGAAAGCGGCGTGGCGAGGTTCCGGCTTCGGGCGGGGCAGTACACCTATCAGGAATTTTCCGGTTTGGAGGGCTACAAGGCGGTAACGACGGAGTTCCCCTTTGAAATCACGGAGGACGGACAGATTATCCAAGTGACTGTGACGAATGAGAAAATCCCCACACCCGAAGTGCCGCAGACCGGCGACAACACGCTGATTTGGCCGTTTGTTGCGCTGGCCGGGGCGTCTTTGGGAACGCTGGTGCTGCTCACCCTGCGCCGCAAGCGTACCGACAGCCGATAACTTCGGGCCAAGTTGGCCCGAAGTCAAATATAGAAAGGAGCAGGATATGGAACAGAAAAACAATCCATTGGAAACTGCGGAGCTTACCACCGAGCAAAACACAAACATGATAGACGGAATACGGAACAATGCACCGATAATCTCGCCTGTGCCCGTCCCGGCCGTCAAGCCGCTGGACAAGGTAAAGCCGCCGACTCGGAAAAGCCGGACATGGGAACGGGAACGCTGAAACGGCGCAAGCGCAATATCCATCTGCACGTCATGGTGACGCAGGAGGAAC
>CABQMV010000102.1 GCA_902465325.1 uncultured Oscillospiraceae bacterium
AGATTCCCCCGCATTTTTTCTTTTTCTGCTTCCGATCTCATTCTTTCCTGCTGCTTGATCCGGGTGGTCATGGCGCTGGTCATTACAGAGGTAGCAAACATACTGATAAAGGTAGCGGGATATCCGGAAATCGTAAAATTAAAGGCAAAATAGGGATAGGTAAAAATATAATTTACCAGAATCACCCCTGCCAGCGAGCTGAGAATTCCAAATAAATAGCCGTCTGTATACCGGGGACCAGAAAAACCGCCATAACAAAAAGCATGGGGACATAAGTGTCATTTCCATCTAAGAGCCTCATCAAAAATGAAAAAGCAGATACGGCCCCCATAATCATCAGAGAAATTCCCAGATCCCGCCAGGAAAATGGAAAGAGCAGTTCCCAGCGGCTTGCTTTTTTTGCTTCATACCATCACCCTTTTTATTATACCATGACCGGTGCCCAAAAGCAGCACAGGCCCTCCGGCGACTTTTTTATCAGGGCTGTTTTTGTTCCTTTTTGCGGCGGGTAAAGCGGTTTAGAAGCACAATGCTGAGAATCAACACGGCAGTAACGGCAAATACGCCGCACATACCTTTTAACATATAGGGAAGAGTCTGTAAAAATTGCTCTAAATTCATTTTTTCCTCCTTCTTCAGCCAAAAAAGTTCAGTATAAGACCGCCTGCCACCACAGAGGCGATCTGACCGGAAACATTAGTTCCCACGGCGTGCATAAGCAGAAAATTTTGATCGTCCTCCTCCAGCCCGAGCTTATGCACGACCCTGGCAGACATAGGAAAAGCGGAAATTCCGGCGGCGCCTATCATAGGGTTTACTTTATTTTTTACAAATAAATTCATGATTTTAGCAAACAGTACGCCTCCTGCTGTGTCGAAAAGAAAAGCGAAGAGTCCAAGGCCTAAAATCATCAGGGTCTGAGGATTCAGAAAAGCATCGGCTGTCATTTTGGCCGCTACTGTGATGCCCAGCAGCAGTGTCACCAGATTTGCCAGTACCTTCTGAGCTGTATCCGAAAGGGAGTTCAGTACACCGCACTCCCGGATTAGATTGCCGAACATGAGAAATCCAATCAGCGCCACAGAACGGGGCGAGATGATTCCGGTGATAATTGTTGCCAGAATAGGAAATAGAATTTTAGTAAGCCGGGTCACCTGAATACCGGTATAATTCATGCGGATTTTTCGTTCCTTTTTTGTAGTTAGCAGCTTTATAATAGGAGGCTGTACCATAGGTACCAGGGCCATGTAGGAATAAGCAGCCACAATAATAGGCCCAATATAGTTAGAATGAAAATAGTTTGCTACAAAAATGGAAGTGGGTCCGTCGGCAGCTCCGATGATAGCAATGGAGGCGGCGTCCTTTATTTCAAAGCTAAACAGCGCGGCCATGCTCAGGGTGAAAAAGATACCGAACTGGGCTGCCGCGCCGAACAGCATGAGCTTGGGATTGGCCAGCAGCGGTTCAAAATCAATCATTGCGCCAATTCCGATAAAAAGCAGCAGAGGGAAGAGCTCGTTGGCAATTCCGCTGTTAAACAGTAAATCAATTACGCCGATTTCTTTTATTCCGTTGTATATCTGTGTCACTGCCCCGGACAGGGGAAGGTTGACTAAAATTGCTCCAAATCCCATGGGAAGCAGCAGAGTAGGCTCCATATCCTTTTTAATAGCTAAATAGATAAGAAGGCCTCCTATGATCCACATCACCACATGCTGCCATTGAATATTTAAAATGTTTTCAAAAACGGCGCTCATCGTTTCACTCCTTGATTTTCATTGTATAAGTATATGCTTTACATGGCGGAAGCGGTGGGATTCGAACCCACGAGCCCGTGAGGACTACCTGATTTCGAGTCAGGCCCGTTATGACCACTTCGATACGCTTCCATATTAAGTTTTGAGTGCAGAGAGTACCGAAAAAATGTGATTTCGAGTCAGGCCCGTTATGACCACTTCGATACGTCTCCAAAGCCTGCTTATTATACCATGGGGCCCAGGTCCCGTCAAATACAAAAATCCCAACACTGTCTCTGTTTTCTTGCACGGCGGCCCCGTTTTGCGCCTGTTCTTTTCTGCAGTTATTTTCCCGCTGCAGTAGGTCCCAGCACTTTGTCCAGCTCCGGCTTCAGCAGAGAAGCCATAACGGAATAGCCGGCCCCGTTCGGATGGATTCCGTCCCCGGTATATTCCCAATTGATAGAGAATTCGTCGGCCCCCATAATGTGCGTATGGTAATCCACCAGAGGAATTTCATACTCCTGACAGAGCTCTGCCAGCCGGGCGTTTACCTTAAATATTAAATTGTTTACTTCCGGAGGCCATACACAGGGGAGGATATTACAGAAAATCAATGCCTGACTGGCTTCTTTTGCCTGGTCCATAATATTCACATAGCTGTTTATAATCAAATCATAGATTTCCTTTTCCTTGCTCCAGAATTCCTGGGAATTCTTATCCTCAATTTCTTTTAACGGCCACATATTATTGATCCCTACCAGTACCACGCAAACTCTGGGCTTGAGCTGCAGTACGTCAGCGGCAAACCGTTTCGCCGCTATTTGAGCCACATCGCCTCCAATTCCCCGATTGATTACAAGTCCATATTGGTGGAAAAAAGCGTTCAGCTCCCAGAAATGAGTAATAGAATCTCCTATAAAACAGATATCCACAGGGATTTCGTGGTAAAATAATGTTCCGTTTTTTATATCAAATTCCTCTCTCCTTGTATCTGCATATGCTCCTTCCCCAAATGTTCCGGGCTTCAGCAATTCGTTTAAATCTCTCATTTTTATCACCGTACCTTACCAATTTTATGACAGATCGCCGACAGGGCTGTCTGAACTGTTATCATGCATATTATGCTGTTGCACAAATTATTTTACCGGCTGATTATACCACGCCCTCTTTCTTTTGAGAAGAGAGTCGTGTACAATATTCAAGAGGTGAGTTTCATTGAAAAGCAATTGCCAGTGCTGCGTGTACTATGTGTACGATGAAGAATATGAGGATTATGAATGCACCATGGAGCTGGATGAAGACGAATATGCCAGATATACGGCAGGGCATTACCGAGAGTGTCCGTACTTCCGGGACCGTGATGAATACAAAACGGCTCGGCGGCAATAGAGGCTATTATTCAATCGACTTCAGTGATTCTGCCATATTAATGCGTTCCGTTTTAAAATACATAAAGAAATTTACAATGCCTGCAAAGACCAGGGTAAGACCTACTGCCAGAAGGTAGCTGAGCGGCAGAATTCTGATGTGAAAGGTTATCAGATCCACCTTTATCTGGCTGATTACAAAAGCGTGGAGCCAGATTCCCAGCCCGAGTCCCGCAGCAGCGCCCATTAAGGTAAGCAGTATATTCTCACGGAATACATAAGACGCAGTTTCCTTTCCATTAAAGCCCAGGACCTTTATAGTAGCAATTTCCCGGGCTCGTTCGGTGATATTGATATTCGTCAGATTATACAGCACAATAAAGGCCAGTGCCGCGGCTGAAAAAGTAATAAACACCACAATATAATCCAGGCTGGACATCATATTTTCAATCCGATCCATAATGTCCTGGGATACGGAGACATTACTGACCAGATTACTGACCATAAACAAAGCGCTTCCCTGATGGGGATCGGCGTCTGCAGGTGCGTTTACAAAGGCTGTCTGATATTCCGGCAGCGTACCGATCTGCGACTGATAGGTATCAGAAGAAACATACACATAGTTCGATACAAAGTTGTCAAAAATGCCGGAAATTTCCAGATCTATGGTATGCATTTCCTCATCTGTTAGGGTAATCGTATCTCCTATTTGAATTCCCAGCTCCTCCGCCAGCCCATTATTGATGACGCCCTGACCGGTTCCAGGATAGGGCAAAGACGTTTTGCCTGTATGAAGATCCACAAAATCCTCCAGCTGCTTTGTCGTCTCCGGAATAATCATAGTCACTGATTTTGCAGTATTTTCCTTCTGAACCGTAAAATTTTCCTGGACTGCGGGCAGTAAACTTTCAATAGCGTCCCCGCATTCCTGCTTAAAATCTTCTATATTCTGAAGGGTTACAGGGGACTTGAAGGTAATCTGGTAATCATAGAGCTGTATTTCCGTGTATTGCTGAGCTGCAATATCCTGAATAGAATCCCGAATACCAAAGCCCGTCAGCAGAAGTGCCGTACAGCCTCCGATTCCCAATATCATCATAAAAAGCCGCTTCTTATATCGAAACATATTTCGAATTGAAACCTTTTTTAAAAATTTAAGATGGTTCCAGAGGAATGGAATGCGTTCCAGCAAAATCCTCTGTCCGGCTTTAGGGGATTTAGGCCGGATCAGCTGGGCAGGCACCTCAGAAAGCTCCCTGCTGCAGGATAACCAGGTGACTCCCACAGAACAGATCAGCGTTACTGCTATAGAAATCAATGCCAGCGGCACATGAAATACAAATTTGAGCGGGGCAAAGTCGTACATAATATTATAGGCCTTCCAGATTACCTGTGGGAATAGATAGGATCCGGCCAGAAAGCCTGCAATACAGCCTAATATAGCAGCACTGCCGGCATAGAACAGATATTTAGACAAAATGGCGGCTTTGCTGTAGCCCAATGCTTTTAGCACGCCGATCTGTGTCCTCTGTTCTTCTATCATACGGTTCATCGTAGTCATACAAACTAGTGCGGCGACTAAAAAGAAAAAAACAGGAAATACATTGGCGATTCCCTCTACAATATTAGAATCATTTTCAAAGCAGGCATAGCCGACATTGGTGTTTCGGGAGAGGGTATAGCAAACCGGCTTTTCCAGGTGGGTCAGCTCCTCCTTAGCCTGTGAAAGCTCCTCTTCAGAGAGCTGAATTTTGCTTTCTGCTTCTGCCAGCTGCTCTTGTGTTTTTTTCTTTTCTGCCTCATATTCCGCTTGCTTGCCGTCTAATTCTTCTTGCACGGCAGTCAGCTGCTGCAGTCCCTGTTCCAGCTGAGACTGGGCCAGCGCTATTTGTTTTTGCGCGGCCTCCGCTTCCGCCTGCTTCTGTTGAATTTCCAGTTTCCCGGCATAGTACTGCCGCTGCGCCTCCGCTTTTTCTAGGGCCAGCGTTTCCAGTGCCTGTTCTGCCATCTCAGGCGGAAGAGCGGCCAGTTGATTTTTCTTCTGTTCAAACTGGGCCTTTGCCCTTGTCCATCCCTCTTCTAAATTCCATAGGCTTTGGGAAATAGAAGCCAGGCCGCTGTCCAGCTCCTGCCGTTTTTGTCTAAGCTGTTTTTGTGTGGACTCCAGCTCCCTGCGGTTTTCCTCTATTTCCTTTTGGGCCTCTGCAAGCTGCAGAGCGGCCTCTTCCAGCTTCTGAGCTGCGGATGCCTTTTCTTCATTTAGCTTATTGCGGGCTTCCGAAATTTGCTGCTGTGCATCTTCTATTTTACTATCTGCCTCTGCCGCAAGCACTTCATATCTCACCTGTCCCCGTTGCTCACAGAGCGCAGTGATTTCATCCTTTGCGCGATCCAGGGCATCCTGATAGAGAGAAGAGTAGATTGTACCGGGAAGTCCCAGTGTTACAAAAATTTCTGAAAAATACGGAGTAGTAAAGGTAGCCTCCGGTACATAGAGATAAGCGCTGAGAGTCCCATTTCCAATGGAGGTAGTGCCCCGCTCATAATTCATATAGTAAGGGGATTGGACCAGTCCCACAATCGTAAAGCTGCGGGAGGAAAAGGTCTCTATTTGGTTGCTGCCGTTTTCCTCTGAAAGAGTCAGGGTTGTACCAATGTCTTTTTCCGTATAGTAGTGGAGATCTGCCACACATTCATTCTTGCTCTCCGGCATACGGCCCGCTGTGAGGGTAAGCCGATTGACTTTGTCTGTAATAGAATGGATACGCAGCGCCAGATCCGTACCGTCTGTCTGTGTAACCAACATGTCAGTCCATTTGGCACCTTCTGCCTGCATCGTAGAGTGGTTTTGCAACACCGCTTCTACATCTGCTTCCGTAAATCCCAGGGAACAGAGGAGCCGATAGTCAAAAAAACAGGCTTCCTTTAAATATTGGTCGCCGGTAGCTACCATAGCGGTCCTTGAAACCTTGAGGCCGGAGAAAAAACCGACCCCCAGCGCAACAATGGCAAATATGGCCAAGTAACGGCCCAAACTGTGTTTGATTTCTCTCAGTGTGCTTTTCTTCAGCATAGCTCTGCCTCACCACTCTATTTCTTCCACGGGGACAATCTTGTCATTCTTCCTTATAGAAGAAACCTGTCCGTTTTTTACAGTAATAACGCGGTTTGCCATGGGGGTCAAAGCCTGGTTATGGGTAATAATAACGACGGTTGTACCGCTTCTGCGGCAGGTATCTTGCAGAAGCTTTAAAATGGCCTTTCCGGTGTTGTAGTCCAAGGCACCGGTGGGCTCATCACAAAGCAGCAGTTTCGGATTTTTGGCCAGTGCTCTGGCAATAGCAACCCGCTGCTGTTCCCCTCCGGAAAGCTGTGCCGGAAAATTCCTTGCACGGTCCTCTAGTCCTACTTCCTTCAGTACGGTCATGGCGTCCAGCGGATTTTTACAGATTTGTGCGGCCAGCTCTACATTTTCCAGTGCAGTTAGATTTTGCACAAGGTTGTAAAATTGAAATACAAAACCAATATCATACCGGCGGTAAGCAGTGAGCTGCTTTTTGCTGTAAGAGGAAATAATATTGCTGTCTAGCATGATTTCTCCTTCTGTCAGCGTATCCATTCCACCCAGTATATTCAGAAGCGTTGTCTTTCCGGCTCCTGAGGCGCCTACAATAACGCAGATTTCTCCTTTTTCGATTTCAAAAGAAATGCCGCGAAGAGCTTCAATCGAAACTTCTCCCATTTTATAGACTTTTTTTACATTTTTAAACTCTACAAAACTTCCCATAGCAGGGGCCTCCTGAAAACTTTTGTTTTATATTATATTATAGCACAAAAATTATTTTTTGGAGGAGATTCAAAGTACTTTGATATCAAAAAGGGGAAAATACTTTTACCAGCTGTCTTTTCTGGTCGTTACAAAAATAAAAACTGTCCGAAATCTCTGTATAACCAAAGGTTTCGAACAGTCCGTGGCCAGAGTGTCTGAAAAGAGCGAGGAAAG
>CABQMV010000103.1 GCA_902465325.1 uncultured Oscillospiraceae bacterium
TTCACTGTAGGTTTTAAAAGCGGCAGCCAGTACCCGCAGTGCTTTGTCCGCCATCTCTTTATTGTGTGAAAGGATTTCTCCGCGAAGTTCTTCTGTAAGAGGGACAATTTTTCCGTTTTGAAGCACAGTAGTACAGCACTTGAGAAGCTCATCCGGCGCGCCCTTTGTAAACTGCACCAACTCTCCGCCGTCTCGGTTTTTATGGACAGTGGACATCATCTTTCGTACAGAGTCAAAAGGGGCCTCCCCTATTCTGGGCAGCTGCTCCTTCAGACCATTTTTATCCAGACCGTTCTTGTAGGCAAAATTAACAAGGGCACACTCCGTAGGTTCCCCCACGGCAACAGATTTTTCTGTATCCAGCTCGGCATCGGAGGCCAGCGCCATAGCTTTTGCCAATAGATCTAGATCCTGGGTAAAATACTGAGTAACTGTCATGACATTTTGTGTCAGGGTCCCTGTCTTGTCCGAACAGATTACCTGCGCGCTGCCCAGTGTCTCCACCGCCGTCAGCTTTCGTATCACAGCGTTTTTGGTAGACATTTTTGTTACTCCCATAGAAAGCACAACGGTTACAACTGCCGCCAGTCCCTCCGGAATGGCAGCAACAGCCAGGCTGACCGCTACCATAAAAGTATCCAGCAGAATTCCGCCGGAGAAATCCGGCAATTCCCTTATAATATTAAATGCAAAAATAAAAGCACAGATCCCCAGTACCACATAGGTGAGAATCTTACTCAAATGAGAGAGCTTGATCTGCAAAGGGGTTTTTCCTTCTGAGGCCTGTTCCAGCGCATCTGCAATTTTCCCCATTTCCGTATCCATCCCGGTCGCCGTCAGCAGAACACGTCCGCGTCCGTAAGCCACACTGGATCCCATATAGACCATATTCGTTCTGTCTCCCAGAGGAATGTCCTTATGTCCGTCCAGCACCAGCTTACCAAGTTGCTTATTGACGGGTACAGATTCTCCGGTCAAAGCGGACTCTTCAATGCGCAGATCAGCACATTCAAGCAGCCGCCCGTCTGCAGGCACCGCGTCGCCTGCCTCCAACAGAACCACATCGCCTACAACCAACTCTTCGGATTTTACAATATAAACATTTCCGTCCCGCAGAACCTTTGAGGTCGCCGCCGACATTTCCTGTAAGGCTGCAATGGCTTTCTCCGCCTTGCTCTCTTGATACACGCCCAGAACAGCATTAATCAGGACAACCGCTATAATAATAAATACATCGGCAAAGGATTCCTGCTCATAGATAGAAGTAACCGCAGATACAACCGCAGCGGCAATCAGGATGAGAATCATAGGATCTGCCAGCTGCGCCAGGAATCTTTTTATCAGAGGTACCTTTTTGGCCTCTTTTAAACGGTTTCGGCCATAGGCCTCCAGTCTCTCTGCAGATTCTGACGAGCTTAGACCGTTTACAGAGCTTTTTGTCTCGGAAAGCGCTTTTTCCGGATCTTCAAGGTAAAATTTCATATTTCCTCCCAAACTTTCAGTATTAAATAAAGCCAGCAACATTCTGTCACTGGTTTAGTATACCATCAAACTGTCCAATGGGAAAGTTTTTATATTTTAACGATGGGATATAAAATCCCCGTCTGCTGCGAAAACGCTTCCGCAGCAGCTTTCCCCTTCTCCATTTTCACTCTTTCCTGTCTCGGAAATGTGCTCACGGGCATGACTGGGTACCGTAAAAAGCAAACCCATTTTTACCGTGTTCCTTGACATAATGCAGAGCCTCCGATGCCTCTTTATATAAGTCTACAAAGTCAGCGCTGTTGTTTCTGCAAATACTAATGCCCATACTCACCGTAAGCTCAGGAAGGCTTTCCTTTATTTGCTGGCAAACCTCTTCTGCCACGGTATGGACTGCCTCCTGCCGAACGCCTACTACAAAAAGTACAAATTCATCACCGGCAATCCGACCGGCAGTTTTGCCGTATTTATAAGGCTTTACCAGAACACGTCCCAGCTTTTGTAAATAGAGATCACACATATCATGCCCCATTTTGTCATTTAGGGCCTTAAAGTCGTCAATATTCAGGACAATAAGAATATGCTGCACTTCATATTTTGTTGTGATAATAATGGTCTGAATATCCTTTTGTACTGCGTCCCGATTAAAAATCCTGGTTAAATTATCCATACTGGTATACAGCGCCAGCAGCTTTTCATTTTTATATTGTTCTGTTATATCAGTAATAACACAGCAAAACAGCTTTTGTCCTTTTGCCTCATAAATAAAATTACATTTCTGGAGAAACATTTTTTTCTCCCCATTGCGTCCTACTACACTGTAAACAATATCAATGGGATCATTGTCATCAGGATGCTCCAGATAGTAATCCACCCATCCAGTATAGTGGCGCCGGCCGTCGTAGTCCATGATATTCATCAGTCCGCCGGTCATAATCTTTTTAAACTGTTCCTCCGGGTAACCAAGCAGCTCAGGCAGCAGATAATTATAATATAAAACCGTCAGGCTTCTTTCGTATTTATAGATACAAAGTGCCGCAGGAATTCCTTCTACAATATTCCAGGCATTAATAAATTTTTTATTTCCCAGTATCACGCTGCCCTCATTCCTCGATTCTTCTATAAATTATAATAATAGTTCCATACCCATCTTCTGCGGCTGAAAGCCGTACTTTTCGTAAAACTTTACTGCGTCTTCATTGCAGGCCCAGACGTTTAATGTTACACTATGGCAGCCGTTTCGCCTGGCATAGTCTTGTACATACTGGCAGAGCTGGGTGCCGATGTGCTGTCCGCGGCAGCCTTCCGCCACACACAAATCGTCAATATACAGCGTCTTTCGGTCTGCTAAAATGTTATGTCCAGCTGTCTCCTGAAATACACAAAAAGCATATCCGAGAACATTTTCCTCCGGATCTACTATCAAAAAAACCGGTCTTGTGTCATCTAGGAGCAAAGCGGCCAGCTGCTGATCGGTATATTTTTTGACATTAGCCTTGAAAAGATCCGGCCTTGCTTCATGGTGGATTGTCAGTACCTGAAATAATAGACGGTTTATTCCCTGTATATCTTTTTTTTCTGCTCTTCGTATATACATAACAAATAAAAGTATATCATATCACAGACAGAAAAGCTACTGGAGGCCTTCTCTGTCACGCTTTTCTCCGGAAGGACTTGATTTTCGCTGCTCTTTTTTTATCTCCTCTACCCATTTCAAATAATCGGCAATCCTTTTGTCATAGCCGTTTTCTGTAGGTGTGTAATAGGTAACGCCCCTCATGGGTTCAGGCATGTATTCCAAAGGAGACACATGGCCCTTATAGTCGTGCGCATACTGATATCCTATCCCATAGCCCAATGCTTCCATTCCCTTTGCCGGCGCGTTTCGAAGATACAGAGGGACTGTACCAGTGTTCTTGTTTTCCACATCAGAAAGTGCCGCGTTAATGGCTAGATAAGATGCATTGGATTTAGGACTGGCCGCTACTGTAATAGCTGCCTGAGACAACAGAATACGAGCCTCCGGCATCCCAATCATCCGGACAGCCTCTGCTGCAGCCACAGCCACTAACAAAGCATTTGGATTTGCCGTACCTACATCCTCTGAGGCGCAGATAACAATTCTACGGGCTAAAAAATTAATATCCTCCCCCGCATAAAGAGCCCGGGCTAAATAAAGCACTGCTGCATCCGGGTCGCTGCCCCGCATGGACTTAATAAAAGCGCTGATGTTATCGTAGTGCTCTTCTCCAGCCTTATCAAATCTCACATGCCGTTTCTGAACACATTCAGCGGCCGTATCCAAATCGATCCTGACCCCCTTGCTTTTATCTCCGGGCGCTGTGAGCACCGCCAGCTCTAAAGCATTCAGAGCTGCTCTCGCATCTCCGTCTGCCATCGTACATAGGAAGTCCATTGCCTCAGGCTCCAGTGCAACATGCATACTGCCAAGACCTCTCTCCTCATCCTCCAGGGCATTTTGTAAAATATCCCGGATTTCCTCTTCCTTCAGCGGATAGAGCTGAAATACAGTTGAGCGGGAAATCAGCGCCTTGTTCACTTCAAAATAGGGATTTTCTGTAGTAGCCCCAATCAGTATAATGGTCCCGTCCTCTACATAAGGCAGCAGCGCGTCCTGCTGAGACTTGTTGAACCGATGTATTTCATCAATAAACAATACCACTCTGCCGCTGGGATTCAGCAGCAGATTCTGCGCGTCAGCAACCACCCGTTTAATGTCCGATACCCCGGCAGATACAGCATTGAGCTTTTCAAAGCCGGAATGTGTTGTGTTTGCAATAATCCGGGCCAGCGAAGTTTTTCCCGTGCCGGGCGGACCAAAAAAGATAACAGAAGAAAGCCGGTCTGCGGAGATCATACGATACAACAGCTTTCCGGGAGCCAGAATATGTCTCTGACCATAAAACTGTTCTATGGTCAGAGGCTTCATTCTGTGAGCCAGCGGCTCTTTTCTTCTGTCATCTGCAGCATTCATACCAGTAAAAATTTAATTATACATAAAGGGGATAGCGGGAAAGCAGGGCAGCCACTCTAGAAGATACCGTTTCCCGATTGGCCTCAAAATCATCCAGCGTCAGGGCGATCAGCTCAGCAATTTCTTCCATGTCCGCCTCTTTCATACCGCGGGCAGATACGGCAGCGGTTCCCAAGCGAATTCCACTGGTAATAAAAGGACTTTGCTTATCAAAAGGAATTCCATTTTTATTACAGGTGATAGAAACCTCGTCCAGCATAAGCTGTGCATCCTTGCCCGTTATGTTCTTCTCACTGAGATCTACCAGCATCAGATGATTGTCTGTGCCTCCGCTTACCAAATCAAAGTCTCTGTCTGTCAGCCCCTTTGCCAGTGCCTTGGCATTCAGTACAATCTGATGCTGATAGGCTTTAAATTCTGGCGTCATAACCTCTTTCAGACCTACTGCTTTGGCCGCAATAATATGCATAAGAGGTCCGCCCTGTATCCCCGGAAATACAGCCTTATTCATAAGCTTTGCATTTTCCTCGGTATTACAGAGGATCATACCGCCTCTGGGTCCTCTGAGGGTCTTATGCGTAGTGGTCGTTACAAAGTCTGCATAGGGCATGGGATTGGGATGCTCTCCGGCAGCCACTAAACCGGCAATATGTGCCATATCCACCATGAGCTTTGCGCCTACTTCATCTGCAATTTCTCTGAACCTTTTGAAATCAATGATTCTGGGATAGGCGCTGGCTCCGCAGACAATCAGCTTGGGTCTAACCTCTTTCGCCAGATTCAATACCTGGTCATAATCAATCAGACATGTTTTTTCCGCCACACCGTAGGGCACAATATGAAACCATTTGCCGGACATATTCACAGGACTGCCGTGGGACAGGTGTCCTCCATGGGCCAGATTCATTCCCAAAACCGTATCCCCCGGCTGGAGCAGAGCAAAAAAGACAGCCATATTTGCCTGCGCGCCGGAATGCGGCTGGAGATTGGCATAGGAAGCCCCAAATATTTTCTTCGCTCTTTCTATGGCGAGATTTTCCACAACATCAACACATTCACAGCCTCCGTAATAGCGCTTTCCCGGGTATCCTTCTGCATACTTGTTTGTCAGCGGACTTCCCATGGCCTCCATAACGGCCTCACTTACAAAGTTCTCCGACGCAATAAGTTCAATTTTATTTCTCTGTCTGTTCACCTCGGCTTCAATAGCATCTGCTATTTCCGGATCGGTCTTTCTGATTGCTTCTGTACTGTACACTGTGGTAACCTCCCAAACTTTAATTTATACAAATAAAATTATAGCATATCCTTCAGCTAGTCGTCCAATTTCAGTACACTCATAAAAGCTTCCTGCGGAACTTCTACGCTTCCGAACTGGCGCATTCTCTTCTTTCCCTCTTTCTGCTTTTCCAAAAGCTTCTTTTTCCTGGAAATATCTCCGCCGTAGCATTTGGAAAGCACATCCTTCCGATAGGCCTTTACCGTTTCCCGGGCTATGATTTTACCTCCGATGCAGGCCTGTATCGGAACCTCAAACTGGTGACGGGGAATATTTTCTTTGAGCTTCTCCGCAATCTTTCTGGCCCGGCTGTACGCCTTATCCGCATGGACAATAAAAGACAGGGCATCAACAATTTCTCCATTTAAATAAATGTCTAATTTTACAAGATTGGATTTTTTGTATTCACACAGCTCATAGTCCAGAGAAGCATAGCCCTTTGTTCTGGACTTAAGGGCATCAAAGAAATCATAAATCACCTCATTCAGAGGCAGCTCATAGGTCAGGACCACTCGGGTAGCCTCTAAATAATCCATGTTAATAAAGACACCGCGTCTCTCTGTAGTCAGTTCCATAATATTGCCCACATACTCTGTAGGAGACATGATGGAGGCCTTTACCATGGGTTCTTCCATATAATCAATTTCTGTAGGACTGGGCAAATTAGAAGGATTGTCCAGTTCAAAATAGGAGCCGTCTGTTTTATATACATGGTAAATTACACTGGGAGTCGTGATGATCAGATTCAGACCATATTCTCTTTCTAAACGCTCCTCTATAATTTCCATATGCAACAGTCCCAGAAAACCGCAGCGAAAGCCAAAGCCAAGAGCTTTGGAGGTTTCCGGTTCAAAAACCAAAGAGGCATCGTTAAGTTGCAGCTTCATTAAAGCCTCCTTTAAATCCTCATAATCTCCTCCGTCTACCGGATAGATCCCGCAGAAAACCATGGGCTGCACCTGCTTGTATCCCGGTAAAGGAGTGTCGGCAGGTCGGCTTGCCAGCGTTACTGTATCCCCCACATGGGCGTCTTTCAAATTTTTGATGCTGGCCACAATATAGCCGACTTCACCAGCAGACAGGGTTTCCGCCGGCAGATAGGAGCCGGGCTTGAACCAACCTACCTCCGTTACCACATACTGCGCGCCGGTAGCCATCATCTGAATGGTGTCTCCCGCCCTGACTTTACCATCTTTTATCCGTACATTAATAATAATTCCCTTATAGG
>CABQMV010000104.1 GCA_902465325.1 uncultured Oscillospiraceae bacterium
ATAGTTTTAAGCGGGCCAGGTCACAGGCGCGCAGTCCTGTTGTTGCCGCAGTCAGAATAATGGCCCGGTCTCTTTTACCCATATCGTTTTCGGTATCAATAGCTGCAAGGATGCGCCTCAGTTCTTCATCAGTGACATAACTCTGTATCGGCATATCCCGGTAAACCTTATATGAAAACAGGTCAGCACAGTCCGGTGCCGGAATGCCGGTCTCTTTCAAAAAAATATGGAAATACCTGGGATAAAGAAGAATGTTATGCAGGCTGAATGTTTTTACCTCTGACGCAGTTTTTATTATAAATTCCCTCACGTCATCGACAGATACATTTTCCAGCGACTTATGACCAAGCGTTTCAAAATGATAAAGGTATCTGCGGACAACCCAGGCCACATCGTCACGGGTATTAGGTCCGTAATTTCTGTATTCCAGAAAGCAGTCAACAAGACGTTCATTTTCCTCTCTGAGCAGATATTTTGTTCCATGCCTCGGCATCTTAAGATGGAGGGTGTCCGTTAGATAAAATTTGTTCAGGCGGTTTGCGGCAGAACAGATATTTCTGTAATAATGAATTGAGATTTCTGCTTTTTCCATCCGTTCTTTTTGAAGCTCGACGTATTCATTTGTGATTTCCGGATCATAGAAAGAGAGTTCTTTCTTGCTGTAATAGATCGCAAATGTTCTCAGACCTGGCTGGGTGTTTGTCCATATACTGGATTCACTGTAACCGAGCCTTCTGGCTTCCTCGACCATTTTTGCAATCATTTCGTTAATGGTCACTTTGTTTTCATTCATGGCAAATGCCTCCTTTGGTATAATCAGGGGAATCCCTGCTGATACCATTATCAGCAAATACCTTCTTAACTGCTATAAAATTATCCCGAATTTTTCTGTTGAAACAGCAGAGGATAGAAAACTAACCGTGTAAGAGCACAAAAAATTGTCCCGAATATCTTTCTAAGAATTGCCTTTATTAAAGACTTTCTTTCTGGTATTCGGGATAATATTGGCAAGCAATGCAAACTTACACAAGTTTGCGTGATTTCACAATTTCGTCACAATTTCTGAAACAGCAAAAATGCTTGTTGGTGGCATCCCTCTAAACCCCTGAGATCGTCACCTGCGGTGGCGGTTGCGCGTTCCGTTGGAACACTGAAAACACCAATCTGTATATTACTGTAAATGAAAAACTCTATGTGAATGATTCCCCAAACACATAGAGTTTTTCATTTTCCGTTTACCTGGCAAAAGTCATTTTTTCTTCAATGTTTCCTTATGGCTCACTGCCTTTTTAATACCCCTTTTTTATTTAATAGAAAACAACAAATCCAGCAAAGGCTCTCGGCATCTGCCAGGGCAGTCAGACCGCACCAGTTTCCCTTTGTCCTTTGTCTCATACCTTAGAAGCGGGAAAACGGAATTAATAAGAGAGGTTAAAATCAAACATCCGTCACGGCTTTCCTCCACATACACAGCCTCGCTCAAAAGATGCAGATTTCCCTCAGGACAGCTCAGGGCAACAGAGCCAAAACCGCTATACTCATACAGAAAGGAAACTTTACAGGAAAAAAACTCCTCTATTTGCATCTTTTCCAAAGGAGAAGGAGATACATTGATCAGCTCTACATACCGTACAGAAGAAAGCGGTAAAATTCCATTTCTTTTACAGTAATTGATATACCCTATAAGCGGCTCTAAAGAAGCCTGTATCCAGTCGGGCTGAAAACCCCTCATTTTTTGATGCCAAGTTTCGTAATTTACAGAATCAATGTTCTGCCATAGCAGCGTCATTCTGTAATCCTTGAAAATATCATTTTGATGAGGAATCTCTTCCTCCCTTTCAAGGAGGCAGCCTTTTGCAAAAGGAGAAAGATGATACCACTGCCGTCTTTTTCGCCATACCGCTATTTCCGAGCAAACCACCTCATCCCTGCTCCGGTATACAGAAAAAGTTTTAACTTCCTTTTGTAATATTGGATAAGAAAACAGCATCTTCTTTTTCGTAAAACAGTATTCCCGTTTTATGATTATCTGTCGATTCTGTATAATATCTTCCGGACGGAGAACAGGCAGTCTGCGCAGCAGTACCTCCCCTGACACATAGGGATTTTCCTTTTTGACCTCAGTGATGAACTTTTTATAGTATACAGAACCTTGTTCTGCCGCTCTCAGAACTGCATCAACGCGATTTGCCCCCCTGTCAGATTGGATAAAATCTGCAATTTTACGAATACTGCATAGCTTTGACAGGCTAATATCCCTTGTGGGAAATTGCATTTGCAAGATTTCCTCTATATCGAGTATAATCTGAATAAATCTCACAGGCGTCAATAAATGTCTAGATGCTATATTTTCATCATAAAAGTCTACATGGATATGATTTGCCTTCAGAACCTTTTTCACATCTCTGTAAATTTCCGCTTTTTCCATAATACCTGTATCCCCTAAAGAATAAACTGAAAGCCGATCCCCTGATTCGGTTTATTCAAAGTCCCCGACATAGAAAAGACAACCTGTTGCCACTGAACCTGATGACTTTTAAACTTCCCGCTTTCAACTGCCGGTTGAAAATAGTACGGGCAGCAATACCCTTTATTTAGGTCTAAGTCTAATATAACAGTTCCCTGTCCGCCCTCTGCCAGCAGCAGACAGTGGTTTTTCTGATCCCCCACTGTAAAATGATTTTTATGGTGCAGGTAGTGATTTAAATCAAAAACAGAAGATTCTCCGCGGCAAAAACCCTCTAAGTATATAGAACTTTGAAAAGTCTCTGTATTTACATTTTCAACCCTGATTTGGCCTTTGTTCGAAATGACAGGCTGACATAGCCATCTGGCCTCCATTTCAAACTGACCGTCCCTCATATAATGAATCTTTACATGAATATATTCTGAGTTTGCAGTTCGCTTCTGGAGAATATCATCCATATATTCCCCAGAGGAAATAGAAGAAATCCTTTTGTCCTCCAATATTCTGATATAGAAAGTTTCGCTTTTATACGACGCCGCAGGGGACGCTGTTTCCAATACCTTGTCAGTAGGGCTTTCTGTAGCAGAAGCTTCTGTTTTTGACGTATCCATATAAGCAATAATCCCTCCCAAAAGTACCAGTAATAAAACAATTGCAACAATTGTAATATAAAAATTTTTATAATTCATACAGCCGTATCAAACCTCCTTGTAAAATACTTTATTATAAATGACTGTCCTGCCAGATTTCCTCAGGACTCCGTGCAGTACTGTATATCTTTATATATTTAATTCGGATATTACAGTCTGTTTCCTCCTGGAATTTTCCATCAAAAACCGTCCCGCCAATACAAAACAGCTGATTGGGCGGGGCCGGCTGGCAAATCTCTCCGCAAATCGCTCCGTCCCCCATACTGTTAGCAACCTGTTCCCCATTAATATATAAGTAGACGGTTCTGCCATCAAAAACGCCCGCAATATGATGCCAGCTTCCCCGTAAATATAGGCAGTCCCTGCGCAGTGACTGGGCTTTTAAATAATTAAAATAGGTATTGACAGAAAAAATTAGACCGCCATACCGCTCCGCCACTCCCATCTCATAAAAGCAAAAACCGCCTGTATCCTTATGGCCTAAAATAATATTGGGAATACGAGTCTGCTCCTGACTGTAATACATAAGAAATTCCACAGAAAAAGCATTGGAATATTGGTCGTACACATCATTATTAAATAAATAGCCAATTGCAGAACCAGTGGGAAGAACCATTGAATAATCCTCTCCCTCCCACTCAGTTTCCCGACAAAAAAAAGGGGTTCCCAGAATAAGATAGGGCGTGTGGTTGGGTGATAAATCCCTAAAAGACTTTTTAGAGTAGTCTGCATACAAAACATCTGCTTCTTTACTCATTGAAAAAATTCCTCCATCTCAGTAACCAGTTTTTCCTCCTCCTCAAGAATTTCCGCCGTATAATTTTTCATTTCTGTGATATTTTCCTTCCACGTGCCGCTTTGGCTGCTGTACTGTTTCAGCTGTGCACACAAAGCCTCCCAGGATTCACAAATTGCTTTTACAGTTTTTTGCAGAGACGGCTTGCTGCTTTTCTGTTGACGGTAAAAGTCATACAGCTTTCTTTTTATTTTACTGACCTCCGTATAGTTGTTGAAAAAAGAGTCCAGATAATTCTCTGAAACCTTATTCTCCAGACAGGACTCAAAAAAGCGAAAAAACTTCTCTAAAATCGATAAAGACTCTCTGTATTTCAGCAAAAACTGTAATTTCTGCGCGGAACTGATCTGCGTCTCTCGATGAAAAAATTTGTAATACGCAGGTCTTTCTTTATGGCAATAAAATGCAAGGCCTCCGTAATAGCATCGCTCCAGCTCCCTGTACCCTATTTTCCTTTGCTCAAAGCAGCTTTCATTGGCATAATCATGTCCAATGATATAGAACTGGCGGGCAGAAGAATCGTATCCGTGCACCAGAATATAGTGGCGCAAATGAATTCGTCCAAAAGAAAATTTACTATTCGCATCATAAAAGCCATCAATATACAGCAGAACAGGGCTGCCTTCTTCTAAATGCTCTATTATTTGCTCCGAAAGCTTAGATTCACAGGGGAGCGACAAATAATGGACTCCGCTGATATTCATCAGCTCTGGAATTGCCATCTTTACCTCCTGGTTGATGTGAATCCCTATGGGAGTGGTGGGGCCTACGCTGTATCGGTACAGCATACAGATACCACGCCGGTACAAGTCTGCCCGGAAAAAATCACAGATACTCATAATCAGCTGGGAAAAGCAATCTGAAAACAGGCCGTCACTGGGAACAGACATCGCAAGCGGTTGGCTATGTACAGCCTGTTTACTCATCACATCCCCCTAACTGTTCCTGACAAGTCTCCAAAAGCCGCTCATTAAAGTCTCTTTCCAAAGCTGCAACGGCGGAACAGTACACTGGTAAATTGGCCAGTAAGCCGATTCTTCCTGCTTCGTCATATCTTGCGTATTTTAAAATCACAGAACGGATCACAAGCCACTGCTCGGAAATTTTTTCTAACATATCTAAAAGTGTCTTTTCCTTTATATATCCCTTCAATATCTCTTCTCGCTGCTTTACACTCCGCGCTATGTTTACAAAAGGCATGGTAAATTTCTGTATAAATTCACTGACCCTTTCAGAATCGTTATCATAAATAGAATCTAAAGTAAATTGAATAAAAACGGACATCTCGGAAATCCCTTTTATCAGTAAATCCTTGTGCTGCAGCAGAACTTTTGAGTATTCTTTTATATAATTTTTTTCATTTATACGGTCTGACAAGTCCTTTGAAAAAGCACAGAAATACAAATCGTTATCTCCGCTGGCTTCAAAAAATTTTTGCATAGAAGATTCCTCAATAATCTGCTCTTTGTATGCAAAGCTGTTCAGAAAATCAACATCTATGGCGTTATACTGCTTTTTCTCCTCTTCATATCCGTATAGACAAATATAATGGGCATTGTGGGATTCATGGTACATATCTCTGCTGAAAGGAAAATAGTAATTATCAATTAACAGCAACGCAGGCCGGTTAGCCTTACAGCATTCCAATATCTGTCTTCCAAAATTGCTTTTATCAATTAAAATCTCCTCTGCGCACAAACCGCTGTTTTCCAGAACATTTTCTTTAAAATTATACTGAAAAAGACAAAAGCTGGTTCTTTTTGGGTCGGTATAGGTATAGGCATACACATGCCCTAAAAGAACGCTTCGTACATCCAGGTGAAAATAGTTCAGAATATGAAACAGCGCTCTGAAGTAGCAATCAAAGTAATCCAATTGATTGTAGGGTTTAAAATTCTGTAATTTCATCAATCAATCTCCATATTAAGTCTAATTTTTAAAAATTTCTGTAGAAAAAGGGAGAAATTCCAATTTTTTGACAAAAAAATAAGCTTCGCCATTTGACTTATCTAAAGTCAATCCGTGAAGCCTGCTATAATCAATGCTTTTCACTTTCAAGCCGAAACTCAAAATAGAAATAAATCATTTACTGGTGTCAGTGTAGCACATCCGAAGATAAAAAGCAAGTCCTTTTTATTTCATTTGTATTTAATTAACAATTCAGAAAATATTGTTCTGTTTCCGCCGAAAAACCTCGGGAGACATATTGCTCATTGCTTTAAAAAAAGTACAAAAGTTCTGGGAAGAGGATAGTCCAATAGCCTGAGCAATTTCTTTTCCAGACAGATCCGTAAACCGCAGCAGCTCCTTTGCGGTTTCAAACCTTTTAAGCCGAATATATTCTCTGAAGCTCATGGAAAAATAAGCAGAAAATAGTTTTTCAATATGGAGCGGATTTATATAAAAGTTTTCATACAGAGATTGTAAAGTAATCGGTTCTTTCAAATGGCAATCAATGTATTTCAGCAGACGTTTAAAGTCCTCCGGTATTTGTTTTCTCCCATGGCAATTCATATCGGCGCTATATACCACCTCCTCCAAAATTTGCAACAAGCCCAGAAATAAGCTTCTGGCCCGAAAACACCAATACCAATCAGGCCGGTTTCTTAGCTCCTGCTTTAATTTTAAAATAAGATTTAAAAATCTGCCAGCGTATTTTGTATGAAGCACAAAATACTTTTTTGAAAGCTCCTCACAAAGGAACGGCTTTAATTGACAATAGGCATGCCGGGTACAGAGATCCCCGTATCCCTCCTCCTTATATCTGTAAACCGTTTTCAAGGTAAGCTTTTTATCCAAAAGGGCTGTATCAAAAGAAACGGTATACAGTCTGGTATGGGCATGAACAGACTGTATACAAAACAGATCCCGACTACTCAGACAAATCATGTCAGGTGCATAAAGGATTAACGGGTTTTGATTCAACCTGGCAGAAGCTCCGCCTTTATACATCAAAAGGATTGTAAAGAAATCCTTTGACCGCAAAAGCTCCCTGCACGACTCTTCTTCGTACCCCTGTACCGAAATTGGAACAAGATTATCAGAC
>CABQMV010000105.1 GCA_902465325.1 uncultured Oscillospiraceae bacterium
GTTTTACCCTTCAGCGGCTGAAAACGGGTACGCCTCCCAGAGTGAATCGAAAGGATATTGACTTTACCGGAATGGAGCCTCAGTACGGAGATGAAACGGTGCAGCCCTTTTCCTTTGAAACCCCGGCGCCAAAGCTGGAACAGGAGGTTTGCTATTTAACGCATACTTCTCCGGAGACAAAGCAGATTATAATGAGCAATATAGATAAGTCTCCGATTTATAATGGCACAGTAAAGGGGATTGGCCCCAGATATTGCCCCTCCCTGGAGGATAAAATTATGCGCTTTCAGGATAAAGAAAGGCATCAGATTTTTGTGGAGCCTATGGGGAGGGATACAGAAGAAATGTATTTGCAGGGGATGTCCTCCAGTCTTCCGGTAGAGGTACAGCTGGCTTTTGTACGTTCTGTTCCCGGCTTGGAGCATGCGACTTTTATGCGGCCGGCCTATGCCATTGAATATGATGCCATTGATGCCAGACAGCTGAAGCTGTCTCTGGAATCCAGGCTGGTAAACGGTCTTTTCTGTGCCGGACAGATTAATGGTTCTTCCGGATATGAGGAGGCCGCGGGTCAGGGGATTATAGCCGGAATCAATGCGGCGTTAGGTCTCCAGAACAGGGAGCCTCTGATTTTGGACCGTTCGGAGGCGTATATAGGGGTTCTTATAGACGACCTGGTGACGCTGGGGACAAGAGAACCGTACAGAATGATGACCTCGCGGGCAGAATACAGATTGCTGCTCCGCCAGGATAACGCAGATGAAAGGCTGACAGAAAAGGCATATAAAATTGGAATGATATCGGGGGAAAGGCATCAGCGCTTTCAAGAAAAATATGCCCTGGTAGAGGAAGAGCGCAATCGGATTTCCTCCTGCTTCCTTCCTGACAACCCGGAGGTGAATGCCTATTTAGAGTCCATCGACAGTACTCCTTTAAAAGGCAGCGCCTGTCTGCGGGATTTGCTGCGCCGTCCGGAGATTCAATACCCAGATCTTCTCAGACTGGAGGCCCTCTGCGGCCGGGCTCCGAGAACTCCATTGCCGCAGGAGGTTACCCAGCAGGTTGAAATCAGTGTAAAATATGAGGGCTATATAAAAAGGCAGAAAGAAGAGGTGTCCAAATTTAAAAAGATGGAGGGAAAGACGCTTCCTCAGGAATTTGACTATACTTTAGTACCCAATCTAAGCTTAGAAGCCAGAGAAAAGCTGAATAAAATTCAGCCCCAATCTCTTGGACAGGCCGGAAGGATCAGCGGGGTAAGTCCGGCAGACGTCATGGCGCTGATGATATATTTTAAGAAATGAGGAGAGAAAAATGAATCCGAAATTCCAGCTATATATGGAACTTCTGAAAGAGTGGAACACCCGAATGAACCTGACGGCTATTACAGAAGATTCAGAAATTAAAATTAAGCACTTTCAGGACTCGCTGAGTATTTTACCCTATATAAAATCCGGATCCCTTGTAGATGTAGGCACAGGCGCTGGCTTTCCAGGACTGCCTGTGGCAATAGAGCGGCCGGATATTTCGGTAACTCTTGTGGATTCTCTGGAAAAGAGAATCCGGTTTCTTCGGTGCGTAATTGATGCGCTGGGACTTACCAATGTAAAATGTGTCCATGCCCGGGCAGAAGACTTTGGAAGAAATCCTGATTACCGCCAGCAGTTTGACTATGCAGTTGCCAGGGCGGTGGCTTCTATGCCAGTACTGCTGGAGTACTGTCTGCCGCTTTTAAAAAACGGCGGTCATTTTATTGCCATGAAGGGGGCCAATGCTGACCAGGATCCATTTGACAGGGCTTTATCGGTTTTAGGCGGGAAACTGGTTTGCAAAGACCAGTTTGTTTTAGAGGGGTCGGACCTGCAAAGGTGTATTTTTGTCATAGAAAAAAGTCGACAGATTCCTGAAAAATATCCCAGAAAATCAGGGGTTCCGACAAAATCCCCCCTGGTTTGAGTCGAACATTGTAGTTAATGCACACTAGTATAAAATTTTGCACAAATTAAAAAAAGGAAATAGACAGCCTTCCGTAGAAAATAGGGAATATAACTATTATATAAAGGGAAGGTGTTTTTTATGCTTGGGAGAGCAAAGGGGAGAGAAGCATTACATATACAGAATAGTCAGCAGGTCCAAAAAATTCCAATTAACAAAATATTGCCCAATCCGTATCAGCCAAGAAAGGTTTTTTCACAGAAGGCTTTGGCAGAGCTGGCAGAATCCATAAAGGAATACGGAGTGCTACAGCCGATCAGTGTGAGAAAAATCAACAGAGAGGCTTTTGAGCTGATTGCGGGAGAGAGGCGGCTGAGAGCATCTTTAATTGCCGGCGCCAAAGAAATTCCGGCGCTGGTAACAGATATCAATGACGAAGACTCTGCTATCTTGGCCCTGGTAGAGAACCTGCAGCGGGAAAACCTTTGCTTTCTTGAGGAGGCGGAAGGGTATTACAGCCTTTTGGTAGACCATGGACTTACCCAGGAGGAGCTGGCACAGCGTGTAGGAAAGAGTCAGTCTGCGGTGGCCAATAAGATCCGAGTGCTGAGACTGTCTGCTCCTGTCAAGCGTATGATCATGGACTACGGACTGTCGGAGCGCCATGCCCGGGCCCTGTTGAAGCTGCCTAACGAGGAAATTCAGCTTAAAGTAGCAAAGACAGTTTGTGAGCGGGACTATAATGTCAAAAACACAGAGGAATTGGTGAAATTGACATTAGAACGCCTGAACAAACCGGGAATTGATCCTGTTTTCAGCAAAGAGGATTTGGAAATTACTGTAGACAACAGGGGCAGAGCCAAAAAGGTAGTAAAGAATATAAGAATTTTTGTTAACACCATAAAGGAAACCATCAATTTGCTTAAATTATCCGGTGTAGACGCCAAGGCGGCGCAGTTTGACAGAGGCGACTATTTTGAATTTGTGGTGCGGATTCCAAAGAAAGCAAACGGTATAGACGGGCTGATGGAAGAGGTGGAGGTGTAGACTTTTTCGGGTGCCTATGATATAATTAACAATATATGTAAGATAATATATTCACTGTAGAAGGAGTCTATTTAAGATGAGTGACAAGAGTGACAGAGGCAATATCGTATACAATATTCCGGAAGACAGTGTCATTCCCAGAGATATTGAGCAGGAAATGCGACGGGCCTTTATTGAATACTCTATGAGTGTTATTATAGACAGAGCGCTGCCGGATGTGCGAGACGGATTAAAACCTGTGCACAGGAGAATTCTGTATTCCATGTTTACTCTTGGCTTTACTCCCGATAAGGCTTATAGAAAGTGTGCGGCTACTGTTGGAGATGTATTAGGTAAATACCATCCCCACGGAGATGCGGCAGTTTACGATGCGCTGGTTCGCTTAGCACAGGATTTTGCCATGCGCTATACCCTTGTAGACGGAAACGGTAATTTCGGGTCCAGAGACGGCGATGCGCCTGCTGCCCAGAGGTACACTGAGGCCAGGATGTCCAAAATTTCCATGGAGCTTTTATCGGATATCAACAAGGATACGGTTGATTTCCGCCCCAATTATGATGAGCACGAAATGGAGCCGGGTGTGCTGCCTGCCAAATTTCCCAACCTTCTTGTAAACGGTTCCTCCGGAATTGCCGTGGGAATGGCTACCAATATCCCTCCCCACAATTTAGGCGAGGTTATCGACGGGATCATTGAGGTGATTGACAATCCGGAGGTTACGATTGATGAGCTGATGCAGTTTATTAAGGGGCCGGATTTTCCCACAGGAGCGAATATTTTAGGCCGTCAGGGAATAAGAGAGGCGTATCGGACAGGCCGGGGAAAGATTATTGTCAGATCACAGGCAGAAATTGAAGAAGATAAAAACGGCCGTCAGCGAATTATTGTTACTGAAATTCCTTACCAGGTGAACAATGCGAGACTGGTGGAAAAGATCGCGGATTTGGTTAAGGAAAAGCGAATTGAGGGAATCAGCGGCCTCAGAGACGAATATGGCAAGGAGGGAATCCGGATTGTAATTGAAATCAAGAAGGATGCCAATGCCAATGTTATATTGAACCAGTTATATAAATATACGTCTATGCAGGAGGCTTTTAATGTAAACATGCTTGCCATCGTTCCGGAGAAGAGCGAGAGCGGCGGGATTTATCACCAGCCTAGGGTTCTGAACCTCAGAGAAATGCTGGACTATTATATCTCCCATCAAAAGGAAGTCGTGACCAGAAGGACACAGTTTGATTTAAAGAAGGCGGAGGATCGGGCGCATATATTAGAGGGAGCCTTAATTGCCCTGGATAATATTAACGAGGTCATCCGGATTATCCGGGCGGCCAAGACGGAGGCGGAGGCAAAGGCAGGACTAATTGAGAAATTTGGGCTCACAGACAGGCAGGCGCAGTATATCGTAGATATGCGTCTGGGTCGGTTGACCGGTATGGAACGGGATAAGATTGTAGAGGAGTATGAGCAGAAGAAAAAGGAGATCGCGTATTATCAGGATCTGCTCAGCGACGAAGGCAAGCTTATGGGCGTTATAAAAGAAGAATTGCTCACTGTCAAAGGGAAGTACGCAGATGAAAGACGCACACGGCTGGTTCCCTATGAGGGGGAAATTGATATAGAGGACCTGATCAACGAACAGGAGGTTGCCATTACGCTTACCCATATCGGGTATGTAAAGAGAACTGCCGCAGATACATATAAAGCGCAGCGAAGAGGGGGAAAGGGAATTGCCGGCCTCAGCACCAGAGAGGAAGATTTTGTAGAGCATTTGCTGATCACCTCCTCTCATAACCGGATTTTGTTTATTACCAATATGGGGCGTGTCTATTCTCTGAAGGGCTACGAGATACCGGATGCGGGCAGGACTGCCAAAGGCATGGCAATTGTAAATCTTCTTCAGCTGCAGCCGGAGGAGAAGGTATCCACTGTGATTCCGATCAGCGGTTTTGAGGACGGAAAATATCTGGTTATTGGGACCAAGAGCGGAATTATAAAAAAGACGGAGCTGAAGGAATACAGCAATATGAGAAAAGGCGGCCTGATTGCCGTAGAGCTGAGGGACGGCGATGAGCTGGTGAATGCCAGACTTGCGGACGAGGGCGAGGAAATTATGATTGTAACCCGTAAGGGAATGTCTATCCGCTTCCAGGAGAGTGACGTCAGAGCCACAAGCAGAGCATCGATTGGCGTAAAGGGAATTACTCTCAGAGAAGACGATTATGTAATTGGAATGGATGTTTGCCGGCCGGGAGATACGGTGCTGATTGTAACGGAAAAAGGTTTTGGCAAAAGAACCGAATTAGATGAATATAAGGTACAAAACAGAGGCGGCAAAGGAATTATGACATACCGGGTATCTGATAAGACCGGTGAGCTGGTAGGGATGATGCCGGTGCAGGACAACCACGATGTTATGCTCATTACATCTGAGGGTACGATTATCCGGCTGCATGCTTCTGATATCAATGTAATTGGCCGGGCAACGTCGGGCGTTACTTTGATGAGAACCAGAGAAGACAATATGATTGTAAGCTGTGCCCGTACTGAACGGGAGGAGGAAGCCCCTGAGGCCGAGTCAGAGGAAGCTGGCGACCTTCAGAACGCAGGGGAAACAGAAAACAGCGGAGAATCATAAAGACCGATCTGCATTTTTAATTATAAAAGCAGAACGCCTGTGTAAAAGACAGGTTTCATTCAGGGTCATGCTTTTTTACAGGCATGGCCCTGAAAGTATTTATACATTTAGTATTGTTTCCATCATATACTGCTATAAAAGCAATAGGACAAGAAATATGAATTTTATTTCTTAACATAAAAAATCATTGACAAAATGCCTAAAAATGTTTATGATATAATAAAAATATACTCAGAACGATATAAGGAGGTATTTTATGAAAAAGCTTATAGTCATTTTGACTGTAGTTGCGCTGGCTGTGTCTTTGCTGCCCTTCGCAATCTTTGCTGCGGAGGCACCGGCAATGACCGCGAAGGCCGGTGCGGCTACCATTGACGGAAAGATTAGTGAAGGCGAATATGGCGATGTGACGGTTTTAAACAAGTCTAACACAATTTCGTGGACGGGAGGGACTTTAGGTTTTGATGTAAGCTATTATTTTGCCTGGTCTGAAAGTTCCTTTGACGTTGCCATTTCTGTACCTACTTCCAGCTATAAAGCAGGAGATATTTACCAGCTCAATTTCAACCCCGGCGGACTTATTCCTGATGCGGCACAGGGCCTGTTTATCGGAATTATTGCCGGAGATACGCTGACGGTGAACCAGTATAACTGGGCCAACGGCCTATCCTCTTCGGCAAGTGCAACAGGAATCGGGATCACTGACAAGGTAACGGCAAAGGTTGGCACAGAAGGCAGCAATACCATTATGGAAATTTCCATACCGATTGCATTCTTTAAAATAACAGAATATGTTGATGATGCAAGTGTTGATAGTTCTGCTTTTAAACTGGAAGAAGGGTCCTTGCTGTGCAATCCTTTCATGGTTCTCGGAGGCCAGGGCTATACCACTGCCAACAGTACGGGAGTAAACAGCGGAGACTGGTCTGTCAAGGGTTTGAAGCTGGCTTCTATTACTCTTGCGGCGCCTGGCGAGCCTTCCGTTTCTCCATCTAAGGAGCCCTCTGCTTCTCCTTCCGAAGAACCGTCCCAGTCCCCATCTAAGGAGCCTTCTGACGCTCCTTCGGAGGAACCGTCTGAGAGTCCTTTTGATTCCGGAAAACCGGGTAATGTTCAGACCTTTGACCTGGGTCTTGTTTCCCTGGCTGCAATCGCAATGTGTTCTGCTGTGGCAGTCAAAAAGAGAAAGTAATATAGCATTGATATTTCTGGATATAAAAGCTGTCTTCTTATAGTGAAATAGTCAATAGAAAGTAGACACAAAAAACCGGATTAA
>CABQMV010000106.1 GCA_902465325.1 uncultured Oscillospiraceae bacterium
ACGCCCGCTGCGCGTTGTGCGAATTGTAGAGATTTTCATGCCCCCTCCTCGCGCAAATATCGAACAAAATATATCGTGCGATTTCTTGACAATTTCGTGCGATTCGCGTATAATGAAGATGAAGAAGAACATACTATACACCATGAAGGAGGCGCATACTATGATCGTAACTGCAACCGAGTTCAAGACCAACCTCGGCAAATATCTGGAAATGGCCATGAAGCAGGACATATTCATTACCAAGAATGGCAAGAACATCGCCCGGCTCACCAGCCCAACCGTCAATAAGCTGGCGGTTCTGGACAGCCTCGTGGGGATTGTCCCTGCGGACTCCGCCATGGATGAGAAAACCATACGAGAGGAGCGGCTGGCCAGACAATGAGAATCCTGATCGACACAAACGTAATCTTGGACATTCTGCAAAAGCGGGAGCCATTCTTCGCAGATTCCTACCGGGCGCTGCGTACCGGCCAAGCTCTGCCTGCTAGAATTCAAGGTAAAAACTGTGTGTCCGTATACATAGGAGAGGCAGCAGAAAGGACGATCGCTTACGGCAACAGTCCTATGGCAGATTACACAGACTGCACGCTCAGAAACAGCAACCAGATTGGTGCAGTTGCTTTTAAGTACACAGTGAAATAGAAAGAAGGAGGACAGCACGGTGAAACGAATTAATTTTGTTGCTTTGCTTCTGGTATTTACGGTTTTCTTTTCCGCTTTCTTTTCAGGATTTTCTTTTACATTTGCAGTTGAAAGTCCGGAGGAAGTAGCGGGGGATGTAAACGGCGACTGGAAAGTTTCTTCCGCAGACTACCTTCTTTTGAAGCAGATTTTCAGAGGGAAGCAAACGACAGCCCGTATGGAAGAGCGGGGCGACCTGAATGGGGACTGGAGGATTACCTCTGCAGACTATCTTTTGCTGAAGCGTATTTTTGCGGGTTTCTCTGTATCCTTAAAAAAAAGAGTATTGGAGCCGCAGCCTGCCGTCTCTGATCCGGGGGATCCCATCTCCTATAAGGTGTCCGGCGTATTCAGCTCTGATATGGTTCTCCAGAGAGATAAAATCATTCAGGTCTGGGGGTGGAGCTCTGATGTGGGCGGCTATATTTACGGTGAATTTATGGGGGAGAAGCGGTACGCACAGATTGACAGCAGCGGTGAATGGATGCTGAAATTTTCTCCTAAAGAATACACGGCAGAGGGTCAGACGCTTACAATCGGACCCAAAAACGGAAAACAGACTGTATTTGAAAATGTATTGGTGGGCGATGTCTGGATTGTATCCGGTCAGTCTAACGCGGAATTCTATTTTCGGGATATGGCAGCTTACTTTACGGAAGTCAATGATCTTATTGACGAAACAGATGCAATCCGCTTATACCGTGTAGATAAAGGCGACGCCTACCGCGGCAATGTTCTGGCTGTCAGCGGACAGCAGGACGATGTGGTGAACGCCTCTTACCGATGGACAAGGACAACTGCCGATACGGTGGATATTTTTTCGGCAGTAGGGTATATGTTTGTGAAAGAGCTTTCCAGCCGGGTGGATGTGCCCCAGGGGATTATTATGGCTGCCGCAGGGGGATGTGTCATTAATGATTTTATGGATCCGAAAACAGGAGCGAAGTTTCCTGCTACAGGAAGCTTTTGGCCGGAACGACAGGCAATATACAAGTATTTTTTAGCGCCTTTCCGGTATATGACTTTTCAGGGAATATTGTTCTATCAGGGAGAGTCGGACAACCGCTGGGCGGATCAATATTCGTATATGCTGGAGTCCTGTGTAAAGGGATGGAGAGATGCATTCGACAGCACCTTTTCCTTCTATAATATCCAGTGTACCTCGCATTCTGCTTTGGCTGCCAATCCTGAATGGAAAGGCCTTCCGTTTCTGCGTGCCGCTCAGCTGGACGCTTACTATCGGATTCCCAATTCTTATCTTATATCTACGGTAGATGCAGGATACCGGCTGCGGCCTTTGGACGGACCTGAGGAGGATTATGCCCATCCCTTTGATAAAAAGACGATTGGAATTCGTGCGGCAAATATTGCGTTGTCCCAGCTTTACGGGCTGGAGGGCTATGACTATTGTACGGTTTGCTGTCCTATTCCTGAGCAGGTCAACTGGTACGATGACTATGTTCTTATCCGTTTTAAAAATGCAGGAGATGGATTACAGGCATACGGGGGAAGTCTGAAGGGCTTTGAAATTTTACAGAATAATAAAACATTGGTCAAAACAAAAGCAATCTTTATAGACAGAAACACTGTTAAAATTGATTTAAATGCTGCAAATAGAAAGGTAATTGGTATTTGCTACGGAATCGCCCATTCCGCCTTGCTGGAGGAGGCAAATTTAGTTAACAGCGCACAGATTCCGTGTCCAACCTTTTGCTTTTATAAATAAAAAAGTTTTACGGTGAGGAATATAAAGAAAAGAGGAAGAATTTAGGGATGAGAAAAAGAAGGTTGATTTGTGTTCTGACTGCGTTGACAGTGGTACTCTCCGTACTGACCGGAACAGGCTTCGCTTTTCAGGCTGCTTCTGCGGAGACCTCTGTAGTAGGAGATGTAAATGGAGACGGTAAAGTAACGGCGGCAGACTATCAGATTTTAAAACAGATTTTCAGCGGAAAGGATGTTTCTGAAGCTGCGGCGGCCCGGGCAGATATTAATAATGACGGCAGAATTACCTCGGCAGACTATACGATTGTAAAATGGATTTTCATGGGGATTCCCGTTCAGGTTACGCCAAAAGCATTGGCGCCGCAGCCGGAGCCCTCTGACGACGGAATTGCTTTTTCTTATGAGGTCAGCGGTACAATTTCTGACAATATGGTACTTCAGAGAAATCAGACCATTTCTGTTTTTGGTACGGCAGACCGACCCGGCGGAATTGTATATGCTGAGCTTATGGGGGAAACCAGATACGGCACAGTAGACCAGGACGGAAATTGGTGTATTGATATGAGCGCCCGAAAGGCCTCTTCTGAGCCGGTGGAGTTAAAGGTCTATACCCGTGCGCAGGGAACAGGCAATGCTACCTGCTTTCGGAATATATTGGTTGGTGACGTGTGGATTATAGCAGGACAGTCAAATGCGCAAGTGAACCTTTCCAACACGTTAGTAAACAATCCTGCCTTTTTGAACGAAGCGGGAAAGCAGGACACCATTCGGCTTTTTACTCAGTGGTTCTGGGAATGTACGGAATACTGGGCAGATGACTTTCCCCAGGACAGTGCCGGAAAATATGTGCGGAGAGAGGAAGCTCCTACGCCCCAGAAGGATGTATATGAAGGAGCCTGCTGGCTGGAAAATACGCGGGAAAATGCACTGGCTTTTTCTGCTGTGGGATATTATTTTGCCAAGCAGGTGGCAGATCACACAAATGTACCTATAGGGATGATTCAGATGGTAGCAGGCGGCTCCGCGCTGTGCGATTTTATGCCGCCGGACCAGTACAGACCGGAGCTGCACAAGAAAGGCGCCAGTCAGTTTTACCCTTCGGATATTTACAACAGCCTGATGGCGCCTTTTCAGAAAACCAGAATTACAGGAATGCTCTGGTACCAGGGAGAGGGCAATGTTGGAGACTATGACTGCTATGCAGAAAACCTAAGGGATTTTGTGGCTATGATGCGAAATCTCTACGGGGAGGAAATGGCGTTTTACAATGTACAGCTGACTTCTCACAACGATACCGCCAACCAGTGGCCTCAGCTGCCGGAGCTGCGCTTTGCTCAGGCTCAGGCAGCTGAGCTGATCGGCAATTATAATCTGGTCTGTTCTATGGACTATGGCTCCAACTATCATGACAATGATTTTGCCCATCCCAGTAATAAAAAGCATATTGGCGACAGATTGGCGTATTTGGCGCTGGCGAACATTTATGACTATAAAAATTTTTCCGTCAGTGATTACGGCTCTCCGGAAATGTTTCAGGCAGTTGTGAAGGACGGCGCAGTATATTTTTATTTTTCTAATGTGGGAAATAGCTTAAAGGGCTCCGGCACCAGTAAGGTGATTAAAGGCTTTACAGATTATGATACAGGTAAAGCCCTAAATGCAGTTTTGGAGACGGTTAATTGTGTAAAGGTTTCTATTGGCAATAAGAAAAATATAACCATTGCCTACGGCAACAACGCTATGGCAGATAAGGCTGTCTGCAATCTGCAGAATAGTAAAGGAATTGGTGCATTGGCTTTTGCATACCGTGTAAATTAACAGGGCAGAAAAAGTTCTTCTAAAAGCATATCGGCAGCGTGGTTTTGCTCCCGCTCCGGTATGCTTTTTTTGTGTTTTTCAATTTGACTTTTCCCTGGTTTAAACCTATAATAAAAAAGTGTGATATCATGCTGAGAAAGGAAATAATGGCGATGGCAGATACAATGACGGGGTTAAAGAGAACCCATATGAACGGAACAATTGAAAGCAGTTTATTGAATAGAGAAGTGGTATTAGCCGGATGGTGCGCAAAAGCCAGAAATCTGGGCAGCCTGATCTTTGTGGACCTGAGAGACCGTACCGGAATTGTGCAGCTGGTATTTGACGGAGACAGCGACCCGGTCATTTTTGAAAAGGCAGAAAAAATCAGAAGTGAATATGTATTAATGGTGAAGGGGACCGTAAGAGCCCGCTCTCCGGAGGCAGTCAATAAAAACCTGGCTACCGGCGAGGTTGAAGTCTCTGTAACGGATCTGAGAATTCTCTCTGAAGCGGAGACGCCTCCGATCCAAGTAGACGACAAAGCACAGACCAGCGAAGTCAATCGCTTAAAGTACCGTTATCTGGATCTGAGGACCCCTTTTATGCAGAGAAATCTTATGCTCAGGCATCAGGTGGCTAAAATTGCCAGAGACTATTTTGAAGAAAACGGTTTTCTGGAGATTGAAACACCTATTTTAAATAAAAGCACACCGGAGGGAGCCAGAGACTATCTGGTGCCCAGCAGAGTGCATCCGGGTAAGTTTTACGCACTGCCTCAGTCCCCGCAGCTCTTTAAACAGCTGCTTATGGTATCCGGCTTTGACCGGTATATGCAGATTGCCAGATGTTTTCGGGATGAGGATCTGCGGGCGGACCGGCAGCCGGAATTTACACAGCTGGATTTAGAAATGTCTTTTGTGGATATAGACGATGTAATTGCGGTAAATGAAGGCTATATCAAATTACTGTTTCATAAGGTACTTGGAATTGAGCTGGACACACCGTTTCCGAGAATGCCCTATGCGGAAGCCATGTCCCGGTTTGGATCTGACAAACCGGATATCCGGTTTGGTATGGAGCTGAAGGATATATCAGATTTTGCCAGAGACTGCGGTTTTCCGGTATTTTCCGGAGCAATAGCTGACGGCGGCGCTGTTCGCCTGCTGTGCGCGCCGGGCGGAGGGGCTTTCAGCCGTAAAGAAATTGACCGTCTGACGGAATTTGTTAAAACCCACGGCGGCAGCGGTATGGCCTGGATTGCTGTAGGGGAAGAGGGGCATCGCAGCTCTGTCTCCAAGGTGCTTACTTCTGAGGAAATTGAAAAGATTATTGCCCTGGCGGAAGCCAAGGCCGGCGATTTAATCTGTATTGTTTCCGGCAAATCAGGCTCCGTGTATACTGTATTGGGGGCTCTGCGGCTGGAGCTGGGAGAAAAGCTGGGACTGATTCCGAAGGAGAAATTTGCCTTTCTCTGGGTTACAGAATTTCCTCTTTTTGAGTACTCCGAAGAGGAGGAGCGGTATGTGGCTATGCACCATCCTTTTACCATGCCTGTGGAGGAAGATATTGATCTGATTGAATCGGATCCGGGACGGGCGCGGGCAAAAGCATATGACATTATTTTAAACGGAAATGAGATTGGCGGCGGTTCTATTAGGATTTACAACAGTGCGTTGCAGTCTAAAATGTTTAAGGCGCTGGGCCTTTCCCAGGAGACGGCCCGGGAGCGGTTTGGCTTCCTGCTGGATGCCTTCCGGTACGGAACGCCGCCTCACGGAGGAATGGCTTACGGACTGGACAGACTGGTCATGCTGATGGCCGACTGTGAAAGTATACGGGATACCATAGCGTTTCCAAAGGTTCAGAATGCCTCCTGTCTGCTGTCCGGAGCTCCGGATACAGTAGACAAAAAACAGCTGGAGGAGCTGTCTATTGCAACCGACGTAAAGGAGAAAGAAGAACAGTAAAATTTATGGATCATAAGCTTTATCATATCGGACTGGATGTGGGTTCTACAACAGTAAAAGTTGCTGTGCTGGATGCAGACTTCTGTCTGCTGTACTCAAAATACCAGCGCCATTTTTCCGATATTAGAAAAACGATATATGAGGTACTCTCTCAGGTATTGGAGCAGTATGCAGGAACTTCTGCCACAATTATGATTACCGGTTCCGGCGGAATGCTGGTGGCCAAGTGGCTGGGTCTGGATTTTGTCCAGGAGGTGGTAGCCTCCACGGAAGCGGTCCAGCGCATAATTCCTACAGCAGATGTGGCAATAGAGCTGGGAGGAGAAGACGCCAAAATTACATATTTCAGAAATCCGGTAGAGCAGAGAATGAACGGTACCTGTGCAGGCGGTACGGGCGCTTTTATTGACCAGATGGCCATTTTACTGAAAACAGATGCCACTGGTTTAAATGAATATGCCAAGAAGCATACTACGATTTATCCCATTGCCGCTCGCTGTGGGGTTTTTGCGAAAACGGACATTCAGCCGCTTTTAAATGAGGGCGCGGCGAAGGAGGACATTGCCGCCTCTGTATTTCAGTCTGTTGTCAATCAAACCATCAGCGGGCTGGCCTGTGGACGGCCCATCCGCGGGAATGTGGCCTTTTTAGGGGGCCCTCTGAATTATCTTTCTGAACTGAGAGCCCGTTTTATAGAAAC
>CABQMV010000107.1 GCA_902465325.1 uncultured Oscillospiraceae bacterium
ATTACGCATATTTCCACCGGCGGTGGCGCTTCACTGGAGTTTTTGGAGGGAAAGGCACTTCCCGGAATTGCTTGCCTGATGGACAAAGAATAAGAGAGAAGGATGAGGATTACAATGAAAAGAACACCTATTATTGCTGGCAACTGGAAAATGAACAAAACACCGGAGGAAACAGCGGCTTTTATAAAGGAATTGCTGCCGGAAATTAAGGAAAGTAAAAATGAGCTGATTGCTGCAGTGCCTTTTGTGTGTCTGCCGGCAGCTCTGGAAGCAGCCAAAGGCAGCAACCTGAAGATTGCCGCCCAGAATATGCACTGGAAAGAAAGCGGTGCGTATACAGGGGAAGTTTCCGGTGCGATGCTAAAGAGCATGAATATTCCTTATGTGATTATTGGCCACTCTGAGCGGAGAGAATATTTTGCAGAGACGGATGAAACGGTTAATCTGAAAGTAAAGGCAGCTTTTTCATATGGGATTACTCCTATTATTTGCTGCGGTGAGACATTGGAGCAGAGAGAAGCCGGGATCATGGAGTCCTGGATCAGCGGACAGGTGAAGGCAGCCTTAAAGGATTTGACGGCAGAGCAGGTAAAGACACTGGTCATTGCTTATGAACCCATTTGGGCCATTGGTACGGGAAAGACCGCTTCTAAGGAGCAGGCCAATGAGGTATGCACAATTATTCGGAAGGTAGTGGAATCCTTGTATGACAGGGAGACTGCCGAGACTATGCGGATTCAGTATGGCGGAAGTGTAAATGCCGCAAACAGCAGCGAGCTTTTTTCTATGGAGAATATTGACGGCGGCCTGGTTGGCGGCGCCAGCCTTAAGGTAAAAGATTTCTCTGTAATTGCCGGTTATGAAGCTTAAAAAGGGATTGATAATTGGCATATGCGTAAGCGTACTGCTTGTTATTTTTGCTTTTATCTACCTGTGGAGCCTGGGAGTATTCTCAGGTTCTGCTGGTATTGGTCCCAGAAATAAAACGGTGGAGGCAGCTGTTGTTCAAGAGCTGAATGCCAGACTTTCTCAGACTTTTGATGCGGGCAGCGGCTTTTCTCTGGTTTCGGCTGAGTCCTATGCGGCCATGTACCAGTCCCGTTTTCCTGAGGGCTCTGTGCTGTCCCCGGAGGACATAGACAAAGCCATCTATGAGGAGCACAACAATATTACTATTGAGCTTACCTTTCAGGGGCCGCGTCTTACTTTTGACGAATATAAAGTATTGGTATATGAGATTATGGAAGTAATCAGGGACAAGATGGACTGGTCTCCTCTGAGTATGCAGGTTTTCTATCAGCGGTATCCGGAGGGATCGGAGAGTTCGAATGTTCTGGCGTATGAATCGAGGATTCCCAGCTATCTGTTTGGAAAGGACCAGTCTACCGTTGTGAAGAGCAGCGGAACCCATTACAAAGTGGAGCTGGATGAAGAGACAGAGAAAAAAGCAAACATTTATTTTACCACCAAAAACATATATCTAACGGTTGTCAGTCTGACGGTAATTGCTTTGTCTGCGCTTCTTATTGTGCGGACGGTGCGAAAGCACAGAAGATATAAGAGGTAGGCGGCTCGGCAGGATAATAGGAGTCTCTATGGGTATAAGGCTATCCGTGGAGGCTTTTGTTATTTTCCGAAAGATTATGAGGCGAAACTGAAATCATACTTATTATTTAGGTTCTGAGAATTTTGAGTGTGAAATTTTAATATTTTTTTGGGAGTTTTTTCATGTTTGGTGTAAAAAAGGGCGTGCTGCCATGGAATTTTGCACTTTTTCACACTTGTTTTTTAGGTCTGAAAAATTTTGAGTGTGATTTTTACACTTAAAAATGCGAAAATGATACGTTTGAGTGTGAAAATCCGGAAACAGAACAATGGAAGAGCGTATGCTTGACTCATACCCGGAACTGTAATACAATAATTAATGTTTGATAAAGCAGTAGACGCAGTGCTTCAGAAAAATACCGGCATGGATCAGAGTCAGTTCCTTTTCTGTATCATACAGCATTCCTCCGTTTTTTAATGGCAGGAGGACTTTTTTATTTACAGGAAGACATAGATCCATATGAATTTTAGACAAGAAATGGAGAGTACTATGTTGGAGAAACAAAAAACAGCGATTATAATTGGTGCGGGACCTGCAGGCTTGACAGCCGCCTACCAATTATTGAAGGAAACGGATATCAAGCCGGTGATTGTAGAGGCCAGCGGCGAGATTGGCGGAATTTCCCGGACCGTGGTACATAACGGAAATCGAATGGATATAGGGGGACACCGCTTTTTTTCAAAGGATGAAAGGGTGATGGCCTTTTGGCAGCATTTAATGCCTTTGCAGGGAGCTCCCGCAAAGGATGACGCACTGCTGGGCCGGGAGAGAGAGTACAATCCTGGAGGCCCCGATCCGGAACAGGAAGAAATTGTCATGCTGCTCCGGACCAGGGTATCCAGGATTTATTTTATGCGTAAATTTTTTGACTATCCCATTACACTGAGCTGGGACACATTAAAAAATATGGGCTTTTCCAATACCGTAAAGGCAGGCTTTGGCTATATGAAGTCTGCAATTTTCAAGAAGAAAGAGGATTCTCTGAAGAATTTCTATATCAACCGGTTTGGCGCACCTCTTTATAAAATGTTTTTTGAAGATTACACCGAAAAGGTATGGGGGGTAAACCCCTCTGAAATCTCGGCAGACTGGGGAGCACAGCGGGTGAAGGGACTTTCTCTGATGAAGGCAGTATCTGCCGTGATCAAGAAAGCGTTTACGCCAAAGAAAAAAAGTCTGGAGGCTCAGAAGGAAGTAGAAACTTCTCTGATTGAGCAATTTATTTATCCCAAAAAGGGACCGGGCCAGTTATGGGAGACATTAGCCGGTGAGGTGGAGCGGCTGGGTGGTACGATTCTAATGCACACTTCTGTAGAATCCATACGGCAGGAGAATGGAAAAATACAGGAAATAATGGTACATACGGCAGAGGGTAAGCAAACGCTGCAGGGAGACTACATTTTTTCTACTATGCCAATAAAGGATTTGATTCAGGCCCTTGGCACGCCTGTGCCGGAGACAGTCCGGTCGATTGCTGAAAATCTGCCTTACCGAGACTTTATTACAGTGGGGCTGTTAGTGGACAAGCTGAAAATCAGAAATCAGACGGAGACCAAAACTGTAAATAATATTGTGCCTGACTGCTGGATTTATATTCAGGACAGAGATGTGAAAATGGGAAGGCTCCAGATCTTTAACAACTGGTCGCCTTATATGGTAAAAGATTTTGCAAACACAGTTTGGATTGGACTGGAGTATTTCTGCAATGAGGGGGACGCCATGTGGAATACGCCTGAGAAGGATTTTATAGCCTTTGCTATAGAAGAACTGGCCAAGATCGGTATTATTGACAGCGCAGACGTAAAAGACTCTGTCTGTGTAAAGGTTAAAAAGGCGTATCCTGCTTATTTTGGCACCTACTCAGAGTTTGATAAAGTTAAGGACTATTTAAATACTATTGAAAATCTGTATTGTATTGGCAGAAACGGACAGCATCGGTACAATAATATGGATCACTCCATGCTCACAGCCATGGTTGCTGTAGATGTTATTAAAACCGGAAGCAACAATAAGGAGCAGATTTGGAATGTTAACACTGAAAAAGAATATCACGAGAAAAAATCTTGACTGGAAGGTCCTGATCTGTGCCTGTTTGGCCGTCAATATTCTGTTTTTGTTTGTACAGCCCAAGGAAGAGATTGGGACAGTGGTTGCTATTGTCGGCATGACAGGATTGATTACAGCTGCCTTGCTGATTCATATGTGGCAGGGACTGAGGCAGGAACAGCTGATTATATTGATTTTAATAGCCGGTTTTATTTTGAGACTGGCATATGTGCTGTATACGGGGATCCATACGAGACAGCACGATGTTTATAATTTTGACGGCGGAATTGGCCATGCAGGGTACATCAGTTACTTTCTGGATACTTTCCAGCTGCCGGATTTTGATCCGCGGGATAAATTTCAGTATTACCATCCTATGCTGCACCATGTTGTGGCCGCCGTGTGGATGCGGATTAATCTGCAACTGGGAATGGCCTTTGAAACGGCCTGCAAAAGCGTGCAGCTGCTTACGCTGTTTTATTCCTCCGCGTGTATGCTGATTGCGTACAGAATTTTTAGGCTTTTCAAATGGGAGGGGCTGGCGCTTCTTGTTCCTACTGCGCTTGTGTGCCTGCATCCGTCGCTGATCATATTGGCAGGCAGTATTAACAATGATATTCTTTCTGTTACGCTGATGTTTGCTTCGGTCTATGCGGCTATGCGCTGGAACCGAAAGCCTACCGTGAAGCGTATTATTCCGGTGGCGCTGTGTATCGGCGGCGCGATGATGGCGAAGACGTCAGGCGTCCTAGTAGCGCCGGCTGTGGCTTTTTTGTTTTTGCGAAAGGCCTGGAAAGACAGGCAGCATTTGAAAAAATACCTGGTTCAATTTCTGATTTTTGGTGTGATTTGTATCCCGTTAGGACTGTGGTGGAGCGTATACTGTAATATTCGGTGGGATGTTCCTCTTGGATATGTTCCCACAATTAACAAAAAGCTTGCGGATTACAGTGTATGGGAGCGTTTCTTTGCTTTTGAAAAAAATAGCATTATTTATATGGCCTGGGAATCCAATCCGATTTTGGATTATTCTGAATATAATATACCGTTAGCGCTTCTGAAGACTTCTCTGTTTGACGAGAGAACGCTGTTTTTCAGTCCCCGCATGGAGGGCGCCGGGCGGCTGGATTATGCCGGCTACAGTATATCCGTGGTTCTGTTTTGGGTAAATCTTCTGCTGGTGGCAATCTCCCTATTGGCAATGATTATACTGGCTGTTAAGCGGGAACGCTTTAAAAATAGGGGAGAAGGGGTCTTTTTCTTCCTCCTCTGGTTCGTTCTGCTTGCTATGTTTGTCATATTCTGTTTTCAGCATCCAACGACCTGTACGCAGGAATTTCGCTATGCTGTGCCTACGCTGCTTACAGGGGCTGTTTTTATTGGGAAATTTATTGCGTATCTCAAGGAAAAGGTACCGGAAACATCAAGACTCAGAAAAGCGGCACTGGGCATTATCTCAGGGGGAACAGCAGGATTTTGCTGCCTGTCCTACGCCTTATATACCTTATTAGGTATGCGGTGAGAAACGGGTATTGTCAAATGGAAAGATATATGGTACAATCTTATTTGTGTAATCTTTGGAGGTGTTAAGCGTGGTAGCGTTGAAGATAATAATTGGTGTTGTATATTTGTTAATCTGTATCGGTCTTATTATTCTGGTATTGCTTCAGGAGAGCAAATCCGGTGGTGTAGGAGCGATTACCGGCGGGACGGATACATTTTTCGGAAAGGGAAAGACTAATACCAGAGAAGGATTGCTCAACAAGCTGACTGTTGTATTGTCTATCTTTTTTGCTGTAACAGCAATTGTTTTCGGTGTGATTATGAAAGCGAATTTCTGATTCCGCAAGGAAGGATATACAGCCGTGGGCAAGCTTTGCTCACGGCTTTTTTTGATGAAGCGGGTTAAGAGAGCGGAGGATGCAAAGGGAATGAAATTAAATCATAGAGAGGGTATTTTAAAATTATCTCAGAAGAATTACGGTTTTGTAGAGGATGTCTATATACCGGCTAAAGGCCTGGGAAATGCTATGGATGGGGATCGGGTAGAGGTGCTGATTACAGATTTTAAGAATCAGGCTTTTAAGGGAGCGGGACCGGAGGGCCGCGTTATTAGAATCCTGGAAGAGGCCAATCCACTGTTAGTAGGGACAGCTGCTTTTACAGGAGGACAGTTTATTGTGATTCCCGATGATACCAGATATCTTTTCCCTGTTTTGCTGGAGGCTGTGCCGGAGGAGCTTCTGCCGGAGGACAAGGTGGTTGTGAGGCTGAGAAGGCGTCCTGGCAAGTACAATGCTGCCGAAGGAGAATTGACTGAGATTTTAGGAGGCGGGAATCGCCCCGGTATGGATATTACTGCAATTGTTGCCGGTATGGGAATTCCGCGGGAATTTCCACAGGAGGTACTGGAGCAGGCAGAGGCTTGTCCTTCTGCCCTGAGCCAGGAGGAAATCCAAAGTGAATTGGCCAGGGGCCGCCGGGATATGAGGTCGCTTTCTGTGGTTACTATTGATTCGGAGGACACCAAAGACGTAGACGACGGAATTTCAATCTGCAAATTGGAAAACGGACACTATCAGCTGGGCGTGCACATTGCAGATGTCAGCTACTATGTAAAGGAGGGCAGCCCTTTAGACCGGGAGGCCTATGAGAGAGGCACCAGCGTATATCTGCCGGACCGGGTGATTCCCATGCTTCCCAGACGGCTTTCCAACGGAATCTGCAGTTTAAATCAGGGAACAGACCGTTTTGCTTTTTCCGTTATGATGGAGCTGGATGAGAAGGGAGCTTTGTTGGATTCTGATATTTTTACCAGCGTAATGCAAGTAAAGTATAAAATAACATATAACCAGATTTACGCCTTGTATACAGAGCACAATCCGGAGCTGGAAGAAGCCTACCGGGCTCACAGGAGGGAATTGGACTGTATGAAGGAGCTGGCTGGCCTGCTTCGGGAAAGACGGCGTGAAAGAGGCGCCATTGATTTCAATTTTCCGGAGACTAAAGTCGTGCTGGATCCAGAGGGAAAGCCGTTGGAGGTAAAGCCCTATCGGGTTACGTTTGCCAATAATATTATTGAAGAATTTATGCTTTTGT
>CABQMV010000108.1 GCA_902465325.1 uncultured Oscillospiraceae bacterium
GCCCGCCAGACCTTCAGAAGTAATCAAAAAGGGCTCCTTTGTGGTTACTTCTGAAGGTCTGGCGGGCGTAGTGCAGACAGCCGGTCCCATCTCATCTAAAGTGATATCCATTGTAGATGAACAGAATAAAATTATTGCCAGGACTCTTGAAAACAATGAAATGCTTCGGGTAACCGGTACATATGACGATGGCGGCTCTTACCTTCGGGTTGACAGAATCCTGGAGGATTCTGAAATCCATATAGGAGATACGCTTGTGACCTCCAACAGCGGTGCGATCTACCCGTATGGAATTAAAATTGGAACCATAACTGAAATAGGAGTCAGTGAAACCAGCGGTATGAGGTATGCCATTGCCGAGCCTGCTGTGAATTTGCGGACCGTGAGCAGAGTATTTGTCATGACTCCAAAAAAAGATGCCAGTGATATTCTGAATACCCCTGAGTCATCGGAGAACACGGGAGAGCCTTCTGATGGAGAATGAAAAGAGAGCTATGGGCTATGTTGAAATATACAGGGCGCCGAGACATTTAAAATACGACCATACAAAGCCGGGCGGCGCTGTTCAGATTATTTACTGTATTTTTTCTGTTTTGCTGCTGCTTTTTCTTCAGCATGGCTTTTTTTCTATGGGAAGCTTTCAGATCAACGGGCAGTCACCGAATCTGGTTTTGGTGTTTATATACCTGGTTTCGGTAAAATGCAAACCCCGGCGGGCTGTTTTGTTGGGCTTACTGTCCGGACTGGCCCTGGATATTTTTTATGGCAGGTATGTGGGCCTGTATGCAATTTTACTGATGTATACAGCCTTGGCAGCGGCTCTGCTGTCTGATAAACTTTTGAATTCCAAGTGGAGAATTGTGGCGGCAGGGATTCCTTTATTTCTTTTGTTTAGAGTGACGGAGAGCTTTGCCGGAAGGCTGCTGAGCCTGGCTCTGGGAGGTGGCACCTGCCTCTATACAGACTATATACGGCATTTTACAGGCGCCGTTCTGCCTTGCGTTTTATTTAACGAGCTTTGCTTGGCAGCTATGATTTTTCCTGTATATGCGCTATGGAGGCGCTGCAGTCCCCATTGACGGGGAGGAGATACGTATTATGAAGAAACTTATTACAAATCGGTATTTTTATATCAGTCTTGCTGTATTAGCCTGTATGTTTATGGTATCCCTGAAGCTTTACCGGCTTCAGATTGTAAACGGTCAGGCCTATGAGGAGAAGGTACAGACTAAAAATCAGGCGGCTATTACTCTGGATGCCAGACGGGGAAATATTTATGACAGAAACGGTGTTTTGCTGGCCGGCAGCCGGACTGCATATAAGCTGCAGATGACCTATGTAAACAGGCCTCAGGCAGAAAGGGATGCCATGTACCTGTCTCTGCTGGAGCTCTTAGAGAGCAACGGCGATTCCTATGAGAACCAATTGGCTCCCTATATCAATTCCGCTCTGCAGTGGGGGACGGCGCTTACAGGAGAGGAAAACGCCAACAAGCGTACTGCCTGGATCAAGACCGTTGTAAAGGAGAAAGAGGATCAGGAAAAGCTGAGCAGCCCCAGGGAAGTATTTGAGTACTTGCGAAATACGGTATTTGAGATCGACAGCTCTTATTCGGAGGAGGAAGCCTACAAGATCATGGTAATCCGGTATGCCACCAGGCTTAACGGCCTGAGTACTCTGACGCCCATGACACTGTCGGACGATATTTCCGAAGAATCTATGCGCGCTATTGAGACAGGGTATCTTTCCTTTCCCGGCGTATATACCGATATCACATACAAACGGGAATATTACTATCAGGAGCTTACTGCCCATATCGTAGGCTATATCAGAAACATTGACGAGGAGGAATATGAGCTCCTCAAGGATCAGGGATACCGCCATACCGATTTGATAGGAAAAATTGGAATTGAAAAGGCCTGTGAATCTGTATTGAGAGGACAGGACGGCTATCGGAAGGTATACTATGACCCGGAAACGGAGACGGTAAGGACATCAGAGACAGTAGAGGCGATTCCAGGGGATGACGTGTATCTTACAATAGATATTCAGTACCAGAAGGTGGCCTATGATGCGATTATTGCCAATATTAACAACACCAAGGCTATGAAAAATCCGGCGGATACCAACTACGGAGATGCCTGCGCAGGCTGCGTTGTCATGGAGGATGCGCAGACCGGTGCTCTGCTGGCTATGGCCAACTATCCGTCTTATAACAACAGCTGGTTTATTGCTCCTTCTTCCGATAAAGAAGCCCAGGCGGCAATTGAAAATATGTTCAGTGATCCCAATTCCCCGGGACTGAATCGGGCCACCCAGGGTCTGTATCCGGTAGGATCCACCTTTAAGCCTGTCAGCGCCATAGCGGCGCTGGAAACAAAGCGCATATCCGGCCGGTGGCAGCAGGAGACCTGTACCGGTGTACTGCTGCTGGAGGGGCTGGAGCATAAATGTCTGGGACAGCACGGGACAATTACCATGGATACGGCTTTTACTGTTTCCTGCAACTCCTATTTTCAGCAGCTGGCTCTGACCGAGGGAGTGGGAGTGGAGAATCTGGACCGGTACGCAAAGCTCCTGGGCCTGGGCGAGAAAACGGGAATTGAGATTGGTGAATACGCCGGGTACCGGAGCAACCGGGAGACAATGGCTCTGAAGGAAACGGACAAGACGCACGTATGGGGAATGTCTGATACAGCCCAAACCGCTATTGGACAGCTGTATACCCAGTTCACTCCTCTGCAGCTCTGTAATTATGCGGCCGCTTTGGGAAACGGCGGCTATCGAAATCAGCCCACGCTGATTTATAAAACCGTGTCGGCTAATGGAACGGTAACGGAGAATCAGTACAGCAGCCAAGTGAAGCTGGATATCAGTGATGAGACGCTGGCGATAGTGAAAGAGGGCATGAAATCGGTAGTGGATACCAAAAGTACTGCTTCCAATGTGGCTTTTTCTAAATTTCAGCCGGGTTTTGTAGCGGCCAAGACAGGATCTCCTCAGACCGGTATGGAGGCCTTGGGACAGAGTTCACATTCAGCAGTTATCTGCTACGCGCCGGCAGACAAGCCTGAGGTAGCGGTTTCAGTTTTTGTAGAGCATGGTGCCTGGGGAAGAAATTCTCTTCCTACGGCGGCGGCCATGCTGGAGACTTATTTTGGAATCTCTGATGGGAACAGTGATCAGTCGGAGGTTTTTCAGCAGACAGAAAACATGCCGCCGGACTGACCTATTTCTAAAATAAAACAAAGAGAGTGCCATTTGAATGCAGCCTGTAAGTACTCTGATGGGCTTTCTCCTGATATAAATTTTTTTGAGGGGGAATGAAGATGAGTGAAGTAATTGGAATTGTTTCCGGTAAAGGAGGCGTAGGGAAGACTACCTGTCTTTGCTGTCTGGGAGTAGCTCTGGCAGAATTGGGTCAAAAGGTGGCTCTGGTAGATTTAAATACGGGACACGGGGACCTAGAATTCCTTTTTGGGATGGAAGCGAATGCTTTGTATAACATTTCTCATATTTACTCCGGTATGTGCCGGATTGAGCAGGTTTTGCTGCGGGACAGGCGATTTGGGCAGCTGGCTATTTTGCCTGCCGGCAGCGGAGGACGGGAAATCAGTCCGGATCCGGATATTCTGGGAGAACTGTGCGGCGTACTGAGAAAGAAATATGATACTGTGCTCCTGGACTGCCCCGCCGGAACGGGAGAGAGCTTTAAAGCGGCGGCTCTGTGGACAGACCGCTTATTTTTGGTAACAGATCCATCCCTCCTTTCCGTAAAGGCCTGCCTTTATTTGACGTCTTTTTTAGAAAGTGCGGGGATTGAGGAGGGGGAGCTGCTGGTTAACCGAGTCTTGCCGGACCGGGAGAAGTCAGGGGGACGGCTGGCCGCCGATACCATATCTTCTATATTAAAGCTTCCGCTTTTGGGCGCTATTCCCGAAGATGACAGTATATTAACTGCACAGTACAAAGGGATGCCGGGCGCTGTGGACGTACATACCCCAGCAGGTGACGCCTTTTGCAGATTGGGAATGCGGCTCACAGGGCAGACGCCCTCCGGGGAGAAAAACGGCAGCATAAAGCTTTCGGCCTCCCGGCAGCTTCCGAGGCGAAGAGGCGAATCTGCGGCTGTAATGGGAGCAAATCGCTTAAAATGGATGACAGCCCTTTTAAATGTCTAAGGATTGTGGTACAATAGCACAGGAAATACAACACTGTAAAACAATGGAGTAGATGCGGCATTATGAGAAAGAGTCAGATTATATCTTTAGTAATATTATTGGCATTGGTTACAGCAACCATCTGGATAGCAGCTCTTTACGACGGAGGCACCCCTGAGATCAAGCCTACTGACAGCCCGTCAGCCACGGGAGAGCCTGTGGGCACGGAGACCCCGCCGGCACCCACTGTTTCCGTTACCGATGAAGAGATTTCCCAGTTGCCTACCGACACCATTACCTGGAGTCCGGGCTTTAGCGATGGCGCGCTGAATATCAGCCTGGAGAGTTCCCTGCTAGAGAAAATGGCTGAATACGGCTGTATCTATGATGGGTCTTCTTTCGGCCAGGAGGCTGCCTATATCACCTTTGACGTAGGATATGGGGACGAGCAGGACGTAAAGGATCTGGAGGCGGCTCTGGACGCTTTGCAGAAGACAAATATAAAAGCAATCTTTTTTGTAACGGACCAGTTTTTTACAGGAAGCAATGTAGAGGCGGTTGTAAAGCGTATGGCAGGTGAAGGCCATCTTCTGGGAAACCGGGGGAAGATTGTAGAAGACAACAACATGTCTTTGCTGACCGTGGAGGAATATAAAAATGCGTTGAGAACCGTAGAAAACGGTTATAAAGCAATTATGGGACAGGATGCGGTTATGAAGTATTTCCGCCCAATGGGCGGTAAATTCAGCATCAGAGACCTGGCGATAGCCAAGCAGATGGGGTATACAACAGTGCTCTGGACTTCTCTGTATGCTATGGAGAGCCTGGATGGGCTCAATAGCAGAGTGACCTCTGAGCTGCAGAAAAACTCAATTTTTTCTGTGATGTCTTATTCCATAGCGGGAGATGCTTCTGCTCTGGAGCAGGCGCTCCTTACAGCCTCGTCAAAATATGCCATTAAACAGCTTGGCCAGCAATAGCAGCAGGAAAGGAAAGTGAATATGGAAAAGGCAGTTCTCACTGTGATTGGATCCGATAAAGTGGGTATTATTGCAGCTGTGAGTAAGATATTCGCAGAGTGCAATGTGAATATATTGGATTTAAGTCAGACGATTATGCAAAATATTTTTACTATGATTATGTTGGTTGATGTAGCGGGGGCTACGGTTCCGTTTGATAAACTGAGCCAGGAGATTTCCCGTCTGGGCGCGTCTATGGAGCTTACCATGCAGCTGCAGCACGAATCTATTTTTGATTCCATGCATCAGATCTGACAAAATACATAAGGAGAAACACAGTGTTTTTATCACCTGAGAAAATAGTAGAAACTGTTAAAATGATACAGGAGGAGCATCTGGATATCAGAACGGTGACCATGGGCATCAGTCTGCTGGACTGTATCCGTTCTGATATAGATGCTACTTGTTCCCGCGTCTATGAAAAAATCTGTGCCAAGGCAGGCTCTCTGGTTCCGGTGTGTCAGGATATAGAGACTATGTTGGGAATTCCCATTATCAACAAGAGGATTTCCATTACCCCTGCCGCAATGCTTATCGGCAAAGGCTGTCAGGCAGACTGTGTGAAGCTGGCTGAGACCCTGGAAGCGGCGGCGAAGACTACGGGCGTCAACTTTATCGGCGGCTTTTCTGCCCTTGTGCACAAGGGCTATACAGAGGCGGACAGGACGCTGATTGACTCTATACCGGAAGCGCTGCTGGCCACTTCTAGAGTTTGCTGCAGTGTAAATGTAGGGACCACCAAAGCCGGTATCAATATGGATGCCGTAAAGACAATGGGACAGATTATAAAAAAAGCTGCTGATTCTTCTGCTGATACAGGGGGGGCTTCCTGTGCGAGGATTGTAGTTTTTGCCAATGCGCCGGAGGACAACCCATTTATGGCGGGGGCTTTTCACGGCGTAGGAGAACCGGAATGTGTAATTAATGTAGGTGTCAGCGGTCCGGGCGTTGTAAAATGTGCATTGGAGCAGGTACGGGGGCAGGATTTCAGCGTGGTGGCGGAAACCATTAAAAAGACGGCTTTTAAGGTGACCCGTATGGGTCAGCTGGTGGCCAGAGAGGCCAGCCAGCGGCTGGGAGTGTCTTTCGGAATTGTAGATCTTTCCTTGGCGCCTACGCCGGCGGTGGGAGACAGTGTGGCCAGAATTTTAGAGGAGATGGGACTGGAGCGCTGCGGGGCGCACGGAACGACAGCGGCTTTAGCACTGCTTAACGATGCGGTAAAAAAAGGAGGCGTGATGGCTTCTTCCCATGTAGGCGGTCTGAGCGGAGCCTTTATTCCTGTAAGTGAAGATGAAGGGATGATCGATTCCGTGCTGCACGGTTCCCTGTCAATAGAGAAATTGGAAGCCATGACCTGT
>CABQMV010000109.1 GCA_902465325.1 uncultured Oscillospiraceae bacterium
CTGGGGAAGTCTCCATTCGCTGTACTTATAAAAAAGGCCAAGCCCCACCGAAACAAGCGCAAGGCCTGCGTGCAGCGGCCAGAACCATTTCCCTAAAAAATGTTCCTTTTGAAATACCGCTCCCAGCCAGCGCCGCAGTCTGAGCCCAATATACCAAACCATTCCGCCTGCGGCAAAGAACATCAGAATGACCATCACCGTGACACCGCCTACTGTGCTTCGCATAAATCACCTCATTGACACAAATACAGTTCTCTTCTCTGCTTTTCGCAAAAGAAAACCATTATACAAAAAAACTTGCAGTCAGGACAAGAAGTCCCAATTGCAAGCTAAAAGCTGGAGCCTTCAGCCGGGATCGAACCGGCGACCTCATCCTTACCATGGATGCGCTCTACCTACTGAGCTATGAAGGCAAAACCTGGAGCGGGTGAGGGGAATCGAACCCCCGTAATCAGCTTGGGAAGCTGGTATTCTACCATTGAACTACACCCGCAAGCGGACCCGGCCTCAGTGAAAGGCCGAATTGTATGTTACCATATCCAATAGAATTTGTCCAGTACTTTTTTATATTTTCATTTTCTGTCTTCCGGCCTTCTCTGAAAAACCGCCTGCCGCGCCGCATCTGTCAAGGGCTCCTTGGCTGTCGGAGCCTGGTTTTCCACGGACGCCTCCGGATAAGCAGAAGAAACCTTTCTTTTCTCGGTAACCGGCTCCGCAAAACCGCTTTCCTGATTTTCTGTCCCATAACCGTATCCATACCGTTTGCTGTATCCGTATTTATTATAGCCTCTGGTATAACTGTCTTTGGATTCGTCCACATTCGCAAGGATAACACCCAGTACCCGGGAATTGGCAAACTGTATGGCCTCAATTGCCCGCCGCAGCTCCTCATAGGCCGTACTGCAGTGTTTGACAACAAGGGCAACGCCAGCAGTTTTCCCAGAAAGCACCAGAGCATCCGAAACCACATTAACCGGAGGTGTGTCAATCAGAATATAATCATAGTGCTCCTCCAACTTCTGGAGCAAAATCCCCATATTTTTACTTCCCAACAGCTCAGAGGGATTGGGCGGAGTCGGCCCTGACGGAAACAAATCCAGACGGGGCTCCACATTACTCTTAAGGGACTCTGCCAGCGATTCCATCCCTACTAAAAAACTTGAGAGACCGTGACTGTTGTCTACACGGAAAATTTTATGCTGCGTAGGCTTTCTTAAATCCGCATCAATCAATAGTACCTTTGCAGAGGTCTGCGCCAGTGTAATAGCCAGATTGGCGCTGGTCGTACTCTTCCCTTCCCCTACACCGGGACTGGATATCAGAAAAGTCGTTCTGCTATCTGCCGCCAAAGAGAAAAGCAAATTGGTTCTTACTGCTTTATATGCCTCTGTCAGGGCAAAGGGAGAAGCTCCACTCAGCTTCAGCTCTTCTCTCAATTCATTTATTTTCTTTCTTTTCCCCATCAGTCTGCCCCTCTCAATAACCTTTTCTGCCGCCTGAGATCGATTCCAGAGAAGGAATCTTGCCTAAGATCGGCACATCAAATCTTTCCTTCAGCTCCTCAGCAGATTTAATCGTATTATCCAGTAGCCCTGCAATAATAATGACGGCACAGGAAATCACCAGTCCGATCACAGCACCAATCATCGCATATCTCTGTACATTGGGGGAATACGGTGCGGAGGGCGCCGTGGCGGGGCCGACAGACCTTATATATCCGGTTTTGGTTATCTCTTCTATTTTTACCGTCCCCAGCTCGTCCAGGTAGTTGCAGATATCCTGCGCCTCCTTAGGGTCTCCGGCTGTAACCGAAACATGCATAATCATAGACCCGTCAAAAGAAGACACATTGATCATTGAAGCAATTTGTCCGCTACTGTACTTATTCCCCATTTTCTCAGCCACATCAACAGTAACTGCAGGATGCTTTAAAATCACACTGTATGTCTGTATCAGCTGCTGCGCTGCCGCAATCTGCTGATTTGTAATTTCCTCTGTGCTGTTTCCTACGGAAGGATTTCCTTCCACTTGCTTACTATTGACATAGAAAGAGATTTCAGACGTATACTGGGGCGCTACAAAAAACCGGGCATAGAAAAAGAGCAAAGAGCCCCCTATAAGAATCGCTAAAATAATCCAGATAATCCGTCTTTTCAAAAGCCGCAATATATAGGCAAGATCCAATGTCTCGAATTCCTCTTTCACAAGTTCACCATCCATTCTTTAATGCTTTTTCATTTTAGCATATTCAAGTGCTTTGTCAATACAAGAAAACTGTGTTACAATAAAAAACAGTAAATATATAATAAATATAGGATATAGGAGTTAACAAAATGAGTGTAACAAAAAAATTATTTGATACAACCCCTGACGGTTCAGAAATTTTTGTATATAAAATTGCCAATTCAACTGGCGCCTACGCAGAAATATTAAATTTCGGCGGCATCATAAGGTCCATCTGTGTACCGGATGTTCACGGTAAAATGGCGGATGTACTGGTAGGCTTTGATTCTCTGCAGGGATATCTGGATACCCAAGACGCCTATTACGGCGCACTGATCGGCCGCTGCGCCAACCGTATTCGAGACGCCCGTTTTATCCTGAACGGGAAAGAATACCAGCTGGCCAAAAATGACGGGCAAAATCATCTTCACGGCGGAACGCAGGGCTTTAATCAAAAAATATGGGAATGCCACGCCAAAGACGACCCGGAGGCAGACTCTGTAACATTAAAGCTCCGAAGCCCGGACGGAGAAGAAAATTATCCCGGCAATTTAGAGGTCACCGTTACCTATACCTTTGACAGTCAGAACAGACTTACCATTGCTTATGAGGCCGTTTCGGACAAAGATACTGTTGTCAATCTGACAAATCATGCCTATTTCAACCTGGCAGGACATGACACCGGCTGTATCTGCCGTCATCTGGTCTATGTAAATGCATTGCAATATTGTGTCTCTGACAGTACCTGCTCCCCTACCGGTGAAATTGCTTCTGTCACCGGTACGGTAATGGATTTTACCAACATGAGATCCCTGAAAACGGGCCTAGACGCAGTAGAGACCGATCCGGATATGACAGCAGCAAAAGGCTATGACCACAACTATATTTTAAATAAACCCCTTGGGAAAATGGATTTGGCCGCCACAGTAAAAGACCCTGTATCCGGCCGAATTATGGATACCTATACTGACCAGCCCGGTATGCAGCTCTATACAGGAAACTTTATGCACGGGGATACTCCCGGGAAAAACGGATATGTGTACCAGAAGAGGGGCGCTTTCTGTCTTGAAACGCAGCTCTACCCTGATGCCATTCATTTTCCAAAATGGCCCAGTCCTATTTTGAAAGCCGGAGAAACGTACAGACACACTACTATATACACCTTCCGCACGGAATAACTCTATTGCGGAGAAAAGGAGGCCGACGGCACTTCTGTGCTCTCCGGCGTTTCTGACGGAGTAGGATCTGGAAATACAGTAGGAGAGGCCGAAGAACACCCTGTAGGCGTAGGCTTTGTAGTCGGCTCAAAAGAAGGGGGCAGCCGGAGCGTAGCTTTTGGAGTGGCCGGTGGAACCGGAGTGGGTAAATCGGGCTCTGCACTGACGCCTGGCTTAGCCGGATCAGTAGGATCATACAGGGTTCCGTAAGGCAGAAGAGCCGGCTTTAATGCCAGCCAGGTATCAGGGGCTGAAGTTCCGTCAACAATTTCAACAACGGAACCGGTAGGACAATTCATATAAATCCATCTGGCATCTTTAACCTGCATTCTCATACAGCCATGGGACCTGGGATAGCCCAGTGTATTATATTCCGCTACTATCAGAGATGTGGGATCGGTATCCCGATATAGCTCCGAATGGAACATATATCCGGTAAAATATCCGGACATTCCCTGAGAGTCTGCCTCGGTAATATAGAAAAGCCGCGTAGCATACTGCCCGTAGCTGCTGCCAAAGCTGACCCAGCGGTATTTTCCGGCGCTGTTCTCCTCTGAATTTAAAATCATATACTTTCCCAGCCGCGTGGCATTGCTTCCCCGGTCCATACCAGTGGAAATCAAAATGGTTCGAATCCGTTCTGTCGGCTGTCCATTGCTGTCCCTTTTATATATGTAAATCAACTGCGCATTAATTACAACCTTGACATAAAGAGTATTCTCTACCCGATACCCCTGGGGAAATTTTACCTGTACAGAATAGTGATGAGATTCTCGGGAATACTTTGGGCTTGTTTCATTAGAGGAATAGGGTACCGGTCCCGAAGGCCGCCCTCCCTCCTCCGGATTTGCAGAAGGTGACGGCTCTGCTGGTGGAGAAGGCGATACCACCGGAGGCATCTCGGTTTCTGTCGGTGTTTGAGAAGCAAAAGAAGACAGCGGAGAAACAGCAGGAGGGATAAAAACAGGAACACTGTTGTCCCGCGGAAACAGGAACAAAACAGCCATAGCCAGACTGACAGTAAAACTTAATATTCTCAGTAACAGCCTTATCTTTTGCATGACAAAATAGAACCTCTCTTAGAATAGCTTTTTTATTATAGCATTTTTAGGCAATCCCCACAACCGTATGACGGAGGCTTGATCTTTTATGAAACCATTGACGGTTTCTTGTACTGAAAGTAAAATATATAGTAAAATATATAGTAAAATATATTTGATAAATTTCAGCAAAAAATATCAAGAAAACACGGGCCGTTTATTATATAATGAATTCCACCAGGAATCATATGAGGTACATTATGTGGAACGAAATATTACAAAAAGTAATTGATTATTATAGAGGACCATTTAGACAGTAAAATTGATACCAAGGAACTTTCTATAATAGGCGGCTATTCTTTCTCTAATATTGAACGGGCCTTCGCTTTTATATTTCAAATGACAATAGCAGAATATATCCGGCTGAGAAGACTATCCCTCGCGGCACTTGAATTGATAAATTCCGATTCCTCTATTTTAGACATTGCATTAAAATACGAAAAAATGTTATTCAGTTACAGCTACCAGCCTGCCCATGATGATGAAGCGGTCAGCGCCGCCATTGGTGCAGGTGGAAAGGGTCAGTACCTTGTCACTGGAAGTGACGGAAACGCCGGTTTCAATCACAGAGCGTTCCTGCATCGCGGAAAGCCAGGTCGTATATGCGCCGCTGTCTTTCCATTCCAGCGCCCAGGGAGAAGTTTCGCTGCCGGATTCCTCCGGGCTTGCCACAAACGCGGAAAACACTTCGGCTACATAGCCGCCCTCCGGCGTTACCAGGTACATTTCCGGGTGTTCGTCATAGTAAGCCTGCGCTTTGTATTCCACCAGCGTGGAGAACATAGAGCCGTCACGCATGTTGTGCCCATAGATGATCGTGTTGTTGTCGGAAAAATCCTCCGCGTTTTCATAGTCGATGAACAGGCAGCCCACCTTGTTTGCCGTACCGTCATACAGGTGTTTCAGGTAGTAGCTGTTATCCTCGCCCTGCGTTACCGGGTACTGAATGACCGTGCCGGGAAGCTCCAGCCACGCCTTGACATCCGGCCCCTGGGCCAGCAGGCTTTCAAAATCCACCGTGGGAAGGGAAACGGAGGAAGCGCCGGTTTCCTCCGGCGCCTCCGCATCTCCATTTTCCCCGTCCGTTTCTGCCGGGGTGACATATTCCGAAAGACCGGCATAGGTATCGGCGCTTTCCTTGTACTGGCCGATCTCCCGCGCCAGCATGAAGCCGCTGCCTACCGTCATGGCAATGCAGATCAGAAGCGCGCCGGCTGCCGCTTTGCGGCGCCCGGTACTGGCCTTCTGTCCCTTTTTCTTGTAAGTGCACAGGAAAAGGGCAATGCCGCTGCCGACCACCGCCGCGCCCAACACGCCGATCCAGATATACAGGTTATAATCATCGCCTGTCTGCGGGACCGGCTTGGAAGGATTGGAAGGCGTTGCCGGGCTATCCGGGTTATCCGGCGTATCAGGCGTTTCCGGGGTTTCTTCCTCCGGCTTTTCATTGAAGAAGCTCACCTCGGCGGTTTCATCGGCCTTGATCTCCACCGTGGCGCCATCCGGGATGATATAGTCCTCGCTGGCCTTATTTTTCACCTCGGTCACAGTGTATTTGCCCACGCGCAGCCCTTCGATCAGGATGATAGCATTGTAACAGGCTTCAAGGTATTGCCGGTCTAAAACCTTTGGGACAGGCTTCTTCTCCCTTTCACTGTCCCGACGGTCCGGCATGAAGCCTGACGGACCTTGACAAAGAAAGCCCGACGGGAGGCCGCCGGTGCAGTATAAGGCAGACGGATACGTTCTGTCCTGTATCGAGCCATGCGTCCGGTGCGCCATGACCTCCCCTGGGAGCGAGCGATAAACACTGACCGCAAAACAGACGTGGTGGTCTGTGGGCCATGACATACAGGACAGGTTAAAGATACTCGCGCGTTGAACGCCCAC
>CABQMV010000110.1 GCA_902465325.1 uncultured Oscillospiraceae bacterium
TCTGGTGACTCTGAAACAGAAGCCTGCGCCTCCGCCATCACCTGTGTCATCATAGCATCCAGATCAGGCGCAGGCAGCTGCGGCAAACTGGCTATAATAGCATTTTGCAGCGTATCTTTTATTTCAGCCAGCAGCTTCTCCAGATCCTCCTGCGACTGCACTCCCGCAAGAATTTCACTGAAGCTGTCAATCTGCAGCTGCAGCTTTTGCAGCAGCTGCTCTAATTCCTCCTGTGTCAGCTCTCCATTGACAGCCTGATCAACGTCCTGGGTAATCTGCTGCTTGATTGTACTTTCATAGGTATCCAGAACCTTTTGGATCTCCTGGGCATAGGCCTGCATCTGAGAAGTCAGGCCATCTTTTACCTTTTGCATCAATACATTGAGCGTCACGGTAGTAATAGCCGCCTTGGCCTCCTCTGCCTCCGCCTGCTTTCGGTAAGCTGCTTCTGTTAGAGAAACAACCTCTTGCTGCATATTGGCAAATTTCTCATTTCCTTCTGCCACAGCCTCCTCTATTGTCTTTTGCAGATTGGCCTCTAGCTTTGCCTGCAGCTCCCCCAGCTTACTTTCTGAGAGCGTAACATGAATCATATTCGTCTGAAGTCCCGTAGCCGAAACAGAGGCCACGCCCCCCAGACTTTCAAACTCTGATATAAGCTTAGAGTCCGTTAGCTCCGATACCGTCTGCCGGTCCTCTCCTTCCAAAGCAATGGCAAATATCATAGTAGGGATCATAGAGGGATTTATTTTCATGGAAAGCGGACTGCCGGCGCCCTCCGGCAGTCCGCTCTTTAATTGATCCAGCAGGGAATTGATTTCCACAATAGCAGAATTCATATCTGCATTCTGATTAAACTCCATGGCTACCATAGAGTAATTATCTGATGAAGTGGAGGTAATATTTTCCACATCCGTTACAGAAGACATGGCTGCCTCTACAGGAATGGTGACCTTATCCTCTACCTCCTCTGCTGCCGCCCCCGGATAAGTGGTGACAACAACTGCATAGGGCATATTCATATTGGGAAGCAGGTCAATACTCATATTCATATAGGAGACCACACCCAAAATCAACACAATCACAATAGCCACTACGACTGTAAAGGGTTTCCTGACACTGTATTTCGATATCATCTATGTTCCTCCGGCAAATAAATAAGTATAATAACCAGAATATTATACCCTCATTTTACCGTAAAGTCCATTTCCCCGTCATATACAAGACGGAATAGATTTCCTCCACCGGAAGAAATTTTTTCACAGCGGCAGCCTCTTGCAGAGACAGCCGGCTGTCTGCTCACCAGATACATTGTTTCCCCTTTTTTTATAAAAGATACGCGGAGCACACCGTCCTCATAGGATTGCTCTATATGGGGACACAGACAGTCATCCAGACCAATCACCGCCATGGGCGCTTCTCTTGTCAGAAAGAGAACCTCACAGCAGTGAGGCGCTATCCTCCGAGACAGCTTTCCATCAAAGAGCCCCAGATACATTCCTCGCCAAATTCATAGACATAGCACTGGTCTATAGCCAAGCACATGTCTCTTTCTTTTTCGTCCTAGTTAATCAAAGCAACGATCCGGGTATTCCCACGATAGCCAAAACCTAGTATGCCCGGGATATCTGTCTCCGCAAAGTCCAGAGGAACAGCCTCCTGTGTATTTAAAGGAAACAATTTGGAAAGCAGCTGAATCTTCTCTTCGGACAGAAGCGTCATTTTATCTGAAAGCATTAGCGTTCCACCGCTAGAGGCAATGGCAGTTAAATAAGACCGGATCTCCTCTTTGTTCCTGATTAGATTTCGTCCGCACTGGCTGTCCTCTTCCTCTGCTTCCCGGACCACCAGGCAGTCAAAATCGTTAATAAAATACCTTTTATGGTAAAAATACCGGTTAAGATTACTGGAGAAAAGGCACCTGGCCGCCTCCCAGCTCTCAAACACATCACCGCTGGTACGCATGGAATCGCACAGCCCTGCCAACGGAGCCAGCGGACTGGTACAGGCAAGCAGAAAGGTATCCTCTGTCACCGACTCTCTCATAATCCGATACCCTTCCCGTATATTCATCAGTGCAGTAGTCTTAGGATCATAGTGACGGCCCGGTCAATGACAATATCAATCTTAATATACCGGTATCCCCATTCATAGGACAGCCGATGAAAGAGGCGGCGGATAAATGCCTGCACCTCTGGATGCGTCATACCCAGAGCCTCCTCCTGCCAAAGCTCCTCACAATCCCAGCGCTTTACAAACCAATCTGGATGTTCCTTCCATACTCTGCAATTTTTCGTAATTCCAAAAGGCGCCACCCAGATCCCGGGCAGAAAGCCTGCTTCTCGGATATCATCGGCAATCTGCTTCATTCCCTTTGAAAAGTGCTCATTTTCTTCCCAGTCTCCCCAGCCAGTGTTCCATCCCTCATCAATCTGAAAATACCGGATCGGCAATTCTTCCCTGTGTTCTTTAAAAAACGTCAGGTTCTCATAGATATCCTCCTGACTGATTTTGGACAAATAATAGTACCAGCTGCAGTACCCTGCGGGCACAGGAAACTCTTTCAGCTGTATCCCCATAAAAGAAGCTGTGAGGTCCATAAATTCCGGTATCCCGCCAATAAAATCGTCACAGAGCCCTATATAGAACCAGTCCGTAGTAAGTGTCTCCCCCGGCTCAAATGGGTGAGATTCCATAAGCTGCCTTGCATTAAAGTACCCGTCGCCGCTGATTCTAATTTCATTAAAATATTTCTCATACGAAGCGAAGCCAAGCACGACATGCTGCCCCTCTGTGTCTCTGGCAGCCACAAAATCGCCGCCGTCAGCGTATTGCCCTAAAATCGGCTGCCAGGTTATAACCCTCGTACGCATATCATTGGTCACATTTCCGTTAACGTCGATCAGCCCATTAAAGATAAACTTATCAAAGCACTCTCTCCAGAGGCCCTCTAACATTACCAACTCCCCCAGATGTACAATCTGCTTTCCCGTGTGATTGGTAAAATGATTTCGTACAGCAAGCCCCCTTCCAAAGGGCATAAATTCCAGACAGACATTGTCACAGGAAGCAACCGTCCGATCCCCTTCCCGGGACAGACGTCAGACTCCCTGCCTTTTTATGTACAGAGTATCATACTTGTCGCCCGGATACCGCATTTCCGAATCAATCCGATCTATCAGGGTCCTGCCTTCATCGTCTGTAATACGCAAAACACCGCGGGAATTCAATACAACCTTCACATCAATCCCCCCCTTCTTCAAAGTTCTTTTCATCTCCCTGTGCAACGGATACAAACTGCCGGGAAATTTGATATACTAAATTTTTTCCGTTAAATTTGCCCGGAAGCTTTTAATATTCTCCTCCGTCAGCCCAAGATCTTGCATATAAGCCTCTATATTGTCCGCCAGGCTCCAGTCCTTGTTCCGGTACATCCGGAAGCCGTAATAGAGATTATCTATATTAGAAAGCATACCTGCTGTGCCAGAGCCGTCCGTGTCTCCCCTGGAAGAAAAACAAGTCAGCATATATTCCTTGTAAAGGGTTTCCTTCTCACAGCCGCATAGGCCCAAAAGCATAAATGCCAGGGTCCCTGTCCTGTCCCGTCCCAGAGCGCAGTGGAAATAAATCGGGAAATTTGCCTCCTCTGTAAACAGCAAAAGAGCGTTTTTCGTGGCCTCTCTATATTGCTCCTCCCGGAAAATGTTGTCATACCAGGTAATTGACTGAAATTCTTTCCGGACAGAAAGAATTTCTGAGCTCTCTGTGCCCCCTGTCAGGTCCAGCTCCGTTTTGATTCCCAGCCCCTCTTCAAAAGCCTGAGCACCGGCCTCTGTAATATACTTCAGAGAAGCGCCCCGATACACGATTCCCTGCCGGATTCTCCTGCCGTCAGCGGTTTTGTATCCTCCCAGATCTCTGGTATTGTTCACGCCGTCTATCTGTACCGTCCTGGGCTGATTCTCCGCTGTAGTAAAGGTACGGGTTTCCGATCCCTTCTCTCCGTCCAGAGAAAGCACCTTCCAATAGTATTTTGTACCCACCTGAAGATTATCTACTGAATAGGAGCACGCGTCGGTCTCCCAGCGCATAGCGTCTTTAAAATTAGATTTGCGAGACAGATATAAAACATACCCGTCCGAATCTCCTTCCCAAGTAAAGACAACTGGTTCCGGCGCATAATGCTCTGACTTTCCGTCACTGTACAGAGAAATTTTCCGTATATCTTCCTCCGGCAGCTCCATATACTCTCTCATATTCTGGTTTACAAGCCAGAGCTCCTCTTTAGACGCCGGAGAAAGCAGCGTCACGCCTCCTAAAGGTCTGTCCCAGCCCCAGTACAGGAGGGTAGCCGCAGCAAGAATCACTGCCGCCCCAACTATACAGAAAATTTTTCTTTTGCTCATTTTCTTTTTCATTTCAAAGATTCCCTTCAACGTATTCAATATGCTGTAAACACAGACCTCGGGCAGGCGCCGTGTATCTTTCGCCCGTAAGAGCCCAGCCTACCATCAGCCGTACCTGATTGTACAAAAAGCCGCTGCCGCGAAAAGTAATACGGACCTCTCCGCCCAGACGCACTGCCGAGACCTCATAAATACTGCGAACAGTCGACTTCTTTCCGGTATACCGGCTGAATGCACGAAAGTCCTGCTCCCCAGTAAAACGCTGCAGACGGTCATTTAAAGCCTGCTCGTCAATGGGACCCGTTATCTCCCGACACTGCCAGATATAATTTCTTTCAAATACATTGGGCACGATATCGTCCCACAGGCGATACACATAAGTTTTTGCACCGGCATTCAGCCTGGCGTGAAAGCGCGGCCCAGCCCTCTCAACAGACTGTATCGCCACTGATCCTGAAAGAGCCTGATTCAGGCTGTCCCTGAGAAAATCACAGTCCCATGCCGACTCCAGACAAAAAGAAGCAACCTGCCCGGCAGCATGGACCCCCCGATCTGTCCGTCCGGCTCCCTGGAGCCTCACAGGCTGCCCCGTCAGCTTCTCCAGAGCAGTCTCCAGTCTTCCCTGCACGGTGTTCTCTGTGTTGCCTTGCTTTTGCCATCCGTTAAACCCGCCGCCGTCATAGCTGAGCAGCATTTTATAATTTATCACTTCTCGATCACCACCGCAATTCTGCCTTTTTGCGTTCTGCCCTGTATCTCCCGGAGCCAGAAGCGTCCTGTCCCCCTGACAGTAATTGTACAGCCTATTTCCGGTTCGAAACCCGGCTTTTTTATCAATGCGCCATTGACAAACACCAGGCCCCGTTTAATCAAATCCAGGCTCTCGCTCCGTGAGAAAAGAAAGGCGGCGGCTACCAGCGAATCCAGTCTTATGGAGGACACAGTAATACGCACTTGCTTTCCGGCCGCCGAAGCCTCAGGAGGCAGAGCATCTATGGGAATACATTTTACAGGGGTGCGCCCTATAAAGTCAAGCGTATTTACAATATAGTCTGCCACTCGACGCTGACAAAACACCCAGGCTCCAGCACCCTGGGAAAATACTAAAAGGTCTCCTAGGGTTTCCCTTTTAATCCCCAACCCCAACAGTGCTCCCAGATAATCACGGTGAGAAGGCGCTTTATCAGAATGTCTGCTCTGTGCTCTGATTTCAAGAAGCGCTACCGGGGAAGCCGGCAGGTCAAAATACACCAATTTTCTTTCCGCCTCCGGATAGCCGCCGTCAAAAAGACCCGGAGGAAATCCGGGTCTTTTAAACAGGGCAAGACAGAGGCTCTGCTCCTCCAGCGTCAGAAAATCACTGTGGCAAGCTCCTCTGGCAGCCAGCTCTTCCAATCTTTTTTCAATGGCAGCCATCATATATTATAATAATTGATCAGACAGCCGGCCAATATAATTTCCCGTTCAGCCTCTGAAAGCTCAGGGAGCTTCAGGACACTAGAAGCCACACTGCCGTCCTTTCTGTAAATCTCACAGGGAATCGACTCCGCCCTCTCCTCCACAGCCTTGCGGATATGGGGAATATAGATGCGATCTCCCGGCTGCAGAGCCAGCTTCTCAGGTTCTTCTGTAATAAACGGCAGCATCCCCCAGTTGATCAGATTGCTTCTGTAGCGCTTGGTGGCATAGGCACAGGCAATATTGGCAAACCCGCCCAGTACCTTTTGGCAGGAGGCCGCCTGCTCCCGGGCAGATCCGTCTCCGGGCCTTACAGCGTATACCACACTGCCGATTCCTGTAGAAGCTGCCAGCTCCTCAGGCGCTCCGATTCCTCTAAACATTTCTGCACAGTCTGCTGTCCTGCCCTCCAGCCTGGCCTGCTCCATTGCCTTAATGCGTTTTGCCCGGCCTACATAGGCAGGGTCCTTTCTGGACAGGGTAAACTCCGCCAGCCGCATGGGATTTGACCTATAAGAAGA
>CABQMV010000111.1 GCA_902465325.1 uncultured Oscillospiraceae bacterium
TTGTAAATTTGATAAGGACATCATCTACTGCGTCCGTATATCTGCCTTGCGCTATGAGATCGTTTTTGAGAGCAATAAGGGATTGTATAACCTGAGAGTATTCCTGCTCATCTAAATAAATATAATAGTCTTTCTGTTTCATCTGTCGCACCTCCTGCCTAAGCATACTATATACGATCGCAATTTGCTTAACAAGTATGCAAAAGCTTCCAAAAGTGTTATACGACAGACGAAAAAAGGACTCTGACCTTTTTCGTCAGAGTCCTTTCATTACTCATTGTTCAGCTTTACCACAAAGCCACTTATAACTATTTCATCTGTTGCAAAACTTTTTTGTGCGTGATGTGTTGCAAAAGTGTTGCAAAAACGAATCGACGATTCAAGCTATACCCGCAAACCCGCATAAATACTGGCTTTTTAAGCACATCTCAGCCGAGAGTCATCACTCCCACTCTATCGTCGCCGGAGGCTTACTGGTAATATCATACAGCACCCGATTCACATGGCCCACTTCATTTACAATCCGCGTCGATGTTCTCTGCAGCAGATCATAAGGAATTCTCGCCCAATCCGCAGTCATAAAATCCGTAGTCGTCACAGCTCTCAGAGCAATTGTATAATCATATGTACGCCCGTCTCCCATAACGCCGACACTTCTCATACCCGTCAGCACTGCAAAATATTGGTTCAAATCCTGAGCAATTCCCGATTTGGCCACTTCATCACGGAAAACATAATCTGCCTCCCGCAGAATTTCCAGCTTCTCCTCTGTAATATCCCCTATTACACGGATCGCCAGCCCAGGTCCCGGGAACGGCTGCCTCATAACAATATTTTCCGGCAGTCCCAATTCAAAGCCACACTTACGAACCTCGTCCTTAAACAGGTTGCGCAAAGGCTCTACAATTTCCTTAAATTTTACCACTGAGGGAAGACCGCCTACATTGTGATGACTCTTAATCACTGCACTACCAGCCACCGCTCCGCTCTCAATCACATCAGGATAGATTGTTCCCTGCACAAAATAATCCACCTCACCAATTTTTTCCGCTTCCTTTTGGAATACATTAATAAATTCAGCCCCAATGATTTTTCGCTTCTTTTCAGGGTCCGTAACCCCTGCCAGCTTGTCCAAAAAATGCTGTCTAGCGTCTACAGTAATCAAGCGGATCCCGAAACGTCCCTGAAACGCAGCCTCTACCTCTTCCCTTTCATACTTGCGAAGCATACCGTGGTCAACAAAAATACAAGTCAGATTATTGCCTGCCGCTTTTCCCACCATAGCTGCTGCCACAGCAGAGTCTACACCGCCAGAAAGAGCCAAAAGGACCTTTTTATCGCCAAACTTCTCCTTCATCTCCGCTACGGTCCGTTCTACATACCCGGACATCGTCCAATCGCCTGCACAGCCGCATACATCATACAGAAAAGCCTGCAGCATAGACGTCCCGTTTGCGGTATGCATAACCTCCGGATGAAATTGTACCCCATAAAGCTGCCTCTCTGCATTCTCCATTGCCGCAATGGGACAGCCCTTAGACTGGGCAGTGACACAAAATCCCTTCCCCACCTGTGATACAAAATCCGTGTGGCTCATCCAACAGGAATTCTCAGCAAACGCCTTTTTAAACAGCAATGAATTCCTGTCAAAAGTAACCATCGTATGTCCATATTCCTTATTTTCCGTTCCGCCGGTTTGCACCTTTCCCTCTGTAAGATAGGCCATAAGCTGCATCCCATAGCAGATTCCCAATACAGGGCAACCAATATGTAAAATATCAGCAGAGCACCGTGGGGATTCCTCCGCATACACGTTTGCCGGACCGCCGGTCAAAATAATTCCCTTCGGACAGTATGACTGTACCCGTTCCGGCGCAGTATGAAAAGGCAAAACCTCGCAATAAACATTACATTCTCTGATTCGTCTGGCAATAAGCTGGCTGTACTGGCCTCCAAAATCTAAAATAATTATCGTTTCATTTTTCATAGATTTCTTTCATCCTTCCGATTGCCTTCTCCGTATTTTCCGTACTGCCAAAACCCGTTAATCTGAAATAGCCTTCTCCACAGGGACCAAAGCCGCTGCCCGGCGTACCGACTACATGAGCCCTGTGCAGCAAATCGTCAAAAAACTCCCAGGAGGTCATATGGTCCGGCGTCTTCAGCCAAATATACGGTGAATTCACGCCGCCAAAAACCTCAAAGCCCATTTTGCTCAGCCCGTCTTTAATAATCCTTGCATTTTTTTGATAAAATGCCACCAGTCCCTTAATTTCAGCCTGCCCCTGCGGCGTATAAACAGCCTCTGCACCTCTTTGTATAATATAAGGAACTCCATTGAACTTTGTGGTCTGCCTGCGGTTCCAGAGCTGATTCAAGGAAATCTCTCTTCCCTCATCATCCTGAGCCGTCAGCTCCTTGGGAATAACAGTATAAGCACATCGTGTGCCGGTAAAGCCGGCATTTTTTGAAAAACTTCTAAACTCTATTGCACAGAATTTCGCGCCGTCAATTTCATAAATGCTGTGGGGCAAATCTTCTGTGATATAGGCCTCGTATGCCGCATCAAAAAGAATCACACTCTTGTGAGTCAAAGCATAATCAACCCACGCCTTTAATTCTTCTCTGGTAGCCGCCGCCCCAGTAGGATTATTGGGATAGCAGAGATAAATAATATCAGGGACCCGATCCCCTGCCCCCGGAACCTCTGCCACAAAATGATTTTCCTTTGTACAGGGCATATAAATCAAATCGCTCCAGTGTCCTGTCTGTTCGGAATAAATACCAGCTCTGCCGGCCATGGCATTGGTATCCACATATACGGTGTAAGAGGGATCACAAACCGCCACCGTATTATGAACGCCAAAAATATCCCCTATATTCCCTGTGTCACTTTTAGCCCCGTCACTTACAAAAATTTCATCTTCAGAAAGGTCAACTCCCCTTGGCGCAAAATCATAACGGATAATCGCCTGACGCAAAAAATCATACCCCTGTTCCGGACCGTACCCGCGAAAAGTCGACGCTTCGGACATTTCATCCACAGCCGTATGCAGCGCCTTTATTACCGTAGGGGTTAGAGGCTTTGTAACATCTCCGATTCCAAGCCGAATAATTTCCCTGTCCGGATGCTGCGCAGCGTAATCATTGACCCTCCTTGCAATCTCACTGAACAGATAACTGCCTGGCAGTTTGGTATAATTGCTGTTAACCTTTGCCATATTATTATCCTTCCTCCTCTTCCGGATAAAAAATTCCTGTAAACGCGGTGCGGGCAGGCCCCTCCATAAACACATGGTTCGTAGCCTCATCCCAACTTATCTTTAAATCCCCTCCATTTAAGGTGATCACCACATCTCTTTCACAGTAATTATTCAAAATAGCGGCTACTGCGGCGGCGCAGGCTCCCGTCCCACAGGCCATTGTCTCTGTGGAGCCTCTTTCCCATACTCTCATTCTCAAATGGGTTCTGTCCAAAATCGTCACAAACTCAGCATTTACGCGGGCAGGAAACGCAGCATGATTCTCAAAGAGAGGTCCTAACGCCGGCAAATTTAATTCCTCCGTATTTTCAGTAAAAACAACACAGTGGGGATTTCCCATGGACACACAGGTAACACTATAAAGCTTTCCGCCTACAGTCAGCTCCCTGTCAATCACCGTATCATCATCCCAAATGACAGGAATTTTTCTGGCTGCCAGTTCAGGTTCTCCCATATCCACTCTGGCTCCTACACAACGGTCCCCTTCAATCAAAAGCGCCAAATGCTTTACTCCGCAAAGGGTTTCTACGCTGGCAACCGGGGTTTTTACATATCCGTTATCCCACAAATATTTTCCCACACAGCGGATACCGTTTCCACACATTTCTGCGCGGGACCCGTCCGCATTATAAATATCCATTTTACAATCCGCAATGGAGGAAGGCTGTATCAAGATCAGACCGTCAGAACCGATGCCATAGTGCCGGTCACTTACCTGCTGTGAAAGTTTTCCCGGATTACTGACCGTCTCTTTAAAACAATCTACATACACATAGTCATTTCCAATCGCCTGCATTTTGGTAAACTTCATATCCATCACCATTCCTCATTAATTTATACGCAAAAACGGGTTTGCGTCAGATTTCCTAAAAGAAAGAATACATCATAGATTATATAACACTTTTCGGTAAAATGCTACCTTTTCAGGCCATTTATTCTATAAAAAAACGGCCCTCCCAGGGAAGGCCGTTTCGTCTCACACCAATAAATTAATGTTTTTTCTTTCTAACTGCTACAACAGAGGAAAGCGCTACAGCAGCTAAAGATACAAATCCCGCATCAAAAGTCTCAGGGATATCATTATCCTGGTCTCCGTCACTGGGAGCCGGTGTAGGCTCCTCCGGCTCAGTAGTCGGTATAGGAGCTGTGCTCTCAGAGGGAGACGGTTCAGTACTTTCACTAGGAGAAGGTGCCGTAATCGTTTCTACATATACATAAGAACCAGTTCCTTCAATTGTCTCCACATTGTCATCTACACTGGTGGTCCCTCCTACAGAGGTTGTATAGGCAATCAGACTCTCCGAAGTAGCATCAGCAAGGGCATTAAAGGTTACAGACACCCATATCTTGCCTGCCTCTTTAACGGCATATTTCTCATTTCCGTTATCCTCCAGCATGGTAATCTCAATTACCGGATGCCCAGGATCTGTTTCATTGATCTTCCCAGACGCCCACCATGAGCACTTAGAACTTCCTGAAGCACTGTTAATGGCCTCTGAGCTGGACTCCAACGCCAGCACGTCTTCCTCTTCTTCTTCATCATATGTCATAACCGGCTGGAGTACTGTAGGATCGTATTCAAAATACAAATCCATGCCCAGCATACCAGAAGCTACAGCAATCTCAGAAACAGTAAACTTAAGAGTCACTGTATCTCCTGCCTTAAAGGCCGGTACATCCTCAGCAGTTACCGTAAAGTCCTCCCCGGAAGGAAGTACAGGCAGCTCATCTGTAGGACTGGGCTCTACACTTTCTGTGGGAGAAGGTTCTGTACCCTCAGAGGGGGTCGGCTCCGTGCTCTCAGAAGGACTGGGCTCTACGCCTGCAGCTGCATTATACAGAGCCAGAGCTTCCTCTGCAGTAGGCGCACTGTTATATACTCTGAAAAGCATTAAATACTGCACTACAATAGGATTCTGTCCTCCCAAGTAAATACTATCACAAAATGCAAATTCTGTCGGGATCTCTAAAGGTCTGCTGGCTGCCAGCTGTCCGTCAACATAAATGGAATATGTATCTACATTACCAGTAATAATCACATGATGTGCCTTTGTCCAATCATATGTATTGGTAGTGGTAAGGGCCGCGGCACCTCCAACAACAGGTCCCACATTGGTCCAAGCGGTAACAGATCCATCTGCTCCGATTTCACAGGGATAATTACATCTCGTGAAAAGCTCTCCGGGATTAAACACTCCGTAAAACTCATAGGCAAACTGCTGTCCCAAAGTCACACTTCCTGTATACTTCAGGCTATTTCCTACAGAAGCCACATCAAGACCCGTGCGGCTTGTCCCATAAGCAGACAAATCCTCTACGAACTGACACGCAGCAACATCTCTTGCAAAGGCTAAAGCCCCTTTGCTGTCATCTACAGACTTCTTTGTATAATCAATATCAATTACACATGAATCTGTAAAAGTTGCCGCTCCGGAAGTAGAAGGAATTACAAACATTGCCAATACTACTGCCAAAGCAACAGAAATTGATAAAAATTTCTTAAGCATAGTTTTATAAGCTCCTTTCATATATAAAACTTAACTTAGTATAGCATACTGCAATAAAAAGTCAATATTCTTTTAAAAAAAGCGACCTCCATTTAATGGAAGCCGCTTTCATCATGTAAAGCAATCTGTATTAGAACTTTCTCTTCTTCACTGCTACAAAGGAAGAGATCGCTACCGCTGCCAGAGAAATCAATCCTGCGTCAAAGGTTACAGGATTCTTTCCCGGATCAGTCGGGTCTGCAGGACTCTCGCTGGGTTCCTGGCTGGGGCTTTCTGAAGGCTCCTGACTCGGGCTCTCACTGGGCTCCTGGCTAGGACTCTCTGAAGGCTCCTCTGCTGCTACAATATATACATAGCTTCCCGTTCCCTCTATGGTCCCTACCTCGTCATTTTCACTGGTAGTTCCTCCTACTGCAGTCGTATAAGCCAGCAAGTCGCCTACTGTTCCGTCTGCCAGCGCCGTAAAGGTCACCGATACCCATATCTGACCGGCTTCCGTTACCGCATACTTTTCATTTCCGTTGTCTTCCAGCATAGTAATCTCAATTACCGGATGCTCAGGATCTGTTTCATTGATCTTCCCAGACGCCCACCATGAGCACTTAGAACTTCC